>BNZF01000001.1 GCA_026000865.1 Clostridia bacterium
GTGCAAAATGGCGGACAATTTGCCTGAATTTTGCCTCCGAAATTTTTGAATGATAAATATATTTGTTTTTCATTGTCCTGCCTCCGATAACAGTATATCATTGTCTGTTATCTGTGCAAGACCCTTTTCAAAATTTTACGATAGATGCTGCTGAACTATACACAGCAAACGGAGTAGTTTATGCAATTGAAGACTATGAAGCAATTGTCATAGATTATACAAATGACATTACAGCCGACGTAGTTATTCCATTCACAATTAATGGTTATATTGTTACGGCGATAGACGAATTTGCATTTTTTGATTGCGCTTTTAAAAGTATAATACTCCCAGACAGCATAACAAGTATTGGAGATTGGGCATTTGGTTGGTGTGAATCTCTTGAAAATATAACCATTCCATATGATGTAGCGTTTATCGGTGCACAGGCGTTTAGTTTTTGCCCTTCGCTCAGTTCAATAACGGTTGACGAATTCAATTATAATTTTCGCGATATTGACGGTGTTCTTTTTGATATAAATGCTGAAACTTTAATTTAATATCCAATTTGCAATGAAAAAACAGAATATGTAATTCCTAATGGTGTAAAAAATATCAACATAACTGCTTTTGGTTATGCTACAAATCTTACAAGCATAACCATTTCAAATAGTGTCGAATATATTGGTATAGGTGCTTTTCTAGGTACCTCAATATCTAGTATTGATATTCCTAATAGTGTGATAAATATTGATGAAGGTGCATTTTCCGAATGTCAATATCTTGAAAAAATAACCATTCCAAACAGAATAACGAGCATTAGCAGTTATATGTTTGAGGATTGTATATCACTCACAAATATAATAATTCCTGACAGCATAACGAGTATTGGATACAGAGCATTTGCCAATTGCAAATCACTCACAAATATTGTACTTCCTGATGGCGTAATAATTGGTGATGTGGTGTTTTATTATTGCTCCTCGCTAAGGAGCATTGTAATTCCAGAGAGTGTAACAAGTATTGGGCGTGATGTGTTTGCTGGGCGTGGAGAACTTACTATTTACGGTGTTAGTGCTTCTTATGCTGAAACATACGCAAATAAGGAATATATTTCATTTGCAGATATTTCAGAATTTGTTGAACCCGAACCTGTGCCAACAATAGTCTACGGCGACATTGATTTAGACAGCGAAATTGGCAAAATTGCAGACATAGTGCTCCTTGGCAAACATGTTGCAAATAAAATTACTCTAACAGGTCAAAGCCTCATTAACGCAAATTGCGATACAAGAGACCCCGCGGTTAATGTCGCTGACCTGCAAGCATTAATAAAATTTATGTTAAAACAATTATCTTATTTGCCTTATGAGGGTTAATATATCAATCGTATAATCCCCACTACCATTATTACAATGTGGGCGGGGTGGCGGAGAGTTGATAGTTAAAAGTTAATAGTGTATAGTTATGGTGGACCAGTGTCGCGAAGTAAACACGTTTACGCGGTATAGTTTAACCAAACGATTAGTTAATAGCGGCTTTTTACTGGTTTAAAAAAAGGAATACACACTTTCAACTTTCAACCATAAACTCTCCGACGCCTCTTACTTACAAAAAAACTATAAAAAGTAAGTTCAAGTCTAAATGTTAAAAACAAAAAAATATCCGCCGAGGTGGTCGGATATTTTATTAAAAATTATAAAATGTTAAGTTAAATAATAATTTGTACTCATGTAATGAAAATTAAACATTTTCGATATGAATACAGGTTATCAAAAAAATAAATTCTCTATATTTTATGCTTTCCCAACACTACCAAAAAGAGTAAGCTTTTCTTTAACAGTTGCCTTAATAGCTTCAAAACCTGGATTGAGAAGTTTGCGAGGGTCAAATCCTTTGCCTTTAAGGTCGCCACTGTCTTCAATATATTTTCTTGTTGCGGTAGCAAAAGAAAGTTGACATTCAGTATTTACATTAATTTTTGCAACGCCCAAAGAAATCGCACGTTTAATCATATCCTCAGGAATACCCGTACCGCCATGGAGAACAAGAGGCATATTGCCAACTTTCGCCTTAACAGCTTCTAATGTTTCAAAAGATAATCCTGCCCAATTTGCGGGATAAACACCGTGAATATTACCAATACCAGCCGCGAGCATAGTCACTCCAAGGTCGGCAATTTGTTTGCATTCATCAGGGTCAGCACATTCGCCTGCGCCCACAACGCCGTCTTCTTCACCGCCAATTGAACCAACTTCTGCCTCGATTGAAAGACCTTTACTATTGCAAATACCTACCAATTCGGTGGTTTTTTCAACATTTTCAGCGATTTTATAATGTGAACCATCAAACATTACAGAAGAAAAACCTGCTTCAATGCACGCTTTTGCTCCTTCATACGAACCATGGTCGAGATGCAAAGCAACAGGAACTGTCACATTAAAATTTTCAACAATTGCAGAAGTCATTGCAACAACTGTCTTATATCCACACATATATTTTCCTGCACCCTCAGATACGCCGAGGATAATAGGCGAATTTAGCTCCTGTGCGGTAAGTATTGCCGCTTTTGTCCATTCGAGATTATTGATATTTATTTGTGCAACAGCATATTTGCCGTCACGTGCCTTTTCTAGCATTTCTTTTGCTGATACTAACATTTTTTATTCCTCCAAAGGTTTTTCTCAATTTTAACATATATTTTGCCCTTTATCAAGCATTTTTTTCTTTTTTTATTTTGAGCCGCCCATGTTTACCTCTGCGACTAAATATCATTTCACCTTTGAAAAACCCTTTGCGACTTTTTTCTCCTTACTCATTTGTAACCACTGTACTATATATTAAAATTACAATTTTTTAGCCTTACTTATTTGCGACAAGTGTACTATATATTAAAAAAGGCTCTTGACTAGAACAGAGCGGTATGATATACTGTTAAGAGGTGTCAAGACTATGAAAAACAAGTATTGCTATCATACGAAAATTTCTGAGCGAAAATTCCGTGAAATTTTAAGACTTTTTGCGACTGATTTAACTGCTACGGACACGGCGAATTTAATATCTATATCAAGAAACACAATTAATAAAATTTACGAAAAATTGCTTTTTAGAATTTTTGAAATTTGCGAAAAAATATCACCAATTCTACCTAAAAAAGAAGAATTTGAAGTTGACAAAAGCTACTTCGGTCCACGCCGAGTTAAAGGAAAACGTGGTCGCGGAGCAGGCTCAAAAATCATTGTTTTTGGACTTTACAAACGCGATGGAAAAGTGTATACTGAGATTGTTTCTGACTGCAAATCGGCTACACTAAGCCAAATAATAAGAGGTCGTGCTGATATTGACAGCGTTATTTATAGTGATGGTTGGCGTGGCTATGACGGACTTGTCGACCTTGGTTATGAAAAACACAGAGCCTGTGTCCGCGACATTTTAGGGTAAATCATGGAGAAAATCGCGGATACAGGCTCAGTGTGAGTTTTCAAAAGGAAACGGAAATCATATCAATGGCGTCGAAAGTTTTTGGCACAGAGCCTGTGTCCGCGAGGTTATGCCAAACATCGGCTCGTCAAATTTAAAGGCATACCAAAGGAAAAATTCATTATTTATCTGAAAGAAACTGAATTTAGATTCAATAATCGGGGCAATGATTTGTATAAAATTTTATTGTCAGATTTGCGTAAAAATCCACTCTAATCTTGTCGAGTCCCTTGATTTTTTTATAGACTATATTGGCTTGAATATTAACAAAAATATATAAATGATTGCGAGGCGCGTCTCGCTTGTCTGCGAGTGGTGGGTAGCACGCCCCACACCCGTATATGAGATTTATCTTATGATTGAAAAATAATCTATAAAAACGAAAATTGCTATAGAACACGTCTATTATACCTTTGCACAGTTTCAGAAGAAGTATAACAATATAAAAAAAACGGAGGTAATAATATGAAAAAGTATACTGGACACATTAGACCAGTTAGTGAACTGCACCTTAAACAAGGTGGTATTCCCAACCTGAAAGTCATTTCGGCAGATGACGGAATTGACTTCCAGACACTCTCAATTGCAGGCGGACATCTTTTCTTTGGCGATGAAGAAGTAGCGGTAAAAGCTGATGTTCATGGTAACGGTTTGTACTGGAAACGCAACACTCTGAACGGTCATACAGAAACAGGATATTTGAAAATGTATGACGGTATGACCTATGGTATCGGATATATCAATCGTGACGGAAAGAAAATTAGATTTGAAACTGTTGGTGTAAATACCTATAATATATCCATACAAAAAGACGGAACAACTCATAATGTCGGGAATTTAACACTCGGCTATAAACCTGATACGTCTAGTACGTCTGGTACACTGATAGCATATTCTGATTGGGGAGTTCTTGACTCAAAGGGCAAAATTACAATCATTGCATCTACGACTTCTGACGGCACCCACCCAGGCGGTATTTCGCTTGGCGATATTTCTGTGACATTGCCCGTTGCATTTAATTCCAATTTTTCATTGGGCACATCTGAAGGCGGGGTTTATTATGGCGAGCCTACATTTTCAATATTAACTAACTTTAAACTTACATTCTATCAACCTGTTAGTGGTGTTGCAAGCGTCATTGCTGTATTTGACTCGCTGTATCAAAACATTGACGGCTTATGTTTTGATGTAAAGACAGCGTTAAGCGACCTGACAGCTGATAATAAACCTAATTCATGCGGAAAACTGACTGGTGTATTACAGCCAGAAATACAAAACAAACTGTCTGCACTTTTGCATAAAGTATCTGCTTTGAACGACGCTCCCAATAATATTCTCAGCGATATAGAAAAAACCATCTTAAGCGATGAATATCCACCGTCAGTCGCAATGTTGTTGTCGCTCGAACGTCCCAGTATGCAAGCCGTTCACGACCAGAGCTTCTCCCGTATGCGTACTATGGCGGTATATGCCGCAAGTAAAGCAGATAAAGATATTTTCAATTATCTGAATCAAAAAGAACCGACTGTCGGAGATGGTACAGGTTACGACTTGACTAACGAACAGGCACAGTTAGCAACTGGAAAAGATATGAGCGATTTTCTTGTAAATAAATTTGCCCTTGGCTATCTCTCATATAGTTATGCCCTTTCAACAGATGATACGATAAGTAAAGCAATTGGCAAAGCCGATAATGCACAAGTAAAAACCAAAAACTTCTTTTCTGGTACAGCCGACACATCTGTTTCACGTCAGACATATTACCAAAATGCATCAGATGCTGTTTACAATTCTGTGTATATCGACAATATGGGCCGTGATTTCGGAGTTTATTTAGCAGACGGTAAAAAGTGGGGCACAGACCTTTACAATGCAGTATCTACAAATAATTATGTAAACGCACTTATAAGTCGTATTGTAAATAACAAGGGTCAAGAAGAGCTTAATCATCTGTGTACGTTCATGCAAATACTCAACAATGACAACAATGTCATTGTTGGAGATAAAACTGTAAGTTATGCGGCGGCATATCATAAGCTTGTTGTTGACAGATTGTTATCTACTTTTGTAGCAAACACTAACCCTACCGATAAAGACGATGCCGATGCGGTTAGTGATTTTAACCAGTTCCTTATTGATTTTATGGAAACATATTTCAAAAATATTCAAGACAATATGAGTACATTCCCAGCTGATGTTAAGGCAGAGATTCAAAAAGACATCGATGATGCAGCCAAAGATGCGGGTTATGTTTCAACCGAGCAGTATATTGCTAATATAAGTAAAATAGCATCAGATGCGGCTGCCGAAATTTTGGCAATGAATGACCCTGATATCGGCTCTCGTCTTGTTAAATTTTTTCAGAACCATCCCAAAGCATCTTCGGCAATATCTATAGCATTTTACGGATTTGGGGTATTTGCTGTGATGCAAGGATTCTCGCATTGGAGTAAACTAAACAGTCAGGAAAAGGCAGAGGTAATTGCCAGCACCGTTGCTATTACAGTAACAGCGGCGAAAGACATTACGTTGTGGGGAATTACCAAAGGTTTTAAGGGCGGTTTTGCTGATATCATCGGAGCCGACGGGGCTTTGACAGAAACATTTTCAAAACTTGATTTTGTCGAAATACTGAGTAAAGACAATGCATATACTGAAACGCTTTCAAGACTAGGATTGGATATATCAGCTGATGTAACAGAGGCTGAAGATATTGCTGCATCTGCTGCAAAATGGCAAAAGCTTTTTAGTATAACAACAGCGGTTGGAAAAGCTGCCTCTGTACTTCTTATGGCGGCAGCTGTGGGGCTGTCTATTTGGCAAACGTATGAAGATTTTAAAACTGGGGCAGGTACTGTGATTGAAACGCTTGATGTTATATCTACTGTTGCAACAGGAATTGCGTTCGCAGCTGAGGGTATTGCCATATGTGTATCAGAAGTATGTGCCGCTATACCAGTAGTAGGAATTGTCGCCGCAATCGTTGGAATTGCTATCTCATTCGCAGAACTATTTATAAAACGCGATGTTCCGCCACCGCCCATAGTAACTTTTATATCGGATAAGTGCGTACCATTTGTTAATAATTTAGCGTAATGTTAATTCACGTATAAGTTTTCAAAATTAAAAGACCGCATAAATGCTTTGAAATAGCATTTGTGCGGTTTTAATGCGAATCACATTTTAAAACCTATTTTTTACCTATTTTTTTAATAGTATAGTACAACGGGATTGCGGGCTCTGCTCACTTATCGGGGGCATATACCCCGCACCCCCTTTTGTTGATAGCATAAAGTCAAAAAATCATAGTATTGTTAAGCTGCAAAACTCATTGCCAAACAAGCAATTGGTCGTTTTGAAAATCGTGATAATTCGGGTTCTCTTTTAGATTAACGGAAACGCCGTCAGTTTTAAGTTTCAATTTGTCATCGGTTTGGGATTGGAGAAATTCCTCAAATGGCAGTATCTTCATAATCACAGCGTCCTCTCATATCACAAAACCTCGCCCTCGGTTTTATCACCAGAGGCGAGGCTTTTACTTTTTTTATTTCAGAAACTTTCAACTTGCTAATAATCACCGCAAACCGCGAAATTAAAATAACAATAGCCCAGAAATATAACGCGAAAATACAGGCGGGCGTTGCCCGCTATGGATAACAGGACTTCCTACTGCAAGAGATTGCTCTCATAGATAGATAGAACCATACGCGTCTACCAATTCCGCCATATCCGCTTTTTTTTATTTCAGAAACTTTCAACTTGCTAATAATCACCGCAACCCGCGAAATTAAAATAACAATAGCCTAGAAATATAACGCGAAAATACAGGCGGGCGTTGCCCGCTATGGATAACAGGACTTCCTACTGCAAGAGATTGCTCTCATAGGGTATAGAACCATACGCGTCTGCCAATTCCAATAAAATTTGCGGATAACAGGACTTGAACCTGCAAGAGATTGCTCTCATATGGACCTGAACCATACGCGTCTGCCAATTCCGCCATATCCGCACTGACGGTTGATATACTCAAAAAGCACATCAACCAAAAACAACATTATTTACTTATCAAGCAAAACTTTCAACTCATTAACTTTATCTGTTTTCTCCCAAGCGACACCTAAATCCTCACGTCCCATATGACCATAAGAGGCGAGTTGGCGATATTGAGGTTTTCTAAGTTCGAGTTGTTCAATAATAACCGCTGGGCGTAAATCGAAAAGTTCGTTAACTTTTTCTGCAATAATGTCGTCAGAAACTCTACCTGTGCCAAAAGTATCAACCAAAACCGAAACAGGTTTTGCAACACCGATTGCATAAGCAATTTGGACTTCTGCTTTCTCGGCAAGGTTCGCTGCAACAATATTCTTAGCGATATATCTTGCAGCATATGCCGCACTTCTATCAACTTTGGTCGGGTCTTTACCAGAAAACGCACCACCACCATGACGAGAATATCCGCCGTAAGTGTCCACAATAATTTTACGTCCTGTTAAACCGCTGTCACCTTGCGGACCGCCGATTACAAAACGCCCTGTTGGGTTTACAAAAATCTTTGTGTCATCATCAAGCAGTTCAGCGGGCACAATAGGTTTTATAACATACTCAATTATATCTTTACGAATGACGTCCAAAGAAACATCAGCAGAATGTTGTGAGGACACGACAATTGCCTCAATTCTTTTCGGTTTGCCGTCAATATATTCAACGGTAACCTGTGTTTTACCATCGGGACGAAGATAACGCAATGTACCATCTTTACGCACAGCAGATAACTTTTTTGCAAGTTTGTGTGCAAGTGAAATAGGCAACGGCATAAGTTCGGGTGTTTCATTGCAAGCATAACCAAACATCATGCCTTGGTCGCCTGCACCTGTGTCGTTATCAACGATTTCTCCCGCTTTGGCTTCAAGAGATTTATTAACTCCCAAAGCAATATCAGCGGATTGCTCATCAATTGAAGTTATAACAGCACAAGTTTCAGCGTCAAAGCCAAATTTCGCTCTGTCATACCCAATTTGAGTTATTGTTCTTCTTACAATTTTAGGAATGTCAACATAACTGCTTGTTGAGATTTCCCCAACAACAACGACCATACCCGTAGTTGTGAGAGTTTCTGCCGCAACCCTTGCATTAGGGTCTTTTTCGAGCAACGCATCAAGTATCGCATCTGATACTTGGTCACAAATTTTGTCAGGATGTCCCTCGGTAACACTTTCGCTAGTAAAGAATTTTTTCATTTTCTTTTACTCCTTATTTCGAGACAGTTAGTCTCTTTATTTACTAAATCGAACAATTATGTTCTCAAAATCGTGTGTTTGCACTATTAAAAGAACACGGCGTTTTTCTTGTAAGAAACGCACTACTGTTTTATATATAAAACAGTATAAATACACACCCTCTATCCAAAGGAGCGCGATAGAAGTTACAAATCGCTATATATCACAATGTTTTTGCTAACAACCCATGTGCCTTGTTAACTTCCTTGACCATTTCGCACACAAATTCTACTGCAAAAATCCATTGCTCACGCCAACAAAGTTGGTGGACGATTATTACATCGTCATAATCAGTAACTCATAAGATTATCGTGTATATCTGTCAATTTAGTAATATGCGGCTTTTGCCGCCAAATTTTCACAGCTTAGTTATTTATAAATATTTAACTAAAATCCGCGATTTTTTTATTTAAAATAAATTTCCTATAAGAAAATTAAGCAAAAAAGCTGTCGCCCTCATTTTCCACAAGAAAATTTATATTAAACCCATAATTAAATTTATTTTTTATAGTATTTCCAGAGAAATATACTACTACAAATCAGAATTTAAATCAACAAATGGCTTACCATCACGGTCAAGTAAAACTGTAAGACCTGCACCATACCCTGCCTGTTGGAAAAGATATAAAACCCCAGTTTCTTTGTCTTTTATAACCGAACTGCTCGCCATAGGAAGTTTTTCTGTTGCTTGATTTGAAATGGCTATAAATCTAGATTCTTTCTTCGGTCTCATCATAATATTTTCCTCCATGGCATTGATAGTCAGCGTCTGCCTGCTTTTTCGCGACTTAGTACTAGGACATTAAGCTTTTATCCGCGAGTGATTCTCAGAAATATTATAGTCAGTTCGCTTAATAAAGTGTGATAACATTTACGAGTATTTTTATAAAATATTGTATTTCAGAATTAAAACGTTTTTCTAACTCTTTCAAGCACATGGGATAAACTAACGCATAAAACAATAGTAAGCACTGAGTTTATGCTTGACTTGATAAGGTTAAATGGTATATAAACAGGTTTAAGCATTTTAATAATTGCAATTCTCGGCATACCAAAATAATAAGGCGAAAATAAAACATTAAAAAGACACATAGCATCAGTCATTAGTATAATTCCAAGCAAGCAACCAATTATCATTCTTTTCACATTGATTGTTTTCGTGCAGATAATTGAAGGTATCATTGCAAACGAAATAGTCGAAACAAAGTTCATAAAAAAGCCAAACCAAGCGGTCGTGCTGACAGTATACATTTCAAGAAAACACACAGCAACAGTCGTAATGATAAGTGCTAATGGTCCGAAAAGTATTCCGCCTAAACAAAGAACAATGTCTTTCGGGTCATATTTGAGATAGTCGGCAACAGGGATAATCGGCAAAGAGAATATCCTAGTCAAAACTATTAAAAACGCAATCGCAGTAAGCATTGCATAAACGACCAAGCGTTTTGTTGAAAAAAAATTGGCACTTCGCTGTTTTGATGGGGTATAGCTTGCGACTTTGTTTATTTTTTCCTGACAATACGGACAAAAGTTTATGTTATCATTAATCTGCTTTCTACACTTAGGGCATTTCATTTATTATCCCGCCTTTCGCAATAGCGTACAATAACGCCGTACCCGTAAACAAAGGCTCTCAAAATATAACCAAAAACCATTGTTAAAGCTCCGATAACAAAGCCTATGAAACCAATTATTTCTGAACTGTCAGAACCAATCAAAAAACCTATAATAATTTCGATAATTCCGACAATTATCATCAACAAAAAAATCAGATTGCCGACACCCGTTATAGTGTTTCCAATTGGTGTGAATTCCGATAGGATCGGCTCCCCACAGTTTTGGCAGAAAGTCATTCCTTTTTCATTTTCTGTTTTGCATTTTTTACAAATCATCACAAAAACTCTTTCCATTGAAGTTTGATTATTTTTAATGTATAATTAGCTTGAGGTGATTGTTTTGAATATTCAAGCAAAATTATTTTAAGTCGCACTAGGCGTAGAAGAATTCATTTTTATTGAAAAAATTGAGTTTGAAAAACAATTTGATGAATTGCACATTGATTGTTTTCGTGCAGATAATTGACGGTATCATTGCAAACGAAATAGTCGAAACAAAGTTCATAAAAAAGCCAAACCAAGCCGTCGTGCTGACAGTATACATTTCAAGAAAACACACAGCAACAGTCGTAATGATAAGTGCTAATGGTCCGAAAAGTATTCCGCCTAAACAAAGAACAATGTCTTTCGGATCATATTTGAGATAGTCGGCAACAGGGATAATCGGCAAAGAGAATATCCTAGTCAAAACTATTAAAAACGCAATCGCAGTAAGCATTGCATAAACGACCAAGCGTTTTGTTGAAAAAAAATTATTATTCAAATTTTTACTCTTCTTCTATATCAAATTCAAGCAATTCATTACATTTCGGGCAATGAATTGAACCTTTTTCGATTTCTTTTTCCTCAAGGGTGATTTCATGTTTGCATTTTGGACATTCTATCTCATAAAATATGCGGTCTTCGACTTCCTTGTTATCCTCGTCGTCAGCATTCTCAAAAACACGGCTGATAAAATCATCAATGTCTTCATCATCGTCATCATCTTTGCTGTGACTATGACCGCAACAATCATCGTCAATCAAATCAAAAACAGTTTCTTCAAGCTCGCCGAGGTCATAATCAATATCCTCAGCAAGTTCAGCAACATCATCAACTTTTGAACTTAATTCCTCAACTTCTTTACAAACTAATCTCAAAACCTCTGACATTTGAATTAAAACTCTACCCTCTTTTGTAGTTTTATCTATTTCAAGTCCATCAATCAAACCAAGGACATATGACATTTTTTCACCAAGTCCCATAATTTTCTCCTCTTTTTTATTTTTTCCCTTTGAGCCACAACGCTTGCCTTTGCAACTTTTTTATTTTGAGCCACAACGCTTGCCTTCGCAACTTCTAGTCATTGCACCTTTATAAGAGCCTTTGCAACTTTTTTATATTAATTTTTTCCTTTAAGCAACCTTAACTTGCCTTTGCGACTTTTTTATTTTGATTCACCTTAACTTACCTTTGCGACTTTTTTTCGTCTTAACGAATTGCAATAATTGCATTTTACGTAAAATTGCAAAACGCGACTACAAACTAAATGTTAAGTTAAAATATATCGCATAAACGTCGGCGTCAGCCGACACCACAACTATTAACTCACTTCGCTCTTTCCATGTATTCTTCTGTACGAGTGTCAATTCGGATTTTATCACCGATTTCGATAAAGAGAGGCACTTTAATTTCCGCTCCTGTTTCAAGAGTTGCAGGTTTCATAACGTTTGTTGCTGTATTGCCAGCAAAACCTGGCTCAGTTTCGGTGATAACGAGTTCAATAAAAAATGGAGGTTCAACACCAAACACATTATTTTTATATGAAAGCACTTTGCAAACAGTATTTTCTTTCACAAATCTGAAATTTGTACCAAGAACAGATTTGTTGATAGGCACTTGCTCATAGGTTTCGCTGTCCATAAAATAATATAAATCACCATCGCTGTAAGAATACTCCATGTCGCGACGCTCGATAAAAGCGTTTTCAAATTTATCTGTCGGGTTGAAAGAACGCTCAACAACTGCACCTGTAATAACATTCCTGAATTTTGTTCTAACAAAAGCTGCACCTTTGCCTGGTTTAACGTGTTGGAACTCAATAATCGTAACAACGTTACCATCAAGCTCAAAAGTAACACCATTTCTAAAATCGCCAGCTGTAATCATTTTTTTAATATCCTCCATATTATACATTAAAATTATTAACTAAAAGTATGTTAATTGTAAATTTTCTAGCAGGTAGCACCTGCATGCTTTTTCGCGGCATAGTTTAAACTTAATTGTTAGTTCACTTCACGCGGACGACAGGTAACACCTGCATGTATTTTCTCATCATAGTTTTTAACCGTTAGTCACTGCACCTAACACAGGCAACAAATTAACTAGACTAAAAAAGTCGCATTGGCTTTTAATAAGTTGTAATGATTAAAAATTACAAGGGTAAATGTTACGGCTAAAAACTAAAAAGGTGTAATTATTAAAAATTACAAGGGTAAGTGTTACAGCTCAAAACTAAAGAATAAGAAACTCTTTATTTGTGTTTGTCAAATTAATGCAACCTGTATCGGTAACAACAACAAAATCCTCTATTCTAACACCAAATTCTTTTGGCAAATAAATCCCAGGTTCAATTGTTATAACATTGCCTGTTTGCAAAGTTGCCTTTGACTTTTCAGAAACAGTAACTTCCTCATGAATTTCAAGTCCAACGCCGTGACCAAGTGAATGACCAAAATAATCACCGTAACCTTTTGACTTAATATAATCTCTAGCAACTGCGTCTAAATCTTTGCAGGATACTCCTGTCCGAATAGCACTTATCGCTAATTTTTGTGCTTCCAAAACAACATAATAAACTTCCCACATTTTATCAGTAGGTTCACCAATAAAAACAGTTCGCGTCATATCGCTATGATAGCCGTTATAAACTGCACCGAAATCAAAAAGCAAAAAGCCGTCACCGATAACATCGTCACTCGGAACACCATGTGGCATCGAAGATTTTTTCCCGCTAAGAACAATTGTATCAAAAGAAATCGCATCCGCACCATATTTCAACATTGCGTTTTCGAGTAACCTTGTCACTTCTCTCTCGGTATATTGCCCTTGCTCAAAATCATATTGCTGATGAATATAACCTAAAATATCTTCAAACGCTTTTTCAGCAATTTCTTGTGCTTTTTTGATACACTCAATTTCATAATCAGTTTTAATCAATCGCATATCCGAAATAGTTTGACTAAGCAATTTGTCAGTTAAAAACTCAAAATCTGGCAATTTTTCTTTGTAACGCTCAAAGGCAAAAAGTGTTGTATGGAAAGTTTCAAGCAAAATAGTTTTAGCGTTATGTTTTATAAGTAACTCTTTTAACTGCTCATAAAACTTTTCAAGCAAAACAACTTCACAGTCAACAACAATATCCCTTGCTTTTTCAATATATCTTGAATCAATTATCAGATATGTTTTATCCTTAAAACCAACAATAAACCCCGCTGAGGATTTTAGGTTTGTTAAGTAAAAACGATTAATGTCATTAGCAACTATAAAACAGTCAGCTTTTTCTAACACTATTTTTGCAACATTTTCGAGCCTGCTCATTCCAAAATCCTTTGCAGAGCATATAACGCAAGATAGTAACTATTCTCACCAAAACCGCAAATCGTCCCCTCGCAAGCAGACGCTGTCACAGATTTTTCGCGAAAACTCTCACGGTCAAAAATATTACTCATATGAACTTCGACAGTTTCAATTTCAACAGCAGAAATAGCATCATGAATAGCATAACTATAATGAGTATAAGCACCAGGGTTTATAATCATACCATCATAAACTTCACGTGCGGCATGGATTTTATCAATTATTTCGCCCTCATGATTAGATTGAAAATTTTCACAAACAAATCCAAGTTCTTTCCCAAGTTTTACTATATTATCCTGAATATCACTAAAAGTTGTATCCCCATATATCTCAGGTTCTCTCCAACCTGTCAAGTTAATATTGGGGCCATGAATAACCAAAATTCTCTTCATTTTTTTACTCTGAGTCGCTGTCGGAGAATTAATAGTTGAAAGTGTAAAGTTGAAAAGTGTTGAGTGTCGCTCCGCGACACAGTTACGCGATATAGTTATAACTAATTTGTTATTTTAACTCCGCGTTTTGCGATTAATATCTGTAAAACACATCAATAACAAAACGAGAAAGCAAACCAACAATACAGTATCCCTTTTAACTATACAATTTCAACTATTAAATCTCTAGCCCTTTGCGACTTTTTTCTCCTTTTCCCCTTTTTTTCCTTTGAGCCGCAATAATCGCCTATGCAACTTCTATTCAATTAGCACCTTTTTAAAAACCTTTGCTACTTTTTTCTCCTTTTTTCCTTTGAGCCGCAATAATCGCCTATGCAACTTCTATTCAATTAGCACCTTTTTGAAAACCTTTGCGACTTTTTTCTCCTTTTTTTCCTTTTTCCCTTTGAGCTGCAACGCTTGCCTCTACAATTTTTAATCATTGCACTTTTATGAGTCCTTGCGACTTTTTTCTCCTAAATAATTTGCAACCATTGGTCACGAAGTTAAAACTAACAACACAGTTAAAATAACTCGCGTAAATATGCTGCATAGTGCACTCAACACCTATTACCTCTATCTATTACCTATTAACTCTCCGCCCGCGTGAGTTAACTAAATGAACAGTTAAACTATGACGCGAATCATATGTGGGCATTGCCCACCGCGAATCATATGTGGGCATTGCCCACTGCGAAAAAGCAAGCATGCAGGTGTGTGTTACCTGCTTTATTTCTTGTCTTTTTTCTCAATAAACATAGGAATATCAATTTTACGCTTTGGTAAAAACGGAATTTCAAGCCGTCTTTTTAATTTGAAAAAAGGAGTACCTTCATGCTCAATCGGATCAACATAAATACTTTTGAGATGTTTCAAATTTGCACCGAGTATATCGGTAAAAATTTGGTCACCAACAACCGCGAGATTTTTAAATGGTATATCAAGACGTTTTTGTGCCTCGTTAAACCCTTTTGAGAGAGGTTTTTTACCACCCGAAACAAAAGGCAAACCCAACATACTCGCAAAAGGTTTAACCCTTTCTTCACAGTTATTGGAAACTATTATCAACCCAAAACCATGCTGTTTCATCTCGTCAATCCATTGTGGCACGCCTTTTGCAGGCATATGATTATCATGAGTGGTAAGAGTGTTGTCTAAATCCAAAAGCAACCCGCTAACATCCATACTTTTCAATAACTGCGGAGTTATCTGACATACAGTATAAACGGCAACAGTAGCTTCAAACATTCTTTTTCCCCTCAACACCATTTTAGGCGTTTTTAGCGTGTTTCCTCTATCTTTATTTTTATTAATTTGCAACCTTACTGGCCTTGGCATGAGCGATTGCAACCAATATCGGATAGTTAAAAGTTGCAGGCAACTTTGGCTTATATTCCGCAAAATAGTTTAACTTAATCGTTCTTTTCCCATCAACACCCTTTTGGGCGTTTTTTAGCTTGTTTCCTCTATCTTTATTTTTATTAGTTTGCAACCTTACTGACCTTGGCATGAGCGATTGCAACCAATATCGGATAGTTAAAAGTTGCAGGCAACTTTGGCTTATATTCCGCAAAATAGTTTAACTTAATCGTTAATTTATCGACGCGTTTTACTATTCATAGTTGTCATAATTGCAAAACGCGGAGTTAAACTAACAACACAGTTAAAATAACTCAATTAAACGTCGGCGTTAGCCGACTGTGCAACTACTAACATACCATATTAACTCTCCGCCCGTGTGAGTTAACTAACTGAACAATTAAACTATGACACGAAAAAACATGTAGATGATACCTGCCAGCGTGAATTAAATTAACTAATTATGACGCGGACCATATGCGGGCATTGCACGTCGCGTGAGTTAACTAACTGAACAGTTAAACTATGACGCGAATCATATGCAGGCATTGCCCTCCTGCCGCGAACCATATGCACGCCTGCCTACCGCGAATAAAGCGGGCATTTGTTTTATAGCCCGCTTGTTATACTCATACGAGCTGCACTTAATACTTGCGTTTACGAGCAGCTTCTGCTTTCTTTTTGCGTTTTACAGAAGGCTTTTCGTAGTGTTCTCTTTTACGAACTTCTTGCATAACGCCGTCTTTTGAACAAGACCTCTTGAACCTTTTAATTGCACTGTCAAGCGACTCGTTTTTATTTACGTGAATTTCAGCCATTTTTATTTTCCCTCCCTACTGATAGGGGATTTTGCCGTCTGTGATGTAAAATCGTTAAACAACGATTAAGCGATATTTTATCATAGACTAAAATCTTTGTCAAGTTATTTTATTACAAAGTTTACTAACTTTTTTGGAACGGCAATTTTCTTTATAATTTGCCTGCCTTCGAGCTCTTTTGCGACCTGTTTTTCGGCAATTTCAACAATTTTTTCGCTACTCTCTTTAACATCAACTGTTATTCTTGCCCTGATTTTTCCATTAACCTGTACAACTATCTCAACAGTATCATCAGCACAGTATTTTTCTTCAAAATTTACCCATTTTTGAGCATGAACATATTTACCTGTTTGTTCAAAATATAACTCTTCTGTAATGTGAGGAGCAAACGGGTTCAAAATAATCAAAAAATCCAAAAATTCTTTTTTGTTGATTTTACCATTAGAATAAATATCATTCAGCAAAGTCATCATTGCGGCGATTGCGGTGTTGAATTTTATGTTTTCAATATCTTCTGTGACTTTTTTTATTGTTTTGTGAAAATTATTTCGTAACTGTTCGCTATATTCCTCACCGTCAGTAAGAATTGTTTTCAAATTTTCAACACGTTCAAGAAAACGCTTGCAACCTACAATACTTTTTGTACTCCAAGGAGCGGGCTTTTCAAAATCACCGATGAACATCTCATAAAGACGTAAAACGTCCGCACCGTAATCCATTATAACATCATCGGGATTAACAACATTACCACGAGATTTTGACATTTTTTGGTTATCTTCACCAAGTATCATGCCATGACTTGTGCGTTTTGCATATGGTTCAGAAGTTGGAACAACTCCTAAATCGAATAGAAATTTATGCCAAAAACGTGAATAAAGCAAGTGCAAAGTTGTGTGTTCCATACCGCCGTTGTACCAGTCAACAGGCAACCAATATTTGAGTGCTTCATCACTCGCAAAATCTTTTGTATTAGTTGTATCTGCATATCTCAAAAAGTACCAAGATGAACCCGCCCATTGCGGCATGGTGTCCGTTTCACGTTTCGCGTCAGAACCGCACTTCGGACATTTGCAGTTAATAAAACTTTCCAAAGTCGACAGTGGACTTTCACCAGTTGTGGTTGGTTCATAACTTTCAACTTCGGGCAGTTTTAAGGGTAACTCGCTCTCGTCAATCGGAACATATCCACACTTTTCACAATAAACAATCGGGATAGGTTCACCCCAATAACGTTGACGTGAGAATACCCAGTCGCGAAGTTTAAAATTAACTTTTGTCTCCCCTACCCCGTTCTCTTTAAGCCACTCGACAATTTTTACTTTCGCTTGCTCAACGCTTAATCCTGTCAAAAAGTCGCTATTAACCATTTTACCTGTTGCACAATCGGTAAACGCTTCTTTTTCAATGTCACCGCCTGCAACAACCTCGATAATCGGTAAGCCAAAAACCTTTGCAAATTCATAATCTCGTGTATCGTGAGCAGGCACAGCCATAATCGCACCTGTGCCATAACTCATAAGCACATAGTCTGAAATAAAAATCGGTATTTCCTTGTTGTTAACAGGGTTAATCGCCTTGATAACTTTTAATGAGACACCTGTTTTTTCTTTTGCCATTTCTGTTCTGTCAAAATCGGATTTTTTGGCAGATTTTTCAACATAATCCACTATCTGCTGCTTATGCTCAGGAGTTGATTTTTCAATTGCAGTTAGAACAAGCGGGTGTTCGGGTGAAATCACCATATAGGTCGCACCGAAAAGCGTATCGGGACGAGTTGTATATACTTTTAAAACATCTCCTGTTGTGGTTTTAAAATCAACCTCCGCACCTGTTGAACGACCAATCCAATTAATTTGTCCAAGCTTAACTCGCTCGGGGTAATCAACGCTATCAAGGTCATCAAGCAAACGCTGTGCATATGCTGTAATTTTCAACATCCATTGTGATTTAACTTTGCGAACAACCTCACTGTGACATCGTTCGCACTCACCATTTACAACTTCCTCATTCGCCAAAACAACTTTGCAAGAAGTACACCAGTTCACAGCCATTTCTTTTTTATAAGCCAAATCTTTTTTGAAAAGCTGCAAAAATATCCATTGCGTCCACTTAAAATATTCAGGGTCAGTTGTATCCACTTCCCTATCCCAGTCAAAAGAAAGCCCAATTGCCCTAAGCTGTGACTTAAAACCGTTTATGTTATTTTGTGTTACAATTGAAGGGTGAATATGATTTGCAATTGCATAGTTCTCTGTCGGCAATCCGAAAGCATCCCAACCCATTGGGAACAGTACGTTATATCCCTCTAAACGGCGTTTTCTTGAAACAATATCCATAGCCGTATACGAGCGTGGATGTCCAACGTGTAACCCCTGTCCCGAAGGATACGGAAACTCCACCAACGCATAATATTTTGGCTTTGAAAAATCATTTTCCGCATGAAAAGTATTATTTTCAAGCCAATACTTTTGCCATTTTTCTTCAATATTTTTAAAATCGTACATATCTTTTCCTCACATTTTTAGTCCTCACATTGTTTTAGGGTAAATTTATTTAGTTTGAGCCGCAACACTTGCCTTTGCAACATTTATTCACTACAACTTACAGAACCTTTGCAACTTTTTTCTCCTTACAGATTTGCTTTTTTAGTCCTCACATTGTTTTCAATTTTATTTATTCCAACTGCTCTTCTTTTCTTTATAAATCACTTGCAACTTTAATGGCTTTGGTATAAATCTTTGCAACCATTGTACTTTACACAAAACCGTAAAACACTTTTCATTTTAAGCCACAATAATGACCTCTGCGACTTTTTCATTTTGAGCCGCAACACTTACCTTTGCGACTGTCATTCATTACACCTTATTGTTAACCTTTGCAACTTTTTTCTCCTTACAGATTTGCACCCAATGTTCCGCTCGCGTAAGTTAACTAACCGCACAGTTAAACTATGATACGAAATACCAGCGGGGGTTCCCCGCCACGAAATGCATGCCAAAGCTACCTGCATTCTAACATGAATATGAGAAAATTACAATAACTTTTCATAAACTAACTGTTTTAGTTGCAATTTTCTTGCAGAACAAAAAATCATGTTCAACAAAAATAATCGTTGGTTTATATTCTGTTAGCAAATTTTCTATTTGTATTCTCGAAAAAACATCGATAAAATTTAAAGGCTCGTCCCAAAATAAAATATGCGATTTTTCACAAAGAGACGACGCAATTAAAACTTTTTTCTTTTGTCCACCGCTCATGTTTTCAATTTTAACATCAAACTGTTCTCGTGAAAAATCAAGTTTTCGCAAAATTGTTTTTAACTGACTTACCTCGATTTGCTGTGAAATAGCAAACTCATCAAGTGTTCCAAAAAGATTAGAAGTGTCTTGCGAAACATAAGAAATGAACATATTTTTTGCCATTTCAAGAATTCCCTCGAACTCAATATTTTCACTGAGCAAAATTTTCAATAAAGTGGATTTTCCCGAACCGTTAGCACCAATAATATTAACTCTGTCGCCTTTTTCTATTGTGAAAGAAACATCTGCAAAAACTTTCTTATTTTCATAAAAAGCAGAAAGTTTTTTCGCAATAATTAAAGTATTTTTAGGATATTCAAGTTGTGATAATTTTAAAGGAGCTGTCCTGTCAATGTTTTTGAGAAGTAAAGCTTTCTCCTCGATTGCTCTTTCTGTTCGACCGCCGATTGCTGTTGCACGTTTCATAATTTTCGCAGATTTATGTCCAACAAAACCCCTGTCCTGTTTGCCGTCTGACTGAGAAACATCACGGTGTTTGCTTTTTTCCGTTTCCTGTGCATATGACGCGGTTCGTTTTTGTGATGTTTCAAGACGAGAAATTTCGCCTTTTAACTTTTCATTTTCGCTCAGTTCAAAATTATCGCGATGTTGTTTATTTTCATACCAAGTAGAAAAATCACCTTGAGTAACAGTAATATCTGCCTTGTTTATTGATAATATATGGTCAACACAATTGTCAAGAAATTTTCTGTCATGTGAAACAAGAATAAAGCCTTTCTTTTTGTTAAGATATTTAGCCAAAACATTACGTCCATGAGTATCAAGGTGGTTTGTCGGCTCATCTATCAGCATAAAACTATTCTCTTTCAGAAACATTATTGCAAGCAAAACTTTTGTTCTTTCCCCAAAAGAAAGCGTATTAAAATTGCGGTATAAAATTGTTGTTTCAAGTTCCAAAAGCGAAAGCTCGCGTTCAAGTTGCCATTGTTCATATTGCGGAAAAATTTCTTCCGCAACTTCATAAACATATTTCCCCATATCATTCACAACATACGGGAAATATTCAAATTGTTCATTAGCTGTTATAATACCGCTGTATTCATATCGAGAAACGTCATTTTCATTTGGCGATTTTTGTAACGCCATCAAAAGATTCAAAAAAGTCGTTTTACCTCTGCCATTACGTCCGATAAAGCCAAGTTTCCAATTTGTATCAATCGAAAAACTCACATTCTCAAACACATTTTCATAATTGCCATCATAAGAAAAAGTTAGATTTTGCACGCTTATTAACATTTTTAGTCCTCAACACCTCTTAGGGTAGATTTATTCTGACTGCTCTTCTTTTCTTTTAAATCACTTGCGACTTTACTGGCTTTGGTGTAAATCTTTGCAACCATTGTACTTTACACAAAACTGTAAAACGCTTTTCATTTTAAGCCACAATAATGACCTCTGCAACTTTTTCATTTTGAGTCGCAACACTTACCATTGCGACTGTCACTCATTACACCTTATTATTAACCTTTGCGACTTTTTTAGTATTACAGATTTGCACCCAATGTTCCGCCCGCGTAAGTTAACTAACCGCACAGTTAAACTATGACGCGAAATACCAGCGGGGGTTCCCCGCCGCGAAATACCAGTGGGGGTTCCCCGCTAACTATTAACTCCCATTAATCCCTTATTGCTTTTCAGTTGAACTATCCTCAAAACACTTTCGTCGATACGCTGTTCTGATATAGTACCATTATTCACAGCGTTGATTACACCACTAAGTGCCTCTTTGAAATCAACTGGCGATAACAACATATCCGCACCAGCAAGCAATGCTTTTACCGCCGTTTCAGAAGACGGTGGCGTTGACACCGCACCCATACCAAGAGCGTCAGTAACGATAATACCTTTAAATCCTAATTCATTACGCAGATAACTATGCCAAAACGCTGAAAGCGAAGCGGGTTCACTGTCAGCTTCGGGAGCGGTTATATGACCTGTCATTATAAAATCAACACCATTTGCAATTGCCGCTTTAAAAGGAATAAGTTCCGTTTGCTCAATTTCTTCAAGCGTTTTATAGGTGTACGCACTACCCTCATGGCTGTCCTCTTTCGTATCACCATGACCGGGAAAATGTTTTGCTGTTGTAAGCATTTTTTCGCTGTGCAAGCCATCAATATAAGCTTCTACCATTTTTGCACATATCGCAGGGTCACTTGAAAATGACCTTTTACCTATAACTGTGTTTGCAGGATTTGTCCAAACATCAGCGACTGGTGCAAAGTCCACATTCAACCCCAAATTTTCAAGATATGAACCAATTTGTTTTGCTTGTGAAAGTGCTTTTGCGGTGTCGCCGTTCAAGTCATAAGCACTGGTAGTTTTAGGAGCATTCGGTAATTGGCTTACACGGTCGACGATTCCGCCCTCTTCGTCAGTAGCAAAAAACAAAGGTATAACAGCATTTTCATTGATACTTTTTATAAAATCCGAAGCACTCTTTTCATCAGGTAAATCTTTTCTATAAAAATAAAACCCGCCAACCTTAGAAATATCCTCTTTTGCAACACGGTCATCAACAAAAAAAAGCTGTGCAACCTTTTCTTCAAGCGACATTTTTTTCAATATTTCAGAAGCGTTCAATCCTGGATTATTAATTTCGCTAGTGGTAACATCTGTCACAATATTTTCAGATGTAGTTGCAGTATCAGTTGTTATATTTTCAGCAGTTGTAACAGATTTAGTAGTTTCGCTATTTTCAGGTTGCGGAATTAAATTATCACCGCAACCAACAAGCATAATACAAGTAATCAACGCTAGTATCATTTTTTTAGTTTGAGCCACTTTTTTAGTCCTCACATTGTTTTCAATTTTAGTTATTCCAATTTTAGTTTGATACGTCTCACTTACCTTTTTTAGTTTGAGCCACAACGCTTGCTTTTGCAACCTTTTTGACATTTAAAAACTTAATTCACCTTTGCGACTTTTTTATTTTAAATCTTTGCGACCATTGTACTTTACACAAAACCGTAAAACGCTTTTCATTTTAAGCCACAATAATAAACTCTGCGTTTTTTTAGTTTAAGCCACAGTAATAACCTTTGCAACTGTCACTCATTACACCTTATTATTGCCTTTGCAACTTTTTTTAGTATTACAGATTTGCAACCACTATATTTTTTTGTATGCTTTTTGTAGAACTATTAAAACGTATCCATAATAACGATTAAATTAAGCTATCTCACGAAAATGCCAGTGCCAGCTCCTCGCAACTATTAACTTTCCGACCCGACCTGCCTAAAATTTTGAATTTTCATAGTTATAGGGGATACTTGTACCCACAACAACATCTGCGATTTTTTCAATAATCAACCAGTCGTCCATATTACCCTGATGGTCAAAATCCAAAGGTTCAATTTTTTCAACCCTGTCAAACTCAACAAAGCACAAACATTTCTTGTGCCAACGTGTCCTTTGTTTATCTGACAAATTCAATTTCAATTGATTATCCACAAAAACTTTATTAATCTCGTCCTCAGTTAGCTTAACATAATTTTGCACACTTTTCACAACCGCTTTTGCCGTAATTTTCGCAGTCCCTTTTTCCATAAAAAACAACATTTCGCCTTCAAAAACACGACTATGAGGAATTTTTCTCCCAGCAGCACCGCGTACTACCATAGTTTTTGTTCCAGCTAATATTTTATCAAACACTTTTTCGCCCGCTTTTCCAACATTATCACAATAAACCAAATGCACCATTTTTCTTTTTTTACTCCTCAACGCCCTTTTAGGCATTTTTATCGTGTTTCCTCTATCTTTATTTTAATTTATTTGCAACTTTACTGGCTTTGGTTTGAGCGATTGCAACAAGTTTACTTTATGTAAAACGGCAAAACGCTTTTCATTTTGAGCCACAACACTTACCTTTGCGACTTTTCTAGTTTGATACGCCTCACTTACCTTTGCAACCTTTTTGACATTTAAAAACTTAATTCAGCTTTGCAACTTTTTTAGTATTACAGATTTGCTTTTTTAGTCCTCACATTATTTTCAATTTTATTTATTCCAACTGCTCTTCTTTTCTTTTAAATCACTTGCACTTTACTGGCTTTGGTGTAAATCTTTGCAACCATTGTACTTTTCATATATATACGCAAACAAAACGCGGGATAGAAACAAATAACCAAGTTAAACTATCCCGCGTAATCGTTGGCATTAGCCAACATCATATCTATTAACTGTTAACTATTAACTTGTGAATGCTTCGCATTCACATTACACCGTATAGGGAAGAACAGATAACTGTTTGAGCATATATTTGATTAACGCTTGCAGGTCGGCAACATTAATTGCGATGTCTCTTGCGTCACAATTCGCATTAATGAGACCTTGCCCTGTGAGCGTAATTTTGCTTGCAACATGTTTTCCTAAAAGTACAACGTCTGCGATTTTGCCTACTTGATTGTCACAGTCAACGTCACCGATTTTCGATTCGGGATTTTCAGAAGATGTTGTCGTCGTTGTACCTTGTTGTTCGCCAGGCAGTGTACCAGGAGTTGGAATGTCAACCTCGGGAACTGTGCCGTTTGGTTCGATACCATAAACGAGTTTGTCGCCATCATAAAGACAAATTAAATTAGTTTTCGCCAAAGTTGCGTTATCTGTGTTAGCAAGACCAGCATATGAATAATCGTTCGACGCGTCCCAAGAACCTGCTTTTGAACCGTCAGGCAGACCAAATCTAAATTGAATATCAAGCTTGTGTTGTTCTTGCCCTTGCGGAGCAAAAACAGACGGAGAGTTAGGATATGACAGCTCAACATAATAAATATTGCCGTCATATTGAATAGGGTGTTCAGAAATTTGCAAAGGTGAAACTGTTGCGGTTAACGGGCTTGAATCCTTACCGTTTGAATATCTTTCATAATCGATTTTGGTGTAAACATCATTAACAGTATAGCCAGCTTCAAAAACTTCGCTCATATCAAAGAAGTATCTGATAGTCGGAGTATTTAAAACTCTTGCAGGCCAAGCAGTATGGTTATATGCGGCAAGTTTGAAACCTGTAAAGAATGTTTGTTTTTGCTGAGCACCACACTCAATGTAGAACTCATCACGAGTAGGAATAGAAGCACTTGCAGGCGGGAAATTCGGGTCGGGATTTCCGCCGTATTGACTTACTAAACGCATGAGATTGCTGGTATAAGCAGCGTTATAGTCTGTTGCAACCTCCGTGTATTCATATGCCGTGGTTTGGTCTTTATATGCACCTGTTTTGTCAGGACCTCCGACCAATGCACCATAAAGAACGTGGCTGTATCCATTTTCGGTAATATATGCGTTATTGTTACCACCGCCGTCTATCCAGTCACCATATGCACCTCTGTGGTGAATATTCATAGGCCAGCCTTGGTCGCCGAAACCTATTACATAACTCCATTTTGCAGGGTTATCACCAAGAGCATAGTTAACCTGACTTTCTGTAAATTTCAGAATGTCCGCTTCATTATCTAAATCAAAAAGGTCAACTGCAAGGTTTGCAATAAACGCACCATTATTTGCGTAGCGTGTGACACCCCATTGGTCGCCAAGATATGCGAGAGATGAACCATTTACACCTTCACCAGTCGCAACTGTGTCTCTTCCCATCATCCAAGAGATATGTTTTTTAACTCTTTCAAGATATTCAGGATTACCACTGTTTTTAGCATAAAGAACTATACCTCCTTGAAGTTTATCGTCCCAGTTATATGGCCAAGAAAATTTCAATTCGGTAGATTGATTTTCTGTTTCAAGGTTAGGAAGATATGAGGTTGCCAAATCAAGATATTTCTGTTCTTTTGTCACTTCATACAGCCAGTTTGAAGAGAAAAATAATTCATCCCAAACAGGTGACCAAGATTTATAGAAGTTCCCAGTTGCGGCATCGATATTCTTTTGATAATCATCATCAGAGCGAACCGTATCTGCAATTTCAAAATAATGTTTCGCTTTTTCTAGATAAACAGCTGCCTGTGTCGGATAGGATTTTTTGAGGGCCGCATAACCTGCCGAAAGAGCAGCAGACATTGTGCCTGTTACAATGGTAGCGTCAGTTGTTTGATATGAACGCTCCATTTCATATTCAACAGTTTCAGGCGAACCCCAATATTTATGGTCGGTCATGCCATCTGTTGGTCCAACTTCCGCAACAACTTTATTACCTCTGTCACAAGCGACAAGATAATCAAGTGCATACATACAGTTAAGTTCAAGGCGTTGCTTTAAGTCCGCAGGAAGTGTCTCTCCATATTGATAAAGTCCCCAACAAAGAGTTGCAACAGAATAAGCCATCGGCACATTGAATTTGATATGGTCACCCGCGTCAAACCAACCGCCAAGAACTTCATCATTCATACAAGCGTCCGCACGCCAAGTTACTTGGTTCCAGTCCGCAAGAGGACCAGATTGTTGTGCCTCATAGAAGTAACAAGACATTTGCAAAGCCAAAGCATAGTCAAACATTCCGCCTGTTTGTGCCGCAGCGACAACCTCAATTTCTTGTGTTCTTTTTGGCAATCCCGAAAACGACGCAAACACCATAGCGAGTGTTGTAATCCCTGCTAATATTTTTTTACACTTCATAATTTTCTCCTTTTTTTATTTTTCCCTTTGAGCCGCAGTAGTCACCTTTGCAACTTTTAATCATTACGCCTTTGAAAAACCTTTGCGACTTTTTTAGTTTTAATAATTTGCGACCAGTGTTCTTTCTATTTTGAGCCGCAGTAGTCACCTTTGCAACTTTTAATCATTACACTTTTGGAAAATCCATTGCGACTTTTTTAGTTTAATTGATTTGCCACCATTGTATTTTTTTGTAAACAAGTATTTATGTTAGCTTTACTAAGTTGCAAAACGCGGAGTTTATGATAACAGTTAAATTAAATTAACACGCGTAATCGTCGGCGTCAGCCGGCACCACACCTATTAACTGTTCACTATTACCTATTAACTTGCAAAGCACCACGCCTATTAACTCTCAATATACGTGCCCATAATTGGTAGCTTTCTCAATGTTGCCGTCTTATGCTTTTTATTAAACTCAGCGGAAAGGTCTTTACCCGCAACAAAGCCATGATGTTTGCCACTCTTCCAACTATTATGATTTGAAACGTCATAAACCAAACCATCGATCGCGATATATGCTGGGTTCCCATCTTGTCCATCATATTTTGCTAATGTTTCCGCCGTAAATTGTGTTTCAGGAATTTCACGAATTGGTTCTGTACAGCCAACAATAAACACGATAGAAAAAGCTAGCAACAACCATATGTAAAATTTTCTCATTTTGTTTCTTTCTATTTTTACAACTATATTAGACGGCTATCTGACACTATTTCAAATTATAATCTGCTTTTGCCAACGATATATGCCATAACATAGCACACAGTTCGCGATGTTGCATAAAAAAATAAAACTCATATATACTTGCAACCATTAGCTATATATACATATTAAATTATATATTAAGCCCTTTGCACTTGTCAACTGTTTTTTTATCATGCATTTTTTACGAAAATCTCTGTAAAATATTTTTTCAAAAAATAGTTGACATGGCTGATTGCCATCTGATATAATATTCACTCAAAATAAACAGTCTTGATACTTGTGGTTGGTGGCTATATATAACCTATATCAGTCATTGCAAAAAATCAGGACAAAGTACAAACCATAAAGGAGAAAAAACAATGGCAGTAGTATCAATGAAACAACTTCTTGAAGCAGGCGTTCATTTCGGACATCAAACAAGACGTTGGAACCCTAAAATGGCACCTTATATCTTCACAGAGAGAAATGGTATTTATATCATCGACCTCCAAAAATCTGTTAAAAAACTCGACCAAGCATATATGTTTGTTAGAGGATTGGCAGAACAAGGGCAAACACTTTTGTTTGTTGGCACAAAAAAACAAGCCGCTGATAGCGTTAAAGAAGAAGCTCAAAGAGCAGGTGCTTACTATGTTAACGCACGTTGGCTCGGTGGCATGATGACTAACTTCAAGACTATCAAAAGAAGAATTGACAGACTTGAACAACTCCAAAAAATGCAAGCAGACGGAACTTTTGACTTGTTTACAAAAAAAGAAGCCGCTAAACTCACCCTTGAAATTGAAAAACTTGAAAAATACCTCGGTGGTATTAAAGATATGAATAAACTTCCAGGTGCATTGTTTATCGTTGACCCACGCAAAGAAAGAATTGCAGTTGCCGAAGCAAAAAAACTCGGTATCCCGATTGTTGCAATTGTTGACACAAACTGCGACCCAGACGAAATTGACTGGATTATTCCTGGTAATGACGATGCTATTCGTGCAGTAAAACTTATTGCTGGTGCAATGGCTGACGCTTTAATCGAAGGTCGTCAAGGTCAAGACGTTGCCGAGGAAGCCGAACAAGAATTAACTGAAGATGGACTTGAAGCACAACACGGCGAATAGGTAATAAGTAATAGTTAATAGGTCGCGAGGAAGTTTGAGCGGACAGTTAGTTTAACTCCGCGTTTTGATAATTATAGTGAACTTTATTACAAAAATTGCAAAACGCGACCATAAATTGACGATTTAGTTAAATTATGACGTGAAAAACGTCGCCCGCAGGGCGACACCATAATTATCAATTATGCATTGTCAATTGTCAATTAATTAGATTAAATTAAAATAGAAAAAGAGCAGTAAAAATAAAATTATACACTGGTCGCAATCGCTCAAACCAAAGCCAGCAGATTTGCAAATGTTTTAAAACAGAAGAAGAGCAGTCAGACTAAATATGTCACAAAATAAAGTGAGGAACAAAAATATGGGTGTTACAGCAAAAGATGTCGCAGAATTAAGAAAATTAACAGGTGTCGGAATGATGGAGTGTAAATCCGCTCTGACAGAGACCGATGGTGATATAGAAAAAGCGATTGTGGTTTTGAGAGAAAAAGGATTGGCTACACAAGCAAAAAAAGCGGGCAGAGTGTCTGCTGAGGGTATCGTAAAAGCTATTGTTAAAGGCGAAAAAGGTGCGGTTGTTGAAATCAACTCCGAGACCGACTTTGTTGCAAAAAATGAAGACTTTATCGCGTTTGCTAATGACGTTGCGAATACTGTTTTGGAAACTAATCCAAGTGACCTTGAAGCACTTAAAGCAACAAAAATTAGTGGCGGAACAGTAACTGTCGCAGAGGCACTGCAAGAACTTTTCTTGCGTATACGTGAGAATTTACAGTTAAGACGTTTTGCTAAGCTTGACGGAAAAGTCGTTTCCTATGTTCACGCAGGCGGAAAAATCGGCGTAATCGTAAAACTTGATACAACAATTGCAAGTGACAATGAAGGTCTTATCACAGTTGGCAAAGATATTGCTATGCAAATTGCCGCTCTTAACCCAACTTATCTTGCAAAAGAAGAAATTGCACCTGAAACTCTTGCACAGGAAACCGTAATTGCACGTCAAAAATATGCACAAGAAGTTGCAGAGAAAAAAGAAGAAAATGAACGTCTTGAAGGTGAAATCAGAATTTCTGAAAAAGAAATCGAAAAGAATAAAGAAGACCCTAAACGTGTAACCGAAGAAGAAGATTTAATCAAAAAATTCAAAAAAGAAATCTCAAAAAATCTCGGTTTTATCAATAAGCCCGCACAAGTTATTGAAAATAACATTATCCCTGGCAAAGTTAATAATTTTGTCAAAGAAGTTACCTTGCTTGAACAAACCTTTGTTAAGGCGGAACAAGGCGAATCTGTTGCAAAATATCTTGAAACTTCTGGTAAAAAACTTGGCGGAGAAATCAAAATCGCAGAATATATTCGCTATGAACTCGGCGAGGGTATTGAAAAACGCAAAGACGATTTTGCAGCAGAAGTTGCAAGTCTTGCAAAAGGTGAATAATTTTTTAAAAAGAGGGTGCATTTGGCCCCTCTTTTTTATTGACAAGAACTCCAATGTATATTATTATAGTTAGAATTTGAAAACTATGTCGTTATAGTAGAACTATTATAGTAGAACTATTCAAAAAAACATTCTATGGATAATTTAACTTGAAAATAACAATAATGTTTCTTTCTAAAAAGTGCGGACTTATCCCCTACCCTTTTAAACTTAGTAGACTTGGTTTGAGTATTAGTTCGTAACAATTAAAAGCATTTCACAAGTTGGTTTTGATTATATAGTAAAAATGCATGGTTGCAAATTAATTAGGAGAAAAAAATCACAGTGGCTTATTACAGGTGCAATGATTAAAAGTTGCAAAGGTAAACGTTGTGGCTCAAAGGGAAGAAGGAGAAAAAAGTCACAGGGGCTAATAAAAAGTGCAATGATTAAAAGTTGCAAAGGTAAACGTTGTGGCTCAAAGGGAAGAAGGAGAAAAAAGTCGCAAGGGCTAATAAAAAATGCAATGATTAAAAGTTGCAAAGGTAAACGTTGCAGTTCATAATAAAAGAGTTGCAAATTATTTAAAATAAAATAAGAGCAGTTGGAATAAATTTAGTCACAAAACAATGTGAGGACTAAAAAAACGGCGGACATTTCGCAAGTTAGTTTGATTATATAGTGAAAAAATGCCATGATTGCAATTATTTACACCAAACCCAGTAAAGTTGCGAGTGATTTAAAATAAAAGAAGAGCAGTCAGAAATGCAAAACTTGAAAACAATGTGAGGACTAAAAAAATGGGGATAAAATATAAACGAGTGCTTCTGAAACTTAGCGGTGAGGCTCTTGCAGGAAAGAAAAAAGTTGGACTTGATTATGACATTATCGGCGATATTTGTGATGTTATCAAAGAGTGCTATGATTTAGGCGTAGAATTTGGTATTGTAATCGGGGGCGGAAATTTTTGGAGAGGTCGTTCAAGTGGCGATGGCATGGACAGAGTTCGTGCAGACCAAATCGGAATGCTTGCAACAGTTATGAACTCCCTTGCGGTTGCTGATGTTTTAGAACAAAAAGGTGTTGTAACGCGTGTTGCTACTGCTGTATCAATTCAAACAGTTGCGGAAACTTATATTCGCAACCGTGTTATACGGCATTTTGAAAAAGGCAGAGCAGTTATTATGGCAGGCGGAACGGGTTCGCCTTTCTTTTCAACAGACTCCGCTGCTGCATTACGTGCAACAGAAATCAAAGCAGAAATTTTTCTAAAAGCAACTATGGTTGACGGGGTTTACAACAAAGACCCTAAAAAATTTAACGATGCTGTAAGATATGAAAAACTTACTTACGGAGAAATTCTCGAACAAAGGTTAAATGTCATCGACTCTACCGCCGCAACAATGTGCAATGACAACAACATGAAATTACTTGTCTTCGATTTATCTCAACCCGAAAACATAAAAAAAGCGATTCTCGGTGAAAACATTGGGACTTTGGTATCGGTAAGCGGGTAACACCTGCATGTGTTTCGCGGCGGGTAACACCCGCCTGTGTTTCGCGACGAAGTTTAACTAAATTGTTAGTTTAATTCACGTAACACCTGCATGTGTTTCGCGGCGGGTAACACCCGCCTGTGTTTCGCGGCGGGTAACACCCGCCTGTGTTTCGCGTCATAGTTTAAATAAATCGTTAGTTTACTTCACGCGGGCGGGTAACACCCACCTGTGTTTCGTGACGAAGTTTAACTTAATTCACGTAACACCTGCATGTGTTTCGCGACGAAGTTTAACTAAATTGTTAGTTAAATTCACACGGGCGATTATTTTCACATTACTATTGCATAATTTTAACTGCATAATTTTAACTTGTATTTATCTCTCTATAAAACAAATAATATATCTGTAACCGATTTGTAACTAAGGAGAGATAAATATGAAACCTTTGGATAATGCTTATAAAAGCCCTTTATTTCCTGAGAACCCAATAGACAGCTATGATGATAATTTTGAAACCTATCTGGACGGCGGAAGTGCCTCATCGCAAGAATGCACAGGCATGCAACCTATCGGTGGATATGTAAACAGTACAGAACAAAATGCATATGACTCAATATATGAATTTTTGCCGAAAAGTCACGACCCTTATGCTTCGCGTAGATTTTAATAATTATAAAAGCACACAATAATATTTAATAGTTAAAAATATACAGTTAATATTTATAGTGTCCGCCTTACGGCGGACTTTTTTTCACGAAGGCTTTAACTTAATCGTTTTTTTACTGCTTTTTTTGTAATGATTTTCCATAACCATTATCAATTTAGCAATTCCACTTGACATATAGGTGTGGAATTCTCGCCGTACGACGATGGAGCGTGACAAAGGCACGCTCTTGCATATGAAACTATGAAACAATGTTTCCAACGGACTTTGCACTTCGATACACCGTGTTTGAAAGTTACAAGCAAATTTTAAGTAAATCTGTTATAGTAATACGCGACCAAGAAGAAACGATTAATGTAAACTACCTCGCATAACCGTGTCGCACAGCGACATACCACACTTATTAACTATTACCTATTATCTATTAACTACCCTCATGTTATTTTTGCAATAATAACCGTTATGTCATCGCGAGAACTATCCGACGCTTGTCTGCCAATTTTTTTTGCGAGTAAATCTAAATCTGTGTGCTCTTTTAGAAGCAATTTTTTAATACTTGGGTATTCACTTTCGGGAACACCATCGCTCAATAAGATTAATAAATCGCCGATTTCAAGCGAGATTTTATGCTCGGAATATGGTTCAATTTTATCCATAATTCCAACTGGCATAGATGTATCCGAAATAACCGTGACATCATCATCATGTTTGAGCAAAGTCGCACCCGCACCATATTTATAAAGTTTTGTTTCACCTGTGTCAAGGTTGATTTTTGCTAAATCAAGTGTCGCAAACATATCATCATCCGATTTAACATTCATAATGTAATTAATCATTCTTACCGAAAGCGGAACATCTTCAATACCCGCTTTCATCAGGCGTTTAAAATGATTTAAAAGCATTTTACTCTCAATTGCTGCACGTTTCCCAGTTCCCATACCATCTGATAAAGCAACAAAAGCAGTCCCCGAACCATTATAAAAAATATCATAATTATCTCCGCAAACATCTTTTCCGCCCGCTTTTTGATACGTGTGATAGTCCAGTCCGTAATCCGAAATACTCGTGAATATAAGACGATATGTATCGTCTGTTTTTACATTTTCCAAATACCCCAACTGAATGTTCAAAGCATCAGACAAAGTTTTAGATAGTTCACTCATATCATATTCATAATTGGTATATGCTTCAATGAATAATCGATTGCTTTGGTTATAATAAGCTGTTAAGCTATCAAATTTAACGCCTTTTCTGCTCAGAACACCCGAAACAAGTTTAATAATATCAAGGTCATATGACACATTTTCGCTTATTTTATGTTCAATATCACCGATTAATTCTGCTGAAACTTCTAATTGTCCATATAGAACTGACTGCAATTCGTTCATTTTTGAAAAGCTTTTACCTTTTTGCAAATGCATCGCCGCTGACTGTGCGTTTTTCTTGACTTTCAACATTGAGTTTGCGATAAATCTAAGTCTTTGAACAGTAGTATCACGAATGTTTTCTTCAAGAGGGGTCAACGCAGTGTCGAAAATTTGTTTTTCAAAATTCAACCAGATATAACCGCTCGAACCCATTGTCAAAGCGATTAGGCATTTTATGCCGACAGCATCTACTCCTGTCAAAAGTAACACTGCCATATTGCAAATCATAAAAACCATTGCAAGCAAAACTTTTCGCATTTTTGGCAAACATCCCAAGCCATAGCCGATTAAAGGTAAAAAAACAGTAAAATAACCGATTTGGACGTCATATATAAAAATCCCACAACTTGTTAAAGCAGAACAAACTAAACCGCCCTGTGAAGAATAGCGGTTAATCGCCTCTAAAATCAAAAAAGCACTAACTATCAGCCCGATATTTATAAACGCGGGTGAAAATGACGATAAAGTCACAATTAACAAAAGATAACAAAACGCAAGGGAATGTGCGGATTTACCTTTCAATGTAAGTAAGTTATGTTTTTGCCAATACAAAAATAAGTCTCGGATAAAATATGCAGCAGCAGCAGTTAAAATACTAATCAACGCACCTGTGATAAACGCCCCCGATTTTGAATGAACATAAATTCCAACCGCAATAACCCCCGTAAACATTGACACCAAAACAAGTCCCATTGACACATTTGCAGTTTTATGTGATGTTACAAACCCAATAACAGCAACCATTATAATCGCAATTATATATACAATCGCTTGTCCAACCAACCCGCCAAACAAATATGAAAATAATGTTCCAAGCAAAACAGCAGTGCTATAAAACGACGGCAATGCCGCACAAACGGCAACATTGAACGGCGATAACAATCCATTCACTTCCGCTCTCGCGGTTATATAACTCAAAACCAACAACACAAAAAATTTTATTATCTTATTATTATAAATTTTCATTTTTTCCCTTTTTATTATTAGCACTCTGTAATTTCTCCTGCGACTTTTAATCAATGCAACTTTTATAATCCCTTGCAACTTTTTCAGTTCTTTATTCTGAGCACTCTATAATTTCCTCTGCAACTTTTAATCAATGCAACTTTGATAATCCACTGCGACTTTTTTAGTTTAATTAATTTGCAACAATTATACGTCGTGAAAATACAGGCAGATACTACCTGCTAACTATTCACTATAAAAATCATTATAGTGAAAAAAAATCGCAATTTTTGTAGATATGAATACACTGCTAAAAAAATCGTAACTTTTTTTAAAATTTCTAATAATATGTATTGTGTTCCAAATACATATATAAGGAGTTAATTATGAAAGTCATAGTAATTAAATGCCCGAAAATCACGGCGGGGATATTGAGGTTAATCTTCAAAATCAAAAAAGAGGAAACTGTACAGTAGCAATGCAATAAATTTCAAATAGACTTGTCCTGAAACTCATAAATTATTTGTGAGATTTTAGTGGAACCCTTTGTAATATAACTAAAATAATGGGATTGCGGGGATTCTTCCCGCTTATCAGAATAGTCGCCCACGAAACCCTTACTTCCCAAAAGTAAGTTTTAGGATAAGTCTATTAACAGTACAATTAACAATACAATAGAATTCAAACAGATATGTTCTAAAAAAACTATTTAAGCTGTTATTTAATAGTTTTAAAAAAACAGAGTTGTTATGCATCTGTCTTAAAAATTAAACAATTTATCAGTACTTATGAACAAATCTTAAACCTTTGCAAAATGCAAAGGTTTATTTTAATAAAATTCTTGACAACCAGAACCAAATTTATTACAATATTATTGTATGTACTGATTGTGTACCGACAGCGTACTAAAACTGAGTGATATATAACGCATTTGACTTATCCTAAACTCCTTTTTTGTAAGTAGGGTTCGGAGGGAGCAGTATGAGAACAGACAGTGGACTGTTACAGTACCTATGCACCGATAAGCTAAGCTATTATGACGCAACCTAAAAATCTCACAAAAAAATTACGAGTTTCAAGACAAATCTATTTAAAAATTAATGAGGGTGATTTTATGATAGGGGCAATAGGAAATTACATAGCAACAGACTATTATTATAATAATAGGGTAAGTGCTATTGAAAAAACAAAAAGTGTTCTGAAAATTCAGCCAGAAGAGCAAAAGAAACAAGAAAAACCTGTTCTCGCTAATCGTGAGGATACTATTACGGTTGCAAAAAATGACGATGAAACACCGAAAAAAACTCCTGCTCAGCAACTGACTAACGAAGATTTCCCTGAATTTAAAGATAAACTTCAAGGAATACAAAAAGACTGGGAGCAGTATCAAGGTGCTGGTCTTAAAAAAGCTGATAATAGTAATGCTCAAAACGCTCTCGGTGTTAAGAATAACGCTAATGAGAATAATGCCCTAGGTGTTGATGATAAAGCTGATAAAATTGACAGCAAAGGACATAAAACTGCGGGTTTGACAGACGAAGAATGTGCAACTTGCGATAACAGAAAATATGTCGATGTTTCTAACGATGAAAGCGTTTCTTTTCAAATACCAACTAAAATAAGTAAAGGTCAAGCCGAGGCACAAGTACGTGCTCACGAAAACCAACATGTTGTCAACGAACAGCAAAAGGCACAGGAAGATGGTCGCAGAGTTGTAAGCCAATCTGTCACGATTCAAACGGCTACTTGCCCTGAATGCGGGGATAGTTATGTTGCAGGCGGTGTGACTAAAACAATTACTGCGAGTGCAGGCTCTGCTCAAAAAAGCACCAGCCACGAGCATAATTCAAAAATTGATAATGATAAAAACGGTAACAGTAATAGTAATGACAACCAACTTGCTCTTGGAATTAAAAACGAAGAAACTAATTTTAATCTAATTGGTGAAAATAATACAAAAGAAAACAAATCAACCGCACAAAAGCAAGAATTTAACTTTGTTGGCAAAAATAATACGAAAGAAAACAATCAAGACCAACTCGCTCTTGGAGTTAAAAACGAAGAAACTATGTTTAATCTAATTGGCGAAAATAATACAAAAGAAAACAAATCAACCGCACAAAAGCAAGAATTTAACTTTGTTGGCAAAGATAATACGAAAGAAAACAAATCAACTGCAAATGACAAAGAGCAAAAATTTAATACAATTGGTACTGATAAAGAAGAGCAAAAATTTAACCTAATTGGTGAAAATAAAGAAGATAAAAAATTAAACATTATCGGTGATGAATTAAACAATTTATATAGCCTAAACAGACAAAATTATCCTGATGTTACATCTTTGCAAGGGTTATATATTAGGTAATTGACAATTTATAATTGACAATGGACAATTACTCGAGATATTTATCACGTATGATTATTTAAATTTCGCGTTTTACAGTTATACAAAAATACCCATTGGTTGCAATGAGTTACACCAAAGCCAGCACGGATGCAATAATTTTAAGAGAAAAGAAGAGCAGTTAGAATAAAAATACTCCAAAACAATGTGAAGACTAAAAAAAGAAAAGAGGAAAATATGGCGGCTATCACAGCATCTAAGAAAAAAGTTGACTTGGCATTTCTTTGGTTAAGATTACAAAAATGGACGTATACCAACAGATGGTATTTCTTTGCGTTTTTCCTGCCTGTTGCGATAGTATACGTCGCGTTCGCAAAATTTGGTATGTATCCATTTGGCGACCAATGCGTACTCGTACTCGATTTAGCGGGGCAATATGTGTCATATTTTGAATATATGCATGACGCTTTCCGAGGTGACGGTTCACTGTTTTATAGTTGGTCAAGAGACCTTTCGGGTGAATTTTTCGGCACGATTGGTTATTACCTCGCCTCGCCTTTTAACATTATAGTTTGGATTTTACCGCGAACTATGATACTTGGTGCGATGTATCTCGCAATCCTCTTGAAAGTCGGAGTAGCCGCTGTAACTTTCCTGCATTTCCTTAGAAACACAACTAAAATTAACTTTCTGAACGGCATTATCTTTTCTTCCTGCTATGCGTTAATGGCTTATATGATTGTTCAGACAATGGATCCTATGTGGCTTGACGGGCTTGTGTTTTTACCGCTAATTATTCTCGGTATCCGCAGACTTGTTGACAATGATTTAAAAGTCGGATATATTGTTCCACTCGCGATTATGCTTATTGCAAACTTTTATATTGGTATGCAAATTTGCATATTTTCTGCTTTATATTTTATCTACTACGTTATTTTTGGAACAAATCGTTTTGAAGGCAAATGGAACCAAAAACAATTAAAAAGCAATTCTATTAATTTTGGACTTGTTTGCGTTAGGTTTGCTGTTTGTTCGATATTGGCGGCTTGTTTGGCGGCGTTTTTACTCTTACCTGTCTATAACGCTCTGAAACTTGGTAAATTCGATTTTTCAACACCAGACTACACTTTCAAAGCACAATTCAAAATGCTTGATTTTCTTCCAAGACTTTTACCAAACTCATATGATACCTGCCGTCCTGAGGGTATGATGGACATTTACGCAGGCTCAATTGCTGTTTTGATGTTACCTCTTTTTTTCCTCAACTCAAAAATCTCTGCAAGAGTTAAAATCGGACAAACTTTTCTTATCGCCGTGATGTTGTTCTCAATGTATATCAAACCATTGGATATGTACTGGCACGGCGGACAGTCCCCTAACTGGCTTCCCTATCGCTATTCTTTCATTTTCTCGTTCATAATCTTGACAATTGCGGCTCACGCTTTTTCTGAACTCGAAGGGTTTAGCCTTAAAGCAATTGGTGGGTCTGTTGCAGGAATTGTTGGACTGCTGTTTATCCTTGAAACAAGAGATTTTGCAAGTCAAATTAACTATGAAAAAATGGGGTTTGATGTATTTAAAATCCTTTGGACTTCCGCTCTTTTAATCGCAATTTATGCTGTTCTGCTAGGTCTATTAAAAAAATATCCAAAGTCCTATGTTCTGTCGGTTGTTTTCCTTGCAATAGTCAGCGGTGAGCTGTATACGAATACTTTCGGCACTTTCAACGCTATTCAAAAAGACGTTGCATATACCAAACGTCACACCTATTATTCTCTCATCAATAATACCCGCGATGTTGTTGACAAAATTGAGGCTGACGACTCTTCACTTTGGCGTGGCGACAAAACTTTTCAAAGAACAATCAACGACCCAATGGCTGTTGGTTTAAGAGGTATCTCTCACTCGACTTCTGTCATGAACAATGATATACTCATATTGCTTGAAAAACTCGGATATATGTCCAACGGTTACCGCTCGATTTACAAAGGCTCAACGCCTATCACAGACAGCCTTTTAGGTTTTAAATATATCCTTAATCGTGATGTTGAAACCCGAAACCCAGGTATAGGTTTTGTGGTTGACCCGACTTATCAACGTCTTGATAAATATACGACCGCCTATCACAATACCGATTTTGACAATTCAACCAGTTTGGATAAAAAAGGCGACCCGTTATCTCCTAACCCCGAAAACAACGACGCAATCGCAGTATACCAAAACCCAAACGCTCTCGCTGTCGGATATATGGTGAACAGTGATATACTCAAAATCGCAAAATTTGACGGCTTCAATGTGTTCTGGAACCAAAATACTTTGCTTTCAACGCTTGTTGGCAAGGCACAAAGTGTTGGTACTTCCGCTCCTGTGCCTGTTGATTATTTCAAACGTCTGTCTCTTGATGAAGAGCCTGTTTTAAATAATGTCACTTTCAACCCGTCTTATAATCACTATGACAAAGCAGGACCCGAAAGTGCAGACCATACTGTTGAATATCACTTAACTGTACCAACTAACGACCCAGTTTATCTCTATTGTCCAACTGGTGACAAGCAACCTGTTAACGTATGGCTTAGTACTAATAAAACAGCAGACGGCAATTTTGTAACACCTTTTGATAAAGTTGGCGAACAATATCTTACTGACGAAAACTATTGTGTTTTGAAATTGGGACAATTTGCTCCTGGTACTCAAATTGCTGTCAGATTTACCGTTGTAAAAACCTATGCTCAAATTGACGAAGCTCTGTTCTATTACCTCGATATGGCAACATTTCAGCAGGATATTAACTTGCTGAAAGAAAATCAATGGAATATCAGAAAATGGTCGTCTTCCCACATTGAGGGCAATATAATAGCGAAACAAAATCAAGTTATGCTTACTTCTATCCCTTATGAAGAAGGTTGGAGTATCAAAGTTGACGGCGTTAAAACCGAACCTGTAAAGGTTTTGAGTGGTTTGATCGGCATTCCAATGTCCGCAGGCGAACATGAAGTCACCATGACTTTCCGTCCTAATGGTTTTCATATCGGTGTGCTTTTAGGAATAATCGCATTGGCGGCATGCGTTTGGTTTATTTATTATGACCGCAAACACAACGCTGTTTATATCACAAAAATTGAAAAGAAAAAAGAGTATATTAAGTCACTAAGAACACCTAAGAAAACTGCCATAAAAAACGCTCTAAAAAAATCAGAAAATTCTTTTGCCAAGTTAAAAGCAGAAATTGAGCAAAAAGAAAAAGACGAGTAACAGGCAATGTCCGCCCATGTTTCGCGATGGGTAATGCACGCCTGTATTTCGCGACGGGTAATGCACACCTATGAGTTTTACTTCGCAGTTAGTTAACTAACTCACGCGGCAGGAGCGAACACAGTGTCACTTCATGCTGAAAAAACACTTTATAAAAATTATTCACTGAAAATAACGCCCCTAACAAAAAAATGTTAGGGGCAATGATTTAAAGAGTAAAAAAAATAAAAAATGAAACAATACAAAATCGAAATACTGGGTTTGGTTCAGGGAATAGGTTTTCGACCTGCTATTTTCAATATTGCAAAAGAAAATAATTTAAACGGTTACGTTGAAAATCTCGGTGGCTGTGTTTTAATTGTTATAGAAACTAACAATTTAGACGCGTTTATTGCAAAAATTAAACTAATTGAAAAAGCAATAATTTCAGATATTTTGATTAAAGAAATACCTCTTCAAAATCTCGAAGAATTCAAAATCAAACAAAGCGAAAACGGAAAACCCTCGTTCATTCCTGCTGATGTTGGAATGTGTTTTGACCATTCATATATTGATAACCCTTTTGTAAGCTGTATCCATTGCGGTGTGCGGTATACTGTAATCGAAAACTTACCGTATGACAGAGAAAATACTTCTCTTCGTGAATTTCCGCTGTGTGAAAATTGCAAAACTGACTATGAAAATTTCGGTTCAAAATTTGGTTTTGCACAGGGATTGGTTTGTTATGACTGTGGTTTAGATTTGTATTATGACACACCTAACAAGCTGATTACTGTTCGCAATAACGCTATTCTTAACGCTATTGAAGACGTAAAAAACGGAAAAATAATCGCTGTTAAAGGTGTCGGCGGTTATCATTTGGCTTGTTCGCCGTTTAATGAGGAAACTGTTCAAAAATTGCGGTTGTTAAAAGGCAGAGAAACAAAACCTTTCGCGATAATGGCAGGAAGCATTAGCGACATTGAAAATTGCTGTTTTGTGTCAAATAAAGAAAAAGAATTGCTCCTTAGCGATGCGCGACCGATTGTAATTTTAAAGTTAAAAACTAACAATTTTGCCCATTCAGTTGGCTGCGAAATAAATTTGAACAATATACTAGCATCTGCTACCTGCGGAATTTTTCTTCCGTCAACAGGTATAGAAAAAATCCTAACTGATAATTTGGACTATACCGTTATGACTTCCGCGAACATTTCTAACGAACCGATTATCTATGACGACGCCGCCATAAAAAAACTTGGCGTGCCTGTGCTGGGACACAAAAGACGGATAGTTCGCCCTGTTGAAGATAGCGTTATAAGGGTAATAAATTTCACAAATACTACCAAAGAGCTTTCAAGTATTACCTGCATTATTCGCCGTGCCAAGGGCTATGTTCCTTTGCCGATACCTTTGAAAACGAATAAAAAAATACTCGCTCTCGGAGGAGATTTAAAAGCTTGTTTTGCAATTTGTGACGGAGAGAATGCGTTTTTATCACCATATATCGGGGACTTAGAAAGTAAGTCATCTCTTGACTTATACAAAAAAACTATTCATGATTATTTAGAACTCTTTGACTTTAAACCCGACATTATCGCTTGTGACCTGCACCCTGATTATCATAGTGTGAAAATGGCAGAAAGTTTTAATTTACCGATTATAAAAATCCAACATCACAAAGCCCACATCGCGTCTGTTATGGCGGAATATAATTTGACTGAATGTATCGGAATTGCTTTTGACGGCACAGGTTACGGCGAGGACGGAAATATTTGGGGCGGCGAGTTCTTTCTGGTTACACCCAATAATAATTATAATTTTAGCCGTGAATTTCACTTGCCATATACTAAACTACTAAAAGGTTGTGAAAAAGACAGCCAAAAAACTTACTATTGTGTCAAACCTGAAAATGCTCCCGAAATTATAAAAAAAGCACTCGAAAATAACATTAACACTCATCTTTCGTCAAGTATAGGGCGGTTGTTTGACGCTGCCTCTTATGAATTTTGCGGGTTAACATATAACTCTTATGAGGGCGAAGTCGCGAGCAAGTTTGAACAATTTGCTTGCTTTGAAGAAAAATCTCTTGAAATTTTAGATAAAAACTCTTATAATAAAAAATATTCTGAACTGCTAAAAATGCAGAAAAATGCTTTTCGTTTTCATAAAAAAATTGCAGATTTAGTTTTAGAAAAATGTGATTTAATATCAAAAAAAACAGGTGTAAAAAATATCGCCCTTTCGGGCGGTTGTTTTCAAAATGGTCTTTTGATTTCATTAATAAAAGAAAAATTATTTGATTATAATATTTATATAAACCAAAAAAGTCCTGTTAACGACGGCGGAATTTGTCTCGGACAAGCGTGGCTGGCGGATTTTTTTAGTTCTCAGCAAATTTAACTATAACTGCAACTAAACCCTGTTCTATCCTTATTTCAAATGGTTACAACCTCAATGCTTTGGCATAAATGATTGCAACCATAAATTCATTGTAAACAACTAAAACGCGTCCATTAAATATAAAACAAATTAAGCTTCCCCGCGTCACACCACATTATTTGTATTGTTACCCTTTGAAGTACAACATAGGACAACGGGATTGCGGGTATACGTCCCCTATCACCATACTAACAAAAACTATAAAAAATAAGTTTTAGAACAAGTCTATTAACTAAAAGACCCGCCCACATGAGTTAACTAACTATGCAATTAAACTATGACGCGAAAATGCAGGCAGGTGTTACCTGCTAGTTTTTTAATTCCACTTTTTCACCTAAAATTTCTTTGTTTTCATCAAGAATCGGGTTAATGATATTCTCAATAAACTCTGTAACTTGCTCTGCTGAACGTCCGATAAAGTTTTCAGGTTTTAGTATGCTCTCTAACTCTTCTTTGTTAATTTTGAAAAGAGGATTTTCCAAAATTAAATCGCAAAGATTGTTATCAAGCCCTTTTAATTTAACATTTTCGCCTGCTGTCATCGATATTTTACGAATTTCCTCGTGCAAAACCTGACGGCTTTCACCTTTTTTAACAGCGTTCATTATGATATTTTCAGTTGCCATAAACGGTAATTCTGCCATAACACGGCGTTCAATTATTTTCGGATAAACAACTATTCCTGCGGTAACATTCAACAACAAATCCAAAATTCCGTCAATGGCAAGAAAACTCTCCGCAACTGAAACGCGTTTGTTTGCACTATCATCAAGCGTTCTCTCAAACCATTGTGTACCCGATGTGAACGCTGGGTTAAGACTGTCAATTATCACATATCTCGAAAGACCTGTAATCCTTTCACAACGCATTGGATTGCGTTTATAAGCCATTGCCGACGAGCCAATTTGTGACTTTTCAAACGGTTCTTCCATTTCTTTAAAACTCTGCAAAAGTCGCATATCATTTGAAAATTTGCTTGCCGACATCGCAATTCCTGAGAGTGTTGCAAGAATTTGTGCATCGACTTTTCGCGAATATGTCTGCCCTGAAACAGGTTGAATATTTTCCGCGTCAAAATCCATCTCAACTGCAATTAATTTTTCCAATTCTTTGATTTTTTCGCTATCACCCTCAAACAATTCAACAAACGACGCCTGTGTACCTGTTGTACCTTTTGAGCCAAGCAGTTTAATATTTTGCAAACGATATTCAATTTCCTCATAATCCATCAGCAATTCATTAATCCAAAGCGTTGCTCTTTTGCCAACAGTCGTAAGTTGTGCGGGTTGCAAATGGGTATATCCCAAGCAAGGCAAGTCTTTATATTCAACGGCAAATTTTGAGATATTATTAATCACATTTAATATTTTACGGCGAACAACTTTCAAAGCATCACGCATTATAATCACATCGGTATTGTCGCCAACATAACAAGAAGTCGCCCCAAGATGAATAATTCCCGCAGCATTTGGGCAAACCTGCCCATAGGCATAAACATGTGCCATAACATCATGACGAACCGCTTTTTCTCTTTCGTTCGCAACTTCATAATCAATATTTTCAATATTTGATTCAAGTTCCGTAACCTGTTCAGCACTAACAGGCAAACCCAATTTCATCTCAGCACGAGCAAGTGCCACCCAAAGCTTCCGCCAAGTGGTAAATTTTTTATTATTAGAAAAAATATACTGCATTTCTTTTGACGCATATCTCTCCGAAAACGGGCTGTTATAAGTGTCGTTCATAAATCCCCTTTTTTTAACAGGTAGTTCTGCCTGTATTTCGCATCTTATTTTAACTGTAAGATTAACTGACTCGTGCGGGCGGTGGGTATCGTCACCCGCATGCTTGTTTCAACCCTGCGTTTTGCAAGTTTAATAGTAAAAATAAAAACACTAAAACAACGTCCGCCATAAGGCGGACAAAATAATTCTTAACTATAAGAACCTATTCTAATTTTTTCAACTAAAAATCCGACTGGGTAACTATTAACTGTAAACTTTTGAATATATCAACACCAAAAAACGGAAAGAGAGGGATTCGAACCCTCGATTGGGTATTAGCCAATACACGATTTCCAGTCGTGCGCCTTAGACCAGCTCAGCCATCTTTCCTTATTTTGCCTTGTTTATTATTTACCAACGTTATAACCTTGTCCACATTGTTACTTGTACAAGCCTGCCCGTGTTATACCTTGTCCGCTCTTGTTGGCACTACTCTTGTTACTTGTACAGGTCACCTGTGCCACTTATTTCACACTTTTTCTTTTGTATCAATTACAAACAACCACACAACGCTAGAAATTTTATCACATCTAAAATCCTTTGTCAAGCATTTTTTTAGCATAAGTTAATAATTTATCTCGGTCGTTTGATATATCCTCTTCGATTACAGAAGTTAAAATAAAATTCAGCATTTGTCGGATTTTTTCACCTTTAAAACCTAATTGTGTCAAATCATATCCGTTTACTTCGAGATGTGAGATGAGATACGGGTCGCCATTGGTTAAAATTCTCGAAACTTCGAGAGCTGCCAATTCACATTTCTCGCGAACATAGTAGGCAAGAGAACTCTTCGCAGAAGTATCCGCAAGTTTAACATCAAGTAGCAAGAAATAATTCTCCTCGCCGATAATCGAAAGAAAACGTTTGATTACACGAGGGTCATTCACATTACGGTTATTGTGGTCATGATATTTCACAAGCAAAGTGACATTTTTTATAGTTTTTTTATCATAACATAAACGTTTCATAATTACATTGGCAATTTTCGAGGACTCCTCTGCATGACCAAAGAAATGCCTCGAACCCATCTCGTCAGTCGTATAGACAAGCGGTTTCGCCAAGTCATGAAAAAGCATGGTTAAACGTATTCGCAAACTCTTTGGGCTACTCGCAACTGCTTTTGAAATATGTCTCCAAACATCATAGATATGATATACCGTTTTTTGGTCAAACGCAATACATGGTTTAATTTCTGGAATAAATACACTCAAAATTGGATGATATTCACTCAAAACTTTGTAAACATCATCACCAAGCAAAAGTTTATTTAGCTCGGTATGTAAACGCTCGGCAGAAATATTTTTAAGACTATCCGCAAGTTCAAAGCAAATCTCTTCTGTGTTTTTCTCAATATTAAACTTCAAAGCGGAAGAAAACCGCAACGCTCTCATAATCCTCAAAGCGTCCTCGTCAAAGCGTTCATAAGCATCACCGACACAGCGAATAATCCTGTTTTCAATATCTTTTTTACCATTAAAAGGGTCAATTATATTTTCGCCGTCATAAGCAATTGCATTAATCGTGAAATCCCTGCGAGAAAGGTCATCGGTAATATTCGCAGTGAAAATAACTTTATCAGGGTGGCGATTATCTCTGTATCTTCCGTCAATGCGATAAGTTGTAATTTCAATATTATGCCCGTCCACAACAACACAAACCGTGCCATATTGTATGCCAACATCAATAGTTCTATATTCCTTAAAAACCTCTTTAATTTCATCGGGCAAAGCGTTAGTTGTTATGTCATAATCATTAGGCAAAGTGCCCATAAGCAAATCTCGAACACACCCACCCACAAGATACGCCTCATAGTTAGCATTTTTTAATATATCTATTGTCTTGCAGACATAATCAGGCAATGCCCGCATATTTTCTTTTGATTTGTCAGGCAATTGATGCATAATTTCTTGCGACATATTAGATGATATCTTCGTGTTTTCTCGCAACATATCAGGAAATTTATGTGTATATTCTTGCGACATATCAGGAAATTCATTCATGTTTTCTTGCGAAATATCAGTCAAAGCCTGTATATTTTCCATATCTTCTTTAAGAGAAATTTCTTTCACCTCCGATGAGGTACCGACAATTTAGCGACAAATTGTCAATTAACTTATAACCAAAATTCAATTATTTCATTGCTTTCCACTTACAATAATCGCCAATTATAAACTATCAAACATAAGGTAAAACCGAAATCTGCTTCAACATATATTTAATAATTGCTTGTAAGTCTGCGACATTAACCGCGAGGTCTCTTGTATCGCAGTTCGCATTGACTAAACCTTGACCTGTGAGCGTAATTTTTGAAGCGACATATTTTCCAAGAAGCACAACGTCTGCTATTTTACCTGCACTACCATCAAGGTCAACGTCACCATAAATCGTTGCTGTTTCGCCTTGCAAATTTATAAAACCATTTTTGATAATAGGAGTGTATTTTTTCATATCATAGGTGTCATTATCAACAAAAACGCCAAAATCAAAAGTTTGGTTCAGTCCTGAGATGTCGGTTGACGGTACAATACTAAAATTGTATTTTTTCGCAGGTACATCACCTGTAATTTTACCTTGCAAAGTTAAAAGCACACCCGAACCGTGGAGATAGTATTGACTATCGTCAATAGAAAGACCTGTCGTCCATAAAATATTAAGTTTATTACTGTAATTAACAGCTAAACAAGAATTTGCCCAATCACCGCCAATAAATTCTTTTTCACGTTCAATGGCTCCGTTTGCGGATAGTGGACCTTCTGTGAAGTTGATTTTTCCATCGTTATCGGGGTCAAAACTAATCACAGAGCTGTCATATTCAATAGAAAACTCCACACTTGACAAACCCTGAGCAATGTTTTTCTTCAAGGTATTGTCATATCCGCCTGTTGGAATATTATCAAGTCTTATTTCAAGAGTAAAAGTTTGACTTGGTTCGGTAACAGACGCAGTAATATCTTTTACAACCGTCGAAATTGTGAACTCATCTTCATCATCGGCAGAAAGAAACACGGCAGTAACAACCAAAATTCCCACCAACAGCAATACAGAAATTGCACCAATTACTCTGCTTTTTGTCTTGCTTTTTTTTATAAAATTTTCTTTCATCAACTTCAAATTCTTCTTTCTTTAAGCTCGATTGGCGGCGTTAAGGAGTTATCATATTACTACTTACTGCAAAACGCGAAATTTAACTACCCGTTTGTTTGAACTATATCGCATAAACAACGGTGCGTTACAATGCCTTAACTTTCAACTTTGCATGATGTGGGCTAGTAACTTCTAGCCCACATGAATTAAAACCGTACAGTTAAACTATGACGCAAAACACTAGCGTGAGCTATACTATTAACTCTTAACTATTGCCTATTAACTGTAAATGCGTAGCATCTACCCATTATATGGCAAAGAATCAATTTGTTTGAGCATATATCTGATAAGTGCCTGCAAATCCGCAACGTTAACACCATTATCTCTCGTATCGCAATCTGCGTTAACCAAATTTTGTCCTGCTAGCTTGATTTTGTTTGCAACATGTTTACCGAGTAAAACAACATCAGCGATTTTGCCTACTTCATCGTCACAATCAATATCACCTATTTTAGCGTTAGGGTCAACTGGTGCGGGGGTTGTTGAGGTGACAGTGGTGGTCGTTGTAGTGGTAGTTGTTGTAGTAGTGGTTGTAGTGGTTGTAGTTGTTGTAATATCATCAACTTCAAAATTTTTCCAATCAGGGAGTTCATTAAGTGTTATGCAAAAATCACTTGCATAGAGTTCTTTGAGCGTTTTATATGCAGGAGTTTCAATATCGCCGTTATAATGTGTGAGATGGTTTGTATACCAAGGGCAGAAATACAGCCAATATGCTTTCTCGTCAACTAAATTTGCGAGAGATGGTATTGTATCATTTTCAGCCATTGCAACCATTTTTTTGCCATCAACAATTTTAACAAGGTCATAGAAAGTTGAAGTTGCCGCACTACGGTTATCGTCATTCCAACCCGTGCAGTTATATTTATCATAACCAACGATGTCAACATATTCGTCACCAGGATACCACTCAGCAGAATCGGAATACGGATATAGATTTATTTCCCAAATTAAGTTATGCAACCCTTTTGTGTTTGTGAGGTAGTCATAGGTCAATTTCCAAAGGTCTTTATAGACTTCCGCACCGCCCGAACCCCACCAGAACCAAGCACCTTTGCCGTCTGTTCCGCCAGAACCTTCAGCTTCGTGTATAGGTCTGAATATTACAGGAACATTATTATCTTCCAGCTGTTGGAATTTATCAGCAATATAATCAAGGCTTAAAATATAATAATCATATTCTTTTGTGCCTTTTGTTGCAACTTTTGTAAAATCAAAACCTTTGATTTGTGAGGTGGTTTTTTCGTTATCTCCGTCCTCATAGGTATAGAAGGTAGTTGCAGAATAATTCATTGTATCGCCGATTTTATAGTTAGTAAAGTCAATCGGAACTGGCAAATGATTACAAACAGTTGCAATACCATTACCAGGATAATACTCATCAGAGAAATTCTGACCGTTACCCGAAGTCGGATAAGGCTGACCGTTCACCCAAGCAAGTATTCTGTTATTAGTTCCGTCTTCATATCCAAAAATCGGGTTATAGTTACCATAATCAAAGCCTCGAATAGCAGGCAATTGACCTGTTTGAGTTTTGATTTCTTTAAATTCTGAGTTATCGTTACCAGCACTCCCCCACCCTTCTTGCTGACCAGAAAGAACACCTTTACCATAAACACTTCTCAAATAAGACAACAATGCTTTTGTTTCTTTTGAAGCGGCAGGGTCGGCAGTTTGAGCGGTTGCTTTTGAAATATCGGGTAATTGTGCGGTTTGAACACGAACATAGTCAACAGCAAACCAAGTCCAGTTTGCAGCAACAGTTATTACATTATCACCTTTTGTAAGTTTTGCCAAAACGCCAACTTCTTCATATTTATCCGCAGGTGTTGAAACAGACGCAGCTGTCGTGCCATTAACATTCAAATTGAAAACTTTTGAACTGCCCGCACCAGCACAACTCACAAGCAATTCATACATTCCTGTTTCGGGAACATTCACCGTTACAGAAACAGTTTGACGGTCACTGTCTATCAGCACCGCACCAGTGCCTGAATAGCCAGCAATATCTGTATATATTCTGGCATTTTCAACAATAGTACCGTCTTCAAACTCATATTTTTCACTTTCAGCGGTACTTGATGGCAACGCTACCATTGTTGCAAGCATAACAAATGTTGTTACACACGCGATTAGTTTTTTTGTTTTTTTCATAATAACTCCACTCCCTAAAATTACGTTTATGTTTTTTAATATTTTATAGCCAACATATGTAGATAACCGCTAATAGGTAACAGATAACAGTGAATAGGTAATAGGTGTGGTGTCGGCTAACGCCGACGTTTTTTCGCGTCATAGTCTTACAGTACAGTTAGTGTTACCACGCGGGCGATTAGTTGCATTAAGAATATGTATCTTTCAACTATACACTTTAAACTTTTAACTATCCGACACTATTGTTTACAAAATAGATATGTAATTTTAACATACTCACAAACAGCTGTCAAGGAATAAACAGCAAAAAATTTGAATAACATTTAAAAGGACAGGTATGAACGGCGAAGCCGTTCATAGGTAATAGGTAATAGTGAATAGTTAATAGGTATGGGGGCGGAAAGTTTACTGACACATTAGATAGTCATACAAAAAGCACAAACGCGTTGTTAAACAAACAATACTGTTAAACTTTCCTGCGAAAAACGTCCGTCGCAGGCGGACACCGCACCTATTACCTATTACCTATTAACTATTACCTCGCCAGTCAAGTAGCAATGATTTAAAATAAAGAAAGAATCGTCAAAATAAAAGAACTCGAAAAGGTGTAGAATGAATAGAGTTAGCCAAATAGAAAAAATAATACCGTATCTTCCTACAAAAATACGCTTTACTTTTGAAAATATGAGCGTTATAGATAAAGAAAACATCACAGAAATACGCCTTAGAGTTAATCGCCCGATAAGCGTTATACAAAATAGCATCGAGAAATATCTGGGTTCAAACGGCGGAATTACAACATATCCCAATATCGCCATTAAGACCACTCTTGCGGATATTGAAGCAGTTTTCAAATCTGTCACGGAATATTCAATTCATAGTTACGCAAAAGAACTGCAACAAGGATATATTACCCTTGACGGTGGCAACAGAGTTGGTTTAGCAGGGAGTTTTCAAGGTGAAACATTAAAATATATCAATGCTTTCAATTTTCGTGTCGCTGGTGAAGTCAGCGGTGCTAGTGATGAAATTCTTTCGCACATCAAAAACTTTCCAAAAAGCATTTTACTCGCGGGCAAACCAGCAACAGGCAAAACAACAATTCTGCGTGACCTTTGCAAAAATATCGGCAACAGTTACAGAGTTTCGCTGATAGATGAACGGCGTGAAATTGCCGCTTGTTATAATGGCGTACCGCAAAACAACATAGGTCTTCACACAGACGTATTTGAAGTTGATAAAGCAAAAGGCATAGGTTTAGCTTTGCGAGTAATGTCTCCCGAAGTAATTATCTGCGACGAGATTGGTCTTGAAGATGATGTTAGGGAAATTTCACGCTCTGTTAATTCGGGAGTAAAACTAATCGCTTCTGTTCACGCAAGCAGTCGTGATGAGGTTTTATCAAATATAAATATCAAACCCATCATAACTATTTTTGATTACCTTGTGATTTTAAGAGACATTGGCAAAATCGAAGAAATTATAAAATTGAGGTCATGATTTTTTTGTTTAATAAGCTTTTGCTTTGTGTATAAACCAAACATCAAATAAAATTATAAAATAAGGAACATATGAAAATTATTGGACTATTGTTGCTGGCAGCTTGTACTGTTTACACAGGTTTTTTGATTGCAAAAAGTTTTACTGCAAGATTTGAATATCTAAAAAGGATACACAAAATGCTGTTAGAAATCAAAAATTTTATTCAATTCAGAGAACTAAAAATATATGAAATAATCGAACGACTTGATTTTAATTTAGCATTTTTAAAATTTAGTCAACATGGCGACTTCCTTGAAAATTGGGAGAACAGCGTGAACAACGATAAAAATTTATACCCAAAAGAGCGAGAGTTGCTTTTGCAATTCGGCAGAGAATTAGGCACAACAAATACAGCAGGTCAAATTGCTATTTTGGATTTTTATATTAACTCTTTTCAGACGTTAATCTCAGAATTTTCTGAGTGCATATCCAAAAAAACTAAGTCATATAAAGCAATGGGGATTTTCACCGCAAGTGTGATTTTTATAATTGGAATATAGAGCGTGTAAACACTATCACGTTTACAGTTAATAGTTAATAGGTAATAGGTAATAGGTAATAGTTAATAGGTAATAGTTAATAGTTAAAAAGTATGGTGTCATAACACGCCGACAGTTACGCGAGTTAGTTTAGTACTTATGATTATTTTAACACCGCGTTTTATTATTAATTAAGTATATAAGTTGCAAAACGCAGAAGTGAACTAACAGATTTAAGCTGTGTCGCAAAAGAACAGACGGGTACTACCCGCCGCGTGAAGTGAACTAACAATTAAGATAAACTATACCGCGAAAATATATGCGGGCATTTCCAGCTAGGCAGGCGTTGCCTGCAACTTTAAACTTTCCGACAATTAGAGGTTATTAAAAAAAAATGGATATTATAATAAAAATTCTTTTGCTTGCAGTTGCTGTCACAATTGTAAACCTAATATTGGACAATATTGGAGCAAAAGATTATAAACTGATTGTTTCTCTTATAGGTTTAATAACAGGTTTAATATTACTTGTACCCGAAATCCAAACGCTCTTTGATACTATCAGAAATCTCTTTGAACTCTGGTAGCGGGTAGCTCCAGCTAGCGTTTCGCGTCATAGTTTAACTAAATCGCTAGTTTAAACTACGCGGGCGGCAGTCAACGCCTGCCTGTATTTTCGCGGCGGGTAACACCCGCTGGTATTTCGCGTCATAGTTTGAATTATTTGGTAGTTTAACATACGCGGGCGAATATATAACTAATTTTCGCGACGGGTATTATCCGCCTGCTTTTTCGCGACGGGTAACACCCGCTGGTATTTCGCGTCATAGTTTAACTAAATCGCTAGTTTAAACTACGCCGGCAGCAGTCAACGCCTGCCTGTATTTTCGCGGCGGGTAACACCCGCTGGTATTTCGCGTCATAGTTTAACTAAATCGTTAGTTTAAACTACGCGGGCAACAGGCAACGCCTGCCTGTATTTCGCGTAATAGTTTAACTAAATCGCTAGTTTAAACTACTCGAGCAAGCCACAGTTAATAGTTAATAGTTAATAGTTAATAGTTAATAGTTAATAGGTAATAGGTAATAAGTGTGGTGTGACACTCCGCGTCACGTTTTCGCTAGGAAGATTAAATTGTTTTATAGTTTACTGTCGCGTTTTAGTTTTAATAGTTCTACAAAAAATACATACTGGTAGGCTATACCCTTTCAACTATAAACTATCCGATACCCCCCCGCAAAAAAAAAACGTCGTCCGCAAGACGACACAAAACCTATTAACTATTAACTCTGCAAGTAAAGTTAAAAATTAATTAAAATAAAGATAGAACAAACGAAATAGGAAACCCCTAAAATGTAGTGAGAATTAAAAACATGAGCGAGTATATCGAACTTATAATAAAAGCCCTCGGAATATGTATAATATCGCAGATAACGATAGATGTTATATCAACTTGTGGCGAAAAAGCATTAGCCAACATAGTTGAAATGACCGCTAAAATCGCGTTACTAATATTAGCATTGCCTTTATTTAAAAATTTAATTGAAATTATTCGGGAACTCTTAGAAAAAGTTAATAATTAATAGGAAAAAGCTAATAACTGTGATGTCGGTTACGTTGCAGGTAATAGATAATAAGTCTAGTGTCGTAACACACCGACTGTTACGTGAGTTAGTTTAAATTAATCGATAGTTTGACTTTCACGTTTTAATAGTAATAACAGTCACCGTTTACTTGTACAATACAAATGTGCCAAACGCGACAGTAAACTATCAAATAAGTTAAACTATCTCGCGAAACGCTAGCACATTCACCGTTTACTTGTACAATACAAATGTGCAAAACGCGACTGTAAATTATCAAATAAGTTAAACTATCTCGCGAAACGCCAGCGGGGGCTCCCCGCCGACAATGGTTGCAAATTTGTAATACTAAAAAAGTTGCAATGGCTCATAATAAGTCGCAATGATTAAAAGTCGCAGAGGCAAGCGTTGTGGCTCAAAATAAAAAAGAGCAGTAGGAATAAATCACCTTGAAAACAAATAGAGGACTAAGAAAATGTTTAATTATACTTATATTACTGTTTTTTTGCTTGCCTGTTAGTGCTTCAAAAATTCCGTCACTTGACGAGAAAGAAACTAATAACACTACAACCGCAACAACTCCGCAAATTGAAGAGTTTCTATCAAATAACGGCATGAGCATAGACGACAGCGAACTTAAAGCAATAACAGAAATTTCACCTGAACAGATACTTAATAAAATACTGCTCACAATCAAAGAACAAAGTTATGCTCCTTTGCGTTTAATGCTGAACCTGATAGTTATAGTTTTTATATGTGCGATTATATCTGGTTTGAGCGATACTGTTAAAACAGGAACGCTCGCAACTGTTTTTTCAGTAATCAGCGTAATGGTCTGCATTATAGCTTTAAGCGACAGTTTGCTCTTAACTTTTGAAGATGCCAAAAACACTCTCATAAACGGTTCAAATTTTATGTTATCTTTCATACCTGTTTATACTAGTGTAATCGCAACTTCGGGCAATATAGCGGGGTCTATCGGGTTTAACACGATAGTTATGCTTTTTTCAGATATGGCTTTATATTTAGCGAATTACATTTTAATACCTTTGTTGTCAATTTGTTTCGCTTTCAGTATTATTGATGCCGTCAACCCAAGCATAAAACTTGGCGGTGCAATTGACGGCATTTCAAAAATCGGAAAATGGGGTTTAGGTTTTATCGTCACCTTGTTCACAGGAATACTCTCTTTACAAACAGTAATCGGAGCAAACGCAAATGCTCTTGAACAAAAAACAGCAAAATTTCTTGTCTCAAACAGTGTACCGATAGTCGGCGGTGCAATAGGCGACGCTTACCTCACAGTAAAAGGCAGTGTTAATCTCATGAAAAGCGGTGTTGGCGGAGTTGGTTTAGCCTCAATTGCAACAATTCTCCTTCCGATTATAATTTCGCTTGCACTCTATCGTATTGCTTTGGCGTTATGCAAAATCGCTGCGGATATTACGGATGTTGAACCTTTGCAAGACCTTTTTGACCATATCGGTGAAGTTTTCAGCATAGTCTTTTCAATAGTCATATGCTTTGCATTAATGCTGATTATTTCGATTGGAGTGTTGATGTTATGATACTTTCCGCTTGCATGATGAGCATAATAATTTGCATAGCAGACATGGTCAAACCAAATGATAAATATGACAAACAGTTAAAAATTCTGTTCAGCTTAATGTTTATTTTGAGTATTTTAATAACTGTTTCAAAATCTGATTTTTCTTTTCATATCGAGCCTATTAAGCCAACGAGTATTGATTACAGTAATAATCTTTTTGAGTCCGAAATCGCAAACAATATAAAAAAAGAGCTAATTATAAAACTTAGAGAACATGGAATAACCGTCGAAAGTTTAAACCTAAGCGTTAATATTTCCGATGACGGCAAAATCACAGTTAACGATGTCCAATTTTCAACAAGCGATGACAATTCAGCTGAAAAGATTATAAGTGCAAATATATTTAGTTAATAGTGCGGGGACCCCCGCTGTGTTTCACAAGTTAATAGTTAATAGCTAATAGCTAATAGTTACCCAGTCCGCCTAATGGCGGACATTTTTCGCATAATAGTTTAACTTAATCGTTAGTTAATTCTGCGTTTCGCGACTTATATTATAAAATAAAATTCTAATTATGAATAAACCGTAAATCTTTCCTTCTTCGGTAATTTTTTCTTGCATTCATTAATATTATATGATAAAATACATTTATCTCAAAGAGGTGAGGAGAAAGTTGCTATGGCTTTACACAGCAACAAAAATATAAAACATGGAGGAATGTTCTTATGAGAAGAACAATAAAATCCCAAGAGAAAAGGGGTAAATTATTTAGGCGGTTATTAACAACCGTCACGTCAGTCGCAATGGCATTGACGATTTGCGGAAGCTTTGCTTTGCCTGCGAGTGCGGTGCCTATCACAATCAAAGTTGGTGATATTGATAACGATGGAATGGTCGGAAAAATTGCCGATGTTGTGTTACTGGGGAAACATTTCACAGGTCAAATTATTTCGCAAACAGATATGGTGGATATTAACCATGACGGCGTTGCTACAAGGGATGACTTAGACATGCTGATAAGTTATCTTACGAGTAGTATCTCATCTTTTCCTGACACGAACGCAAGTGGTTATCGTACTATTACTGATATGACAGCTGTACAAAATGGAACTCGCACATACCTTAAACACAACTATGCCAACGACACAACAACTTCGTATGATCTAACACCAACAGCAGTTGGTGTCCCAGGGTGGGACGGTGTTTCGCCAGATAATACTAATGGTCAGTCACCACCACTAACCCCGCTTGTAAATACTCGTACACCATATACTAACAGTGCTATTATAGAAGTTTATGGTAGTAATTTACGTGGGACAGCTTTTATAATTGGTCCACAAATGGTTGCAACCAATGCACATCTGGCATATAATATTAACAATAGTGCTTGGCTTTCTAATTTGCGTATCGTAGTAAATGGTGTTACTTACTACGTTTCAGAAGCTCATGTTCCTGATGAATATGTAAATCCGACTACAAATTACGGACTTACTTATGATTATGCTCTATTAAAAATAAACACAAGCGTTAATCTTGCTACTACTTATGGCAGTTTGAGCTTTGGTGCAGTAACTGATGATAAACTTAATGCTTTAAGTGGGTTGTATGGTAGTTCTTCCGCAACACAATATATCTTTTCTGCGGGTTACTCATCTGGGGCTTTGACTTCTGGTTGGGGCAATCTTTTCAATCCGACTGACCCTTATTATGTTGAAAACCCTGACAATTATCTATATTATAATAATTATACTGCTAGTGGAGATAGTGGTAGCCCTGTTTTATTTGACTTAGATGGTGACCACACAACAACTTCTGACAGGGTAGTAATTGGGGTCAATGCTGGTGGCAGTCCTTCAATAGGTGGTGGTCCTCGTATTACTGCACAATTAATGAAATTTTATTTGAATAATTCTAATTTTTAGGAAGGTGACATAAATGAGAAAACTTATTACAATATTCATTTCTTGCGTAATGTTGGCAACATCTTGTTTATCTATATTTTCAGTAGAATATGAATTTTATAGATACAATTATTGGTGTGCTGACGGTGACTATTTAAAAGAATATTACAAAAATATAGTATGTGATGAAAAGGGAAACATTATTGGTGAAAGTTTATCACCTAATGTTTATAAACAACTATTCAAATATCACGTTTGGTTTATGCCTACTGTTGAAGTTGAGCCTATTTCAGATTATAAACCTGTTGAATTGGATTTTGAAGGTTTTGAAGGTTTTACGCGTGGTGATTATCAATACTGGAATGATGCAGAGCATACTCCTACTGGTAAGTATACATTAATTTTTGATAATATCGAAAACACTATTTCTGCTATTAATATTTTAGAAAAAGATGAAAGATTTACTCTTGTTCAAGACCAGTATATGCACTTAAATTCTGGTGTTTCTGTACCTACACCGTTAAATCTAGTAAAATCCATTTCAGTTTCAAAATTAGTCTCATTGGCAAAAATTTCAAATTATACTCCCGATGTAATGGACGTTATAGAATATGACCTAAACTCCGATGGTCTGGTCAATGGCGTTGATTTTTCGCTTCTTAAAAGAAAACTGATTTCGCAGTTTGGGGATAATTAAAAAGGAGTGAAAATTATGAAAAAACTGTTATGTTTGCTTTTATCTTCATTATTATTGACATCGCTCATGCCGATATATGGGGAAGATAGTTACCTTGACGATAATTACTATGATTATGCTGTGGGATGGGATTATATATTTTATGTTGACATTAATAGTGATTATGTTCCAAAATTAGATGATTTCTCAGATAAATGGGTAAGTCATAACAATTATCACAATAATTTTATAATAAACAAAATAAATAAATATCCTGACAGTTCAAAATATTATATTAAAGCAGGTTATGGAGAAATTTACCCCGAAAATACGTCGTATATGTATTTAGGTTTGCTTGAACCTCCAATAGATAAAGTAAATGATTTTGCACAAATGTTATATGAAAAACCAAATGTAAATGCAGTTTATGTGTGGTCTGGAAATTATTGGATAAATTATCCATATAGAGCTTCGATTGAGATAGTGTATTTTGGTAATTATGCGGAGACATATGATGAGTTTGGAGATAGTGAAAAGCCAAGTTTGCCCATTTATGGCATATTTGAAGACGCAACTTTGGTTGAAAAGTTAAAAGCTAATAAATCTGAAAAAATAAAAACCCCAACAATCAGCAACCTAGTAATCTGCTCAAAATATATCAATGATACAGTTACTCCAAGCAAAGAGGACGCGTATGCTTATGACCTAAACTCTGATGGTCTGGTCAACGGCGTTGATTTTTCACTTCTAAAAAGAAAATTGATTTCGCAGTTCACTGGGTAAACGCTACGCGTTTACAGTTAAGAGTTAATAGTGTATAGTGTATAGTAGTTGTGTCCGCCTTACGGCGGACATTTTTTCGCGTCATAGTTTAACTGAATTGTTATTTTAACTCCACGTTTTGCGACATTAATATAATAAAACCCCTCATTATGTGAGGGGGCTTTTTATTACTAATATCTTATTATATACGTTTAGCGGAAGTAAACTTATCGGTTTAGTTAAACTATGACGCGAGAGTATATGCGGACATTGTCCGCCGAAAATACAGGCGGGGGTTACCTGCCGCGTAAGTTTAACTAACAACTTAGTTAAACTATGTCGCGGAAAACAGGCAGGTGTTACCTGTCGGAAATACAGGCGGGTGCTACTACCTGCTAACTAAAACTGATAAGGGTGCCGTGAAAAGAAATCAACACGTGGTTCTAAAAATTTCAATTTTTTCTCTTCGGAAAAAGGAGTAAATGCATTATCCCAATTAAAAAGACTATCACAAACGCAAAGATATTCTTGCACTTTTTCAATGCCGACAGGTGCGATTGGGTGCAATAACAAAGACGCGGTTTTTATTACATGAAAAATATCAATTAGCCATTTTTTCACTTCTGAAATATCAGCAGATTTGTCTGCATCGCCTTTTGATTTTGCCATATATTTGCTTGCTTTGCGAATAAAAGTATCAACTGTGCTAATAACTCTGTGAAACTCAAAATGATACATAAAATACTCATAGTCAGTTACAGCTGTGTCCGCGAGTTCTTTAATTTCATCAGATATTTCACCAACAGGCATAACACCGTCAAGATATTTCTGTGTGTCATAAAAAGCTGTGCGGATTATTCTGTTGAAAACATTTGTCAAGAGCGAACCCTCGTTCAAAACAGGGTCGCTGTCCGTTTCTTTTGCAGTAGGATTAAGTGGTTTCGGCATAAAACTAACGCTTCTTTGCCCCAACCCCAACCCCAAAAAGTGCATTCTCAATTGCTCGGGAGTATAATAATCCAAAAGTTCCTCAGCCATTGGTGGTTTAATCGTACCGCTGCTTGACGCTTTTTTGTTAAGAAAGAGAACATGATGATTTGCAACAAGAGTTGAATGTTGAAGTTCGCCCTCAGGGCAGTCAACACGGGCAACGCCGTCAAGTTGTTGGTCTGCTTCCTGCGTTGCCATAAACAAAGCAGGTTGAGCAACACCATAAAAATAAATATTATCCTGTCCGATAAACTGATAAATCTCAGAATCTTTTGAACACCAATAATCTCTCCAATCACAATTTGAACCGCCTTGAATAAGTTCCGCAATTGAAACATTACTATTTTGACTGATGCTTTCAAGATAAGCGATTGTGAAAGAAATAGGCGCCCAAAGACTTTCTGGCCAAACCCAAACGGTCAAAGGTTCTTCGTTATTCAATACAGGCGACTTTAAACTCCATTTCACATTACCTGTAATACGAAAAGGCACAAGAGTTTTACCTGTACGAAACCGTATTCCCTCTTTTGAAAGCACAGCAACTGCCTTATCACACTCCGCAAGAGTTTCAAAAGTTAGTATAAAAGAAGTCTTTTTTTCTGGAGCATTAAACTCATGTTTAGGCAAATCAAGAGTCTTGTATAATTCAAGATAATCGTTCATGACATAAATCACAGGAGGCTCTAAAAACTCCTCGGTAGTCTTGATTACAACTTCGCGAGTATTGTCTTTTGCTTTAATATATGCTGTATATTCACGCAATAAATCAAGCTTTTCTGTCAAAGAAAAATACCAATTGCTCGCGTTTTTCATAATTGGAGTAGTGCCTGTAAGTGTACTTTTCGGGTTAATCAAACTCGACGGCATATACTGATGACCTAAATCACATTCGTCCGCATAACCTTTTTCAGACCCGCAGCCGTTCACAGGACATTTCCCGACAACTTGGCGTCCGTTGAGAAAAACATTCGCCTCTTCATCAAAAAATTGAGCGTTTGACATCATTTTTAACTGACCGTTAGCATAGAGTTTACGAATAAACCAATCTGTAAATTCCTCGTGAATTTCGTGAGTTCTGCCAAACCCCGACGCTCCAAAAAGGTTAGGATAAATATAATATTTATCAAGTGTTTCTTTTTGTTTTACGTGATTACACTGAACAAAATCTTCAATTGTGCCAGTAAAACCGCTCTCCTCACAAAGTTTGCGGTAACTCTCAACAATCGGTGAACCATAACAGTCCGTTCCCGAAACAAAAATAACATTCTCTTTGCCAATTCTATCACGCAAAAAACGTGCATAGGTATCCGCAAAAACAAAAACCCCACCAATATGACCAAAGTGTAAATTCTTATTGCCATACGGCATACCGCCTGTAATCACAGCACGTTTTGGAAAATTTGGACGTTCTCTTTTACTCATTTAACTCCCCAACGGGCAATACCCCGCACATATTCTCGGCGGGCATAGCCCGCATATATTTTTGTAGCTTAGTTCAACTTAAATGAAATAACGCTAGGGGCAAAGCCCCCTATACTTCATAAAGTACGCTATATTGTTTGTAAAAAGTCATATATACTACCCATAAAATTTCAAAAAATTTTACGATAATTTTTTCAAGTTAAATCAATTCATCTTTTAAATAAAATCTATTTTTTATACTTTTTAATGAAATGGGGCTAGGGGGCAAAGCCCCCTATACCTCATAAAGTACGCTATATTGTTTGTAAAAATCATGCAAACTAATGCAAGTTTCAAAGCAGGTACAATATTTTACGCTAATCTTTTTTCGAGTTCAATCAATTCATCATTCAATTTTGATGGGAGTTTATCACCAAATTTTGAATAAAACTCGCGAATACCTTTTGCTTCCTCTTTCCAAAGGTCTTTATCAACAGAGAGCAAACCTTTGATTACATCAAGATTTATATCATCAAGTCCGTCAATATTAATATCTTCGGGTTTTGGCTCAAATCCAATTGGAGTTTCAACGGCTTCAACTTCACTATCACAACGTGAGATAATCCAGTCAAGCACACGCATATTATCGCCAAAACCAGGCCAAATAAAGTTACCGTCATCGTCTGTTCTGAACCAGTTTACATTGAAAATTTTCGGAGCATTCTCGCCAAGTTTTTCGCCCATATTAAGCCAGTGTGACCAATAATCACCCATATTATAACCGCAGAAAGGCAACATTGCCATAGGGTCACGTCTTACAACTCCGACTGCACCAGCCGCCGCCGCAGTAGTCTCGGAAGCCATCGAAGAACCGACAAAAACGCCGTGAGCCCAGTTGAATGATTGATAAACAAGGGGAGCTGTTTTCGCACGGCGTCCGCCGAATACCATTGCGGAAATTGGAACACCTGCGGGGTTGTCAAATTCTTTACTGATACAAGGACAGTTCTTTGCTGGTGCAGTAAATCTTGAATTTGGATGAGCAAGTTTTCCGCCCTCAGCTGCATATTCTTTGCCGTTAACTTTTGCACCTTTCCATTCGGTAGCATTCTCTGGCGGGTTTTTGTCAAGACCTTCCCACCACACGGTATTATCATCGTTATTAATAGCAACGTTTGTGAAAATAGTATTTTTCTTAGTGGATTCAAGAGCATTAAAATTAGATTTTACGTTCGTTCCTGGGGCAACGCCAAAGAAGCCGTTTTCGGGATTAATAGCATAGAGTTTGCCGTCAGCACCTGGTTTTAACCAAGCAATATCGTCACCAACAGTCCAAACTTTATAACCTTTCGCTTCATATCCTTCGGGTGGAATGAGCATAGCGAGGTTAGTTTTACCGCAAGCAGAAGGGAACGCCGCACAAACATATTTTATCTCGCCGTTTGGTTTTTCAATACCGAGAATGAGCATATGCTCAGCCATCCAGCCCTCATTTTTACCTTGGAAAGATGCAATTCTCAGAGCAAAACATTTCTTGCCAAGCAAGACATTACCGCCATAAGCAGAGTTAATTGACCAAATAGTATTCTCCTCGGGAAAATGAACAATATATCTGTTTTCGGGGTCAACATTTGCTTTTGAGTGTAAACCTCTCACAAAATCGTCAGAAGTATCGCCAAGGTTTTCAAACGCTTTAACGCCCATTCTGACCATGATTTCCATATTCAAAACAACATAAATGCTATCTGTAACTTCAACTCCGACTTTCGCAAGTGCAGAGCCGATAGGTCCCATTGAATACGGTATTACATACATCGTACGCCCTTTCATAACACCGTCATAAAGAGGGAGCAATTTTTCTTTCATTTCCTGCGGGTCTGACCAGTTATTTGTCGGACCTGCATCAATTTTTTCTTTTGAGCAAATAAAAGTTCTGTCCTCAACACGAGCAACGTCATTAGGTAAAGTTCTGTGATAAAGACAACCAGGTAATTTTTCTTGGTTAAGTTCTGTAACTTCACCGCTTGAAATAGCCTCTTTACGCAAAGCGTCCAGCTGTTCTGCACTGCCGTCAATCCAAACAATTTTATCTGGCTTTGTCAAAGCTGCCATTTCATCTACCCATTTTATTACATTAGGATTTTTTGTACCTGCCATAAATTTTCTTCCTCCAAAGTTTTTTTATATTTTATAAGGTTTTTATATTATTAGACTTGTTCTAAAACTTATTTTTTATAGTTTTTGCAAGTAAGTGGTCGGTCACCCAACACAAGCTTTGGCGTGGACTGTTACAGTACATATACCCCAATAAACGAGTATACTCCCCCACTCCGTTGTTCTGTTTATACTTTATACTATCCTCCAATAGATTTTTTCCTAAAAAATGTAATAACAATTATAAGTTGAAGAAAAAGGTCTATTATTATTAGAACAGGTTATAATTGTTCACTAAAAACAAAGCGGTTTTTGTCAAACTATTTGTAAAATCAGTACTTCGCAAAGCATATAAATTATTTATAAAGACATATGCCGCACAAATTGTTTACTTACAACAGTTTCCAAACTTAAAATTCTTTCTAAGTTAAATAACTAAACAATTGAAATTATACTATATCCCAAAAGTTTAATCAAGCGAAATTTTTAGATTACATATTTTTAAGTTGAATTTTTATATTAGACTTGTTCTAAAACTTAAGAACCTATCTTTTTTTGTATTGCTATAACATTAAAAAATAAAGACGGGTGTGGGGTGCGACAGTCTGCTTAGTCCAGTGGACTGTTACAGTACCTTGACCCTCTTTTTAGAGATAACAGCCTAAATATTTACAAGATAAACTGTTTATGGAATGAGGTTTTAGAAAGGTCTATTCCTAACTTATAGTTTAATTTCTAGACTGCACACTTGCAACACTAAAAACCCATTCCAATATTTTCGTCTTCTTCTTTTTCATTATTATTTTCGTCTTCTTCGCTCACTTCGCCATCAACACTTTCAACTTCATAAAAGCCCATTGCATATTTAGTAGCTTCATCTAAACATTTTGAAATATCACCGTCAAACTTTTCCTTTTCATTATCAGGAATTATCGGAAAAGAACCAATAAAAATCGCCGAAAAATGATACAAAGCAACCGCCATGGGAACATTATGGTCGAATCCATAATGTAGTTCGCTATCGGACAAAGAAACTTGCCAAACTGCACTCTCAGGCAATTTTGTTTTTTTCACGATATATTCTTTTAAACTTCTGTTTCCGATTGCAATATCTTTGCTTTGTTCGCTCGTCAAAACTTCGCCAAATTCAATACTGTAATATTTTTTATAAACTTTCAATAAGGTATTATAGACTTTCGCTGCATAATCGTTAGCACGCAAAATTTTTCCCTCGTCAGTCTCATCATCGATAACAATCTCTTTTTCTTTTTCTGGAGCGTTCAATATTCTTAATGCTACCAGTGAAGCGAGCATAACAGGCATAATATATGCCCGTGCACTGCCCAATAGATGCGGGTTCTTTATAAAAAGATAGAAAATAATAACAATAAGAGGTATTACTACAAAAAAAGGCAGTCTTTTTAATACCGCTAATCTACGTCGCATTTAGTTATACCTCCCTTTTTAAAGCAGGTAGCACCTGCATGCTTTTTCGCGAGCGGGTAGCACCCGCCTACTTTTTCGCGATATATTTTAAAAAGACATTAGTGTACAGTCGCGATTTGCACATAAATAGTAATCGTCAAATCCTTTTGACAATATAACAAATTCCCTTGAAATTTGCTTGCAAATTTCAAATACGGCGTATACTCCGTGCAAAGTTCATTGGAAACCTTGTTTCATACGCAATTCCGAGCGTGCCTTTTGCACTGTAAGGCGAGGACTCCGCATCTATATGTCAAGTGAAATTGCCTATATTAGCTAAATATCCCACTACATAGGTTCGTTGTTATTAATTTAATTGAAGTGTTTGAATGCAATTGCGAATAGCAATTGCGAATATTTTCATATATTTTACTTGCTGAATTATAAGAAAAACTGCTTATCAAACTGTTTTCAAAATCTTTCAAAAACACTAAAAAATCGTCTTTGTTTTCGATACTTGAAAGTAAAGTTAAAACATCAAATTCATTATTGCAAAGGACAGCGTTAATTGTTTTCGCCACGAGTTCATTTTGAATAGTATTTTCTGAATTTTCTGAATTTGGCAAAGATAAACAAGTCATTCTCGAAATCATAGTATCGAGAAATACGCTTTTGCTTTTAGCCGTGAAGATAAAATAGACTGTATCAGGCGGTTCTTCAACGAGTTTTAGCAGAGCATTTTGAGCCTGATTTGTGATATTGTCCGCTCCATCAAAGATATACACTTTCGCGGAAGAATTATTCGGTTTTATAAAAGCGTCCGCACAAGTATTGCGAATTGTTTCAACAGAAAAACCTCCGAGCTTGCCAGAATGCTCCACCCAAATTACATCGGGATGTTTGTTTTCAGCAATTATTTTCGGATTTTCATCTTTCAAAATTGTTTGAGCGGTGAACAATGCCATTTCAGTTCTATCCGTTTCACCGTAAAACAAAATTGAATGCGGAAGCCTGCCCCTCTCACGCATTGTAACCAAAAGTTCTCTGTTGTCCATTTTTTACCTTGTTTTTCTCTACATTTATAACAAATAATGTTATAAATATCACAGACAAATATTAATTTCAAACTTTACACTTATCACAAATACTGTTATAAATAACCGATAATGTATCAATTTATCTCTTTAAAATTATCTCGAATAGTGATGTAAATAATACACCAAACTATCTGTAAGAGCATTTACAGAAGCCTCGATAATATCCTGCGAAACACCAATTGTATTCCAAGAATGCAGTCCGTCCGAACTCTCAATCAAAACTCTTGTGATAGCCGCTGTCGCCGAAATACTATCAATTATACGCACTTTATAATCAACTAATCCCATTGTAAAAATTTTCGGATAGAACATTGACAATGCCTGCCGTAACGCTTTATCAATTGCGTTAACAGGACCTGTGCCCTCTGCCGCTGCCATTTCAGTTTTCCCACCGCTTTTAGTTTTTACTTTAACTTTTATTGCCGCAACATTCAAATTTTCGTCTCTGGAATCTTTTGTTGCACTAACTTGATAATATTCAACGCTAAAAAAACTTTTTAACCTTCCGAGATATTTTAACACATATAACTCAAACGATGCCTCAGCGGATTCATATGTAAACCCTCTGAATTCATGCTGTTTAATCACATCAACCAACTGATTGATTATTACCTCATCATTAACAATATCAGAAGCTATTTTTTTTATTTTTTCGATTATAAGACTTTTTCCCGCCGCCTCAGAAAGGACTATATTCCGCTCATTTCCAACAAGCTCGGGTTCGATATGCTCAAAACTTTCAGTCGCCTTTAAAACCCCATCAACATGCATACCTGCCTTATGTGAAAAGGCGTTCTTGCCGACATATGCTGCTTCTTCCGACAGTTTGATATTTGAAATCTCAGCAATTCTCAAAGCCGTTTCAGTAGATTTTTTAACGTTAACATTGCAGTCATAACCTGCTTTTAATTGCAAACTCGGAATAACCGCAGAAAGATTTGTGTTTCCACAACGCTCTCCAATACCGATAAAAGTCCCTTGAATATGAGTTACTCCCGCGTTCACAGCGACAATGGTATTTGCGGTTGCACAGTCAATGTCGTTATGGCAATGTATACCAATTGGTATGTTTAATATTTTTTTTACATCAATTACAGCTTTTTCAATATCTTGTGGAAAAGTACCGCCATTAGTATCACAAAGCACTAATCGAACCGCTCCCGCATTTTGTGCTTGTTTAAGACACTCAATTGCATAGGCTGAATTATTCTTATAACCTTCAAAAAAATGCTCCGCGTCAAAGAAAACTTTTTTATTTTTTAAAGTAAGATATTCAATCGTTTCAAAAATCATTTTCAGATTTTCAGTCTCAGTTACTTTGAGTATTTTTTCTGTGTGAAAAAGTGAACATTTTCCAAATATAGTGATATATTTAGCATGAGTTTCCAATAAAACTTTTAAGCCTTTATCCTCTTGGGTAGTCGTATGTTTTCTGCGAGTTGAACCAAACGCAACAATTTTAGAATTTTTAAGTTTAAGTTTTTGGACTTCATGAAAAAACTCAATATCCTTAAAAGTTGAAGTAGGATTACCCGCTTCAACATAAGTTACGCCATAATCATCAAGTATTTTAACAATTTGGAGTTTATCTTTTACGGTATAACTTATCCCTATTCCCTGTGAACCATCACGCAAAGTTGAGTCTAAAATCTCAATTTTTCCCATTTTTTTCTTTTTTTGGTCCTCAATACTCTTTAAGGGTGTACACTCCTGTTTACTCTATCTTTATTTTGATAAAATTGCAACTTTACTGGCTTTGGCATAAAATAAATAGTTTGCACACATAAGTCTTTTTGAATCACCGCAACTTCTTTCGCATATATGATTGACCAATATACTTTCATATAATATATAACAATTTTCGTTTTTATAGACTATTTTTTAAATCATAGATAAATCTCATAATATGGGCGTGGGGCGTGCTACCCACCCTCACAGACAGCGAGGCACGCCTCGCAATAATTTGTATATTTTTGTTAATATATAAGCCAATATAGTCTATAAAAAGTCAAATTGCTATACACCCGCAAAACGCGGAGTTAAAACTAATATTACATTAAACTACCCCGCGTAACGTCCGCCGTTAAACAGACTGGGCAACTATTAACTGTTAACTATTACCTATTAACTAATTAGATGGGTTTTCTCTTCGTTTTCCAGCCTAATGCTTTTTTCGCTTTGGAAGCGTCCGCATAACTCACTGCAATGTCACCTTGACGACGCTCAGCATACTCAAAAAAGACATTAGTTTTTTTCGCTTTTTCGTAGCCTTTTATCAGTTGAAGCACGCTCATTCCGCGACCTGTGCCAAGATTAATCGCTTCAAAAATACCGTTGTCAATTTTATCAAGATATTCAAGAGCTTTGATGTGACCTATGGCTAAATCGCAAACATGAATATAATCGCGAACACAAGTACCATCAGGAGTGTCATAGTCATTCCCAAATACACTCATAATTCTTCTTTTGCTTGCAGACAACTCAATAATTGGGAAGATATTGTTCGGTCTGCCGATAGGTTTTTCTGGCAAAAGACCGCTGTCATGAGAATTAATCGGGTTGAAATATCTCAAAGCAACTGCTTTAACATTTTGATATTTACAAGCAATTTGAATTACATCCTCGCAAATTATTTTACTTGAACCATAAGGGTTTACAGCACTTCGAGGCATTGTCTCAACAAAGGGCACAGGGTTAATATCCCCGTAAACCGTCGCCGAGGACGAAAATACGATTTTTTTAACATTCGCTTGGTTCATGTGTTCAAGCAAATTAACTGTACCACCAACATTAACTCGCAAATATTCCATTGGTTTTTCGCAACTCTCACCGACTGCTTTTAAACCCGCAAAATGAATTACCGCTAAAATATTACTTAATTTAAAAACAGTAGACAAATTTTTTGTAATATCAGTTTCATAAACTTTTGGTCGAAACCCTGTAATTTTTTCGATTGCGTCAACATTATCAAGAGAAGAATTGCAAAAATTATCTACTATAACTGGCTCATATCCTTGTTCAATCAATTCAACACAAGTATGTGAACCAATGTAACCCGCTCCACCTGTAACAATTATTCTTTTATTTTCCATTATCGCTCCCACCGTGCAGGGCACGGCTCCATTTTCGCGGCATATTTTTTAGAAATTTTTATTTTAACTCCGCAGACATTTATTCTGTCTTAAAATGAACCGACCCCGTTCACCTCCTTTTTATTTTGAGCCGCTTTTTTATTTTGAGTCACAACGCTTGCCTTTGCAACTTTTAATCATTCACCTTATTAGAATCCCTTGCGACTTTTTTAGTTTAATTAATTTGCAACCAATGAATTTCATAGATTATTAAAACACGCCAGTAAACTATCAAATAAGTTAAAATATCTCGTGTAAAATCCGCTGTCAGGCAGACACCACAAATTTCAACTTTCACTTTCAACTTTAAACTATCTACCCGTCCGCGTAAAGCAAACTGTCAAATAAGTTAAACTATGACGCGGAACGCATGCTTTTCTCAAACTCTTTGATAAAAATAGTAACCAAATCTTTCATTTCCTCGCAAAGACTCAAACCGTCTTTTAACGCTCGGATATAACCGATTTTATCGCCGTTTTCGAGGGAAGATTTCGCCTTGCCGATATAAAAACCAAACCTATATAAAGGAGGCAAAATTTCAACATCATCTTTGTTAAGCAAATCGGGGTTATAAACATTATAAACAAAATCCGCCAGAAAATTACTAAACTTATCATAAACTTCTAATTTCAAGTTATATGGCAGATTTTCGCTTTTCTTTGTTGCAAAATACATCATCGTTACAGCCCAAAAGATTTCTGAAATATTATTTGTAAACTTTTCATATTCACAATATTCCGTAACAAAATTGATATATTCCGCACCGTGTATCGAAAGTAAATCTGTAAAAATCAATTGCACTCTGTTATAATTTGCTGTTTTATAAAGGTTTGAAAAATATACTTTATGTTTCAATGCAAGATAAACAGCTTCTGTTTGACCTGTTTTAATTTCTTTCAGTGAAGAGAAATATTCTTGCAAATCCTCAGCAACATTCTCCCCTGACTTATCCTTTTTAAGCAACTGCATTAACCGAACAAAAGGAATATCAGTTGCATTTGTATCGGCAATTTTATTAACAAATTGCTCTCTGTCGGACGGATTTTTGCGGTAATAACTCTCCATAATATCAATAAATGTTTCAAGCCTATACGAGTCGTTAGTTTTTTGAACATTACGATAAATATTAACATATCTGTCAAAACGTTTTGAACTTTCCATAATGGAATTAATTCCAAGACAAAAATCGTTATATGAACTTAACGCGATTAAATTAATGTCAATACTTTCAAGTTGTTCGTGTGATTTATCATATTGTCCGCCTTGTCCAAGTGCTGTAATATAATGCGATTTATTATTAAGATACATCAAAGGTGTATCATTAAAAAACGACATTATCGGTTTGTCAAAATTATTAAGCGTACCTTTTTGCAGTTTTTCATAAACCTTAAAATAGTTTTCATACGCGGTGAAAGATTCCTCCCAGCGTTTGGTATGGGAACAAGCCTCACCCAAAAGCACATACATATCAATCGCACCACAAGTATTTTTGTACTCATTTATGGTAAAATATTCTTTTGCATATTTATAAGAAGTTTCAAAATCGTTATTGTCACCAGAAAAATGCACACAAAGTGAAATGTAAACTTTACAGCGATACATTTGATTTTGGGTATAAATATCTTTTTTTAAATCAAGCTTTGCATAATCCTCCTTATGCAAAATATCTAACGCTTTGAGGAGATATTTTTCTCTCTCATCAGGGTCAGAAACATCAGCTAAATGAGTGAGCAAACGCACATCATTCGGTGTTGCTTCCAGCTCTTTCAACATCAAATCGCGATTGCGTTTCCATTTTATATCGCGATCCTCTTGGGTTTGATAAACATAACCATAATGATGAGCGATAGTCGGAAGATTATAAAACTCATTCGGCACATCAAGACATTCATGTATTCGTCCGATAAATTTCAAAGACGGTAAATTCCTTGCAATACGAGGTGCAGGAAAATTAGTAGTCAGCCAACTCGCATAGTCATAATTTTTGATTATATAAGTCGCACAGAGATATTTGTTTACAGGGTCAGAAAAAAACTGAACCATTGCAGAAATATCTTTATCAAGATACTCGTCCGCATCAATAAACATATACCACATGCCTTTTGCACGAGCAATTGTCGAGTTACGTGCAGCAGCAAAATCGTTAACCCATTCAAAATGATAAACCTGCTCAGTAAACTCCTTGCAGATATCAAAAGTGTCATCAGTTGACCCAGTATCCGCAATAATCAACTCACAAGAAACAGCGTCCCTAAGCGGTTGCAACGCTTCAAGACAGTTCCTGATATGTTTATGTTCATTCTTAACAATCATACCAATACTGAGAGTTATCCCACTATCAATAATTTGTTCTAAACTCTTACTATTAACCTTCGGAACACGAACCTTCATTCTTTTATTTTGAGCCGCAACACTTGCCTTTGCAACTTTTAATCATTGCACCCTTTAATACCCACTGCGACTTTTTTCTCCTGATTTTTCCCTTTGAGCTGCAACGCTTGCCTTTGCAACTTTTTTATTTTGAGCTGCAACGCTTGCCTTTGCAACTTTTAATCATTGCACTTTTCTAAGAGCCACTGCGACTTTTTTCTCCTAATTGATTTGCCTCCAATGTATTCTCATAGATTATTAAAACGTGCCAGTAAACTATCAAATAAGTTAAAATATCTCGTGTAAAATCCGTCGTCAGGCGGGCACCACAAATTTCAACTTTACACTTTCAATTATCTACCCGTCCTCGTGAGTTAAATAACCGTACACAGTAAAACTATGACGTGAAACACAGGCGGTACGCGTGAGTTAACTAACACACAGTAAAACTATAACGCGAAACACAGGCGGTACGCGTGAGTTAACTAACACACAGTAAAACTATGACGCAGAACACAGTTGCCCGTCGTCCACGTGAGTTAACTAACCGTACACAGTAAAACTATAACGCGGAACACAGGCGGGCGTTGCCCGCCTATTTTTTGTCTGTGTTTTTCATTTCCAAAGCAGCTTTTTTCTTGTCTTTCACAGCTTTTGCAGCAGCTTCGGCAGCCTCACGAGCAGTTATATTTTCTTGAACAGCTCCCATTTTTATGCGTAAGCGGGATTTATTGCCACCTGTTTCGATAACAATAGTATCGGTATCTTTTTTGATTACAATACCAACAATACCACCGATTGTAGAAATTTCATCGCCAATCTGCACACTTTGACGCATTTGAGCCGCCGCTTGTTCTTTTTTCTTTTGCGGTCGTATCATAATAATCCAAAAAAACACTATGATTAAAACCATTGGTATCATCATACCAATAAGTGACCCCGATGCCGATGTATCTCCTGCTGTTGTTGTGCTTTCTGCAAGTAATGTAAAATTCATCTTTTAAAACTCCTGTTTTTTGTAAAAATCTTTTTATAAAATAATTTGCTTCCCTGCTCAAAACAGTATAGTAGATATTATCCTCAAAGTCAATCTTTTTTTATTTTGAGTCGCAACGCTTGCCCTTGCAACTTTTAATCATTACACCTTATAAAAAAGCCTTTGCAACTTTTTTACTTTAGCTAATTTGCAACCATTGGCTTAAAAGTTAAACCCATAAAACGCGACCATTAACTAACTGCTCGTTTAAACTACATCGCGGACTGTCGCCGAAGGCAACGCCACAACTTTCAACTTTACGCTATAAACTTTCAACTATCCGACACCTTTGCGACTTTTTTCTCTTTACTGGTTTGCAACCAGTGATTTCGAGGATAATTATAATTACTAATCGCCCGCGTGGAGTAAACTATCAACTGAGTTAAACTACCCCGCGAAACGCCAGCGGGGGCTCCCCGCACTTTCAACTTTACACTATAAACTTTCAACTATCCGACACCTATTAACTCGGAAATCCGCAAAGCGGATTTCCGCCCTGCTCCCATGGCGAGGATAACGGTTGCCGCACCTGTAACAGCGTCACCGCCTGCATAAACATTTTTGCGGGTAGTTTCTAAATATTCGTCAACAACAAGACAACCGCGTTTATTAACTTCAAGACCATTTGTTGTGTTACGCAAAAGCGGATTGGGTGACGTGCCAATTGCCATAATAACTGTATCACATTCGAGCGTATATTCTGAATTTTGAACAACTATCGGCGAGCGTCGCCCGCTTAAATCAGGTTCACCAAGTTCCATTTTAACGCAGTTTATCGCTTTTACAAAACCGCTGTTATCTCCGATAATTTCCGTGGGATTGTTAAGAGTTAAAAACTCAATGCCCTCTTCTTTGGCGTGGTGAATTTCCTCTTTACGAGCAGGCATTTCTTCTTCCGAGCGGCGATAGATTATTTTAACATTAGCACCTGTTCGCAAAGCACATCTTGCCGCGTCCATGGCGACATTTCCTCCACCAACAACGACAACGTCTTTCGATTCAAAAATCGGCGTATCATAGTTCGGCTTTTGTGCTTTCATAAGGTTAATTCTGGTGAGATATTCATTCGCGGAAAACACACCGCCCAGAGACTCGCCTTTGATATTCATAAAGCTTGGCAACCCTGCACCCGTACCGATAAACACAGCGGAATATCCGTCCGCAAACAGCTCATCAATTGTAATACTCTTACCAACAATAACATTAGTTTGAATAGTGACACCAAGTTTGCAAAGATTATGGATTTCCTTTTGAACAATTGCTTTCGGCAAACGAAACTCAGGTATGCCATACATTAAAACTCCACCAGCAACTTGCAAACTCTCAAAAATTGTGACTGCGAAACCATTCTTCGCTAAATCACCTGCACAAGTCAACCCAGAGGGACCTGCACCGATAACCGCTACTTTTTTGCCGTTGGTTTTAATTGAAAAAGTTTTAGTTTTTTCAGAAACTTTACTAAGTTGACTGTCTGCAACAAATCTTTCAAGCCGTCCAATTGCAACAGGCTCATTTTTTATTCCGCGAACACATTTACCCTCACATTGAACTTCCTGCGGGCAAACTCTACCGCAAACAGCAGGAAGCGAATTAGTTTTTGTGATAATTTTATATGCTTTTTCAAAATTTTTCTCAGCAACTTCGGCGATAAAAGTGGGTATATCAACATTAACAGGGCAACCATCAATGCAAGGCTTGTTTTTACAATTCAAACATCTTTTCGCCTCTTCAACAGCCATTTCAGCAGTATAACCAAGAGACACTTCCTTAAAATTACCTGCACGAGTTGAAGGGTCTTGCTCAGGCATTTTAACTTTTTCAAAAGACATATTCGCCATCGATTTCACCTCCGATTTCACCGTTAATTGCACTTCTTCCAATCTTGCAAATATGTTCCTCTTGCTTTTTATATGTGTTATTTCTGCGAGTTAATTCGTCAAAATCCACTAAATAACCGTCAAAATCAGGACCATCAACACACGCATATTTAGTTTGTCCGCCAACAGTAACTCTGCAACAACCGCACATTCCCGTTCCGTCAATCATAATCGGATTAAGTGAAACAATTATCGGCAAATTGTGTTTTTTTGCAACCAACGCAGTAAATTTCATCATTGGAACAGGACCTATCGCAATTGCAACATCATAATTCGCACCGCCCAAAATTTTCGCTTCAAGTGCATCTGTCACAAAACCTTTTTGACCATAAGAACCGTCGTCAGTACAAATCGTCAAGTTATCAGAAACTTGTCCAAACTCATTTTCAAGGATAATAAGTTCCTTAGTGCGAAAACCGATTATTACATCTGTTTCAATGTTTTTTTTGTGGAGTTCAAGTGCTTGCGGATATGCTATCGCACAGCCAACGCCTCCACCGATTACGCAGACTTTTTTAGTATTTTCAGATATGGGAGTAGCGTTGCCAAGAGGTCCTGCAACGTCGGCGATACTATCTCCAACTTTCAATTTTGCCAAACGAGTGGTTGTAAACCCAACGACTTGAAAAATAATCGTAACAGTCTTTGCCACACGGTCATAATTTGCAATTGTGAGCGGTATTCTCTCCCCAAATTCATCAATTCGCAAAATTACAAATTGTCCCGCCTGTGCGTGTCTCGCAACAAAAGGAGCATGCAATTCCATTAATACCACAGAATTATTTAACTCTTGCTTTTGAATTATTTTATACATCTTTTTATTTTGGGCACTCGGAGCTTGCCTTTGCACCTTTCTTATTCAGAGCCACAACGCTTGCCTTTGCGACTTTTTTATTCTGAGCCACAACGCTTGCCTTTGCGACTTTTTTATTCTGAGCCACAACGCTTGCCTTTGCGACCTTTTTATTCTGAGTCGCAACACTTGCCTTTGCAACCTTTTATTCTGAGTCGCAACACTTGCCTTTGCGACCTTTTTATTCTGAGCCGCAACGCTTGCCTTTGCGACTTTTAATCATTGCACCTTTTTGGAGCCACTGTGACTTTTTTAGCTTTAATAATTTGCAATCAGTGTATTCTCATGACTATCAAAACACGACAGTAAACTAACGGTATAGTTAAAATAACTCGCGATTGTCGCCGAAGCACCACAACTTTCAACTTTACACTATAAATTTTCAACTCACCCCGCGTACACGTGCCGCGAAGCATAACACCATACCTGTTATCTATTTAACTCGCATATTACCCATTAACTTACAATTCAGTTGCAAACCAGTTAAAATAGAGCCAGTTAAAATAGAGATAGTGCAACCGAAATAAAAAATCCCTAAAACGAATTGATAAACTCCTGCATAATAGTGTATCCCGGTTCGATTAAAAGACCTGTGCTTTTCGCCATGTCTTCATTGAAAGGAGTAACACCCTCGTAAGTTTTTGTGCTGTTATAAACTAAGAAAGGAACGGCATCACGAGTATGAGTTTTCAAAACGAGAGGGGTTGCATGGTCGGGGGTAATCAATATTTTATAATCGAGATTGTTTTCTTTAAGCCAAGCCAAAATTGGTTCCAAAATTTGCTTGTCAATTAATTCAATAGATTTTGATTTGTTGGCAATTTCACCTCTGTGACCGCACTCGTCAGGGGCTTCAACATGAATATAGACTAAATCTTGTCCGTTCTTCCACTGTTCAATCGCAGCGTTTGCTTTACCAGCAAAATTCGTATCAATATAACCTGTTGCTTTATCAACATCAACTACATTCATGTTGGCAAATTTTCCAATACCTTTGAGCAAGTCAACAGCAGAAATCATTGACCCTTTCAGCCCATATTTCTTTTCAAAATCATCAAGTTCCGCCCTTTTACCCTCGCCCCAAAGCCAAATTGAATTTGCTTTTTCACCTTTAAGAATATCCCAAGAACGCTTTGTTAAATCTAATAATTTCTCATTTTTCGGCAAATATTCCGCAAATTCTTTGTCCGTAATATTATGCGGAGGTGTAAGGTTCAGTCCATCCAAAATACCATTATTCCAGATTAAACAATGACGATACGCCACACCCGAATAGAGTGTAAAGTCATCATTATCAAATTCTTTTTTTAACTTTTCAATTAATATTTTCGCGTCATTAGTAGAAATATCACCACCAGAATAATCTTTCATTATTCCGTTCTCAATTGTAATAAGATTACAACGCAAAGACACATCAGTTGGGCTCATATCAATGCCGATACTACCCGCTTCAAGAGGTGAACGACCTGTATAATATTTCTTAGGGTTATATCCCAAAATTGCAAGGTTAGCAATATCACTACCTGGTGACATATCCTCGTCAACAGTTTTAATTACTCCAACTTTCGCTGTTTTAGCCAATTCATCAAAATTCGGCGTATTCGCGTATTCAAGCGGTGTTTTATTATCAAGTTCCTGTACCTTATAGTCTGACATACCATCACAGAGTAATACCAAGTATTTCATAGTTTTATCCTTTGTTGCATAGTTTATAGTGTATCCAGTTAATAGCTAATAGTGTAATAGTTAATAGTTGTAATTTCGTCCTGCGGACGGCGTTTTACGCGGGGTATCGGAAAGTTGAAAATTTTGAAAGTGTAAAGTTAAAAGGTATTGTATTGTTGTTAATAGTCGCGTTTTACGACTTTTATAAGAATTTCTACTATGAACTCGCAAAACGCGAAAGTAAAATAATTATTCTTTTATAATAACTCACGTAAGTGTCGGCGTCCACCACACCTATTACCTGTTCACTATTACCTGTTACCTATTTATTGCTACCCATTCAAATAACTGTTAAGCGTTTTCATAAATGTTTCAGAATCAATTGGTTTAGAGATATGAGCGTTCATACCTGCTGCGAGACATTCTTCAACATCTTCTTTGAAAGCATTTGCGGTCATTGCGATAATCGGCATTTGCGGAGTATTATTTTCCTGTTCCCACTGACGGATTTTTTTAGTAGCTGTAACCCCGTCCATAACAGGCATTTGCATATCCATAAGGACTAGGTCATAATTAAAGTTTTTAACCAGTTTAAGCGCTTCTTCGCCATTTATCGCTTCGTCAATCATAGCTTTGGTTTCTTCAAGCATTGTCGTTACGATTAATCGGTTAATTTCAATATCCTCTACTAATAATATACGCTTTCCTTTGAAATTATAACCCAGAAAAACAGCACCTGTATAATTAATAGTTTGCATGATTTTATTATAAATATCAGACGGCAAAACAGGTTTAGGCATAAAATCAACTTCAATACTTTGGAAATAATCGCGTATATCGCTCCAACTAAACGCAGAAATCATAATTATTTTCGTGTGAGGAGAGATTTCTTTAACTTTTTTTGCAACAGCATCGCCCATTGAATCGGGCATATTATAATCGATAATCGCAATGTCATAACGATGTTCAGTTTTAACAGCTTCACCGATAAGTTCAATTGCCGTTTTGCCGTTATCTGCCGTTTCGCAGGCAATATAATAAGTTTTTAATATTTCAGTAAAATATTCTAAAATCGGCAAGTCATCATCAACAATCAATATTCTCACATCACTGAGAGTGACTTCCATATCAGAATCAACACGCAAATTGCTTCCCCATTCAAAGGGAATTTCAAAGTGAAAAGTTGAACCTTTGCCGATAGTACTATCAATTTCAATATCACCGCCCATCAAAACAACAATTTGTTTGCAGATTGCAAGCCCGAGACCTGTTCCGCCATATTGACGCGTGATAGTGTTGTCAGCTTGTTCAAAAGAACTGAAAAGTCTTGGTTTTGCTTCGTCGGAGATGCCGATACCCGTATCTGAAACTTCAACAAGCAAAAAATATTTTTCTTCGCAGACATCATCAGCATAAACATTTCTCGTGATAATGCTTGTTCGCAGTTCAATTTTACCGTCAACAGGAGTAAATTTAACAGCATTTGAAAGCAGGTTAAGAATTACTTGTGAAAGCCGTAACTCGTCAGCCCAAATATGTTTTTCAAATTTATAATCATAACGTATTTTTATAGATATTTTCTTTTCGGTTGCAGAATCTTGAATGGTATTTATAACTTTCTCAACCATTTTAATATAATCAAATTCATTCTCGGAGATAAAAAGTTTACCGCTCTCAATTTTAGACATATCAAGAACATTATTGATTAAATTCATAAGTCTATGCGAGTTTTCAAATATCTTTTCAAGATAACTGTTGATTTTGTACATATCATTCGTCTTGCGTGCAAGCTGTGTCATACCGATAACCGCATTCATTGGAGTGCGGATTTCATGTGACATTGACGAAAGAAATTGTGATTTTGCTTTATTTGCCTCAACAAGAGCGTATGAATGTTCTGAAATCAAAACAGCATTGGCACAGTTCACACTCATTTGTGAAAGTACATTAATTTCGGGCCATGAAAATGTATGGTCAGGAGTATTATACATAATCGCAAATACACCCCAAAATTCACCACCCAAAAATATACTTACCAAAGTATAGTGATGAATACCCGCAGTATTGATTACATAATCTGAAAGCAATTTATTTTTAGATTCTTTTGCATTTTCAGATATAAATTTTTCCTCTTTTAAGTTGAGATTAAAAGCTCCGTATGAGAATTTTGATACACCACTTTCGCCAGGTTTTCCACCAACACTTGCTATTTTCTTTGCAAAAAGTTTTTCGTCAACATATTCATTTCGCCAAATTGAAATCCTGTCACTGTCTGTTACAACTTTAACGATTTTTAAAGCTTCATGAACCATTGATTGCCATTCACCTTCGTTACTTGAAAAGAGAATTAGGCACATTTCGTTAAGTGCTTTAAGCAAATTTGCCTGACGTTGCAGGTCGTCATTTTTCTTTGTAACAATTTCTGCAATTTTTCCATAAGCCTCAATTGAATAGTTAAGTTCTGTAATATCATTAGCATAGCAAACCACCGCGAAAGAACTTTTATATGGAATACGTACATAGTAAATATCAAATACTGATGTTTTGTTATTAACTTTTAATGTTGATTTTGAGCGGTGAGAGCCGTTTACAAGTGCTTTTGCAAGCATTGCCTTAACAGGTTCGATCTCTTTTTCGTTATCTTTATTACGTACAACATAATCTGATACATTGGAAAAAAAGTCCTCAACATTAAATTCTCTGTGGTTATGAAGAGTTTTTAAGAAAGCTCCATTATAATCGATAAGATTAAATGAATCATCAAACATAAACATAACTTGGTTGGAGTTTTTGAAAAGTGCATCTGCTGTTTTTTTATCCTGCTTATTAATCTCCATAAGAAAATTTTCATTCTTAATTGAAGTATCAATATTAATCAACGCACCAGATATTGTTGCACATTCATTATTCTCATTGAATTTAAGTCTGCCGTAGTTTTCATACCAAAGCCATTCATCCGTTCGACGGTTTTGTACTCTAAAACGATTAACATATCGGCTTGATTTTTCTGTTATACATCTATAAATGTCGTTTTTCAACAGCTCTTTATCATCTGGATGAACAACATTATCAACAATTTGTTCAAAAGTGCCAACAAAATCATCTTCGGACAGTCCGAGATTTTCAAGGTCTGCCGACAAGAGTTTAAACTCATTTTTAATTCCGTTCCATGTCCAAGCAAACGCTCCGCAAAACTTAACAGCATCCCGCAAAGTATTTAATTCATACTCCGTTTTTTTGTAATAATTTCTCTCTCCCGTGACATCAGTAGCAATAGCGGTAAAAACTTTTTTGCCACTTTTGTTAAAATTACTTGCAACAACAGTATCTTTAATATAACGCACTTCACCATGACCGTTATAATAAGCAGCTTCAATTTCACCATAAGTGCGTTTACCATCGATAAACTCCTGGTGAAACGCTTTGAAACGCTCTGCGTCACCCGGTAAAAAATATTTATAAATATTATCTAAATCGTGAGTTAATTCCTTGTACGTATAGCTTGTGAACGTCTCAAAAGATTTATTGTGAAAACGTTTACGGTCCTCGTCAAACATCCAAGCGATTATGTTGTATTTGTCAAGGTCCTCACAAAATTTCATTTTTTCAAGCATTTGTTTTTGATAGTTTTCTTCTGATTTTTCTTTTGTATATGCAACAAGAAAAACAAAATCATCAACATTTCTTTTAACAAGTGTAACGTTAACTTCAATAACATGCCCGCTAACATGGCGGTGGATATAGTTAAACTCGCTGATACCATCCTCAACAGCCTTTGGAACACTGTTAATGAATACCTCTACTAAATCGGTATCCACATCATATTTGTGCAAATTATTTTTCAATTCATCAATTTTTGATATTCCAAGCAATTCTAAAAATTTCTGATTAGCCGTGACAAATTCAGCCTGAACTGTCCACACAGTACAAGGCACTGGAATATCAATTAAACTTTGAATTTTCTTTTCTGTTTTTTCCATTTTTTCCTTTTTTGTTCTGAGTCGCAACGTTTGCCTTTGCAACTTTTTTATTCTGAGCCACAACGCTTGCCTTTGCGACTTTTTTATTCTGAGCCGAAACGCTTGCCTTTGCAACTTTTTTATTCTGAGCCGCAACGCTTGCCTTTGCAACTTTTTTATTCTGAGCCGAAACGCTTGCCTTTGCAACTTTTTTATTCTGAGCCGCAACGCTTGCCTTTGCAACTTTTAATCATTGCACCTTTTTGGAGCCACTGCGACTTTTTTTCCCCTTACTGATTTGCGACCAATGTATTTCTTATTAAAATATCAAAACGCGACAGTAAACTATTAATACAGTAAAGCTATCTCGTGAAAATGCATGCAGGTGCTACCTGCTGAAAATGCATGCAGGTGCTACCTGCTGAAAATGCATGCAGGTGCTACCTGCTGAAAATGCATGCGGGTGCTACCTTCCGAAAATGTGTACAGGTGCTACCTGCAAATTATCAATAAGTTTTAAATCTCGCCACTTCGTCTGCTAGAATGTCTGCTTGTTCTGTTAGGTGTTGTCCTGCCTCGGAACTACCGATTGCAGAAGACGCAACAGATTGCACACTGTCCGCGAAACCAGAAATCGCCTCTGCACAACTTGCAACTGCATGAGCTTGTTCATTCGCAGATACCGCGATTTTTGAAATCAATTCCATTGTTGCCTTAGTCTGAACGTCAACTTGTTCAAGGGCTTTTGATGTGTTATCAGCAACTTCTCCGCTGTCGTGAACTGCTTTAACGTTAGCTTTAATTAGCGTTGATGTTTGCTTTGCCGCTTCGGCAGATTTGTTTGCCAAAAGCCGAACTTCTGTTGCAACAACAGCAAAACCTTTACCCAATTCACCTGCTTTTGCTGCTTCAATGTTTGCATTAAGCGAAAGAATATTTGTCTGAAAAGCAATATTATCAATAACTTTAATAATTTTTAAAACTTCTGCGGAAGTCTTTTGCATGTTGTCCATTGCACGTAACATATCTTCCATATGATAAACAGAATTTTTAACTTCACTCTCTGCAAGTTTAGAAAAATCCTCTGCTTTTTTTGCGTTAAGTGCAGATTGTGTTACGCTATCCGAAACAGATTTTAAATTTAATTGTAAGTCGTTGATTGTTTGTGCTTGCATTGAAGTCGTTGTTGCAAGTGCTAACGCAGAATTTGCGACTTGTTCCGCAGAAGAATGAACCTCATAACTCGAAGAACTCACCAAAGACAGCGTCTTATTGAGCGTTGAGGAAATCGACAGCAAAGCACGTTTAACAGGTTCAAACTCACGGTCAAATGCTTCTTTTAATTCAATTTTCATATCACCAGTTGAAAGCTTGCCCAAAACACGCTCAATTTCAGCGATATATGAAGTATATCTGTTCATATTCTCCATAATTCCTGACATTGCAGTGTTAATTTGACCAATTTCATCTTTGGTTTGTCGATTTTGGTCAACATGTCGCCCAAAATCGCCCATCGACATCATAAAAGTTATCGCGTTAACATAGTTAAAACTTAATTTTAAGTCAATAATAAATAATATGAAAAACAGAGTAATAACTCCGACGCACAACCATTTCGCCCAATTAATGTCAAATTGGGAAGAAACAAATATACCACCGATTGAAATCGCTAATAAGAATAAAACTTTCACTAAAATAGGGATATTACCTAAAAACTTCATATAACTTCTCCAATATACAAAAATACATTGTCAATTATATACTCTAAATCATTTATTTGCAAGCATTTTTATAAGCTTAATGAAAAAATCATGTAAAAACTTGTTGACTTTTAAAAACAGAGGCATATAATTAAGTAACAGGTACATAGTTAGTAGTTAAAAGTTAATAGTTAGTAAGTGTTGTATCCGTCGGACGGACGTTTCCGTGAGATAGCTTTAATGTATCAATAGTTTACTGTCGTATTTTGATAGTCTATGAGAATAAATTGATTGCAAATCGGTAATGAGAAAAAAGTCGCAAAGGTTTTTTGAAGGTGCAATGATTAAAAGTTACAAAGGTAAGCATTGTGGCTCAAAATAAAAAAGTCGCAAAGGTTTTTTGAAGATGCAATGATTAAAAGTTGCAAAGGCAAGTGTTGCGGCACAGAATAAAAAAGGGAAAAAGAAAAAGATGGAAAAATTTTTATATTGCGACAATGCCGCAACAACTAAAATAGGTGATGAGGTTTTTGAGGCAATGTTGCCATATCTGAAAGATGCCTATGGAAATCCGTCAAGTATATATAAACTCGGACGTGACAGCAAAAAAGCGATAGAAATTGCAAGAGAAAAAACCGCGAAAGCCTTAAATGCTGACCCGAAAGAAATAATTTTCACAAGTGGCGGAACTGAAAGTGATAACTGGGCTATAAGGTCTACGGCCTACCGTTTACGAGAAAAAGGTAAAACTCATATCATCACAACTGTCTTTGAACATCACGCAGTTTTGCATACTTGTGAACAGCTTGAAAAAGAGGGCTTTTCGGTAACTTATGTTCCTGTGTCAAATGAGGGTTTAGTCTCAGTCACAGACATTGAAAACGCGATAACAGAAGAGACCGCGATTGTTTCGGTAATGTTTGCAAACAATGAAATCGGAACTATTCAACCGATTAAAGAAATAGCTGCTGTTTGTAAAGAAAAAAAAGTTATTTTTCACACCGATGCTGTACAAGCACTTGGAAATGTGCCAATTGATTTAAAAGATTTAGGTGTTGACTTAGCGTCTTTTTCAGGTCATAAAATTCACGCGCCAAAAGGCGTTGGCATTATCTACATTCGCAAAGGCGTTTTGTTGCCGAACTTTATCCATGGAGGAGGACAAGAACGTGCAAAAAGAGCGGGAACAGAAAACGTTGCAGGTATAGTTGGTTTTGGTGTTGCAATTGAAAATATTGTTAAAAATATTCCAGAAAAAATCGAAAAACTAACTCCAATTCGTAATAAGCTCATAGACGGAATATTAACTCTTCCGCATACACGTCTGAACGGTTCAAAAAACGAAAGACTTTGCGGAAATGTCAATGTCTCGATTGAGGGCATTGAAGGCGAAAGTTTGCTTTTAATGCTTGATATGAAAGGTATCGCCGCGTCGAGCGGTTCCGCCTGCACAAGCGGTTCGCTTGACCCATCTCACGTGCTTTTATCACTTGGGCTTGTCCATGAAGTCGCTCACAGTTCTTTACGTTTAAGTATTAGTGAAGATTTTTCTGAACAAGACGCAGAATATGTACTCAGCGTAATCCCAGAAATAGTTGAAAAACTAAGAAAGATGTCACCTCTTTGGGAGAGATTAGTGTCGGAGAGCAAGTAACACCTGCCTGTGTCTCGCGACATCGTTCAACTGTGCGGTTAGTTTAATCACACGAGTGGCTCGGAGAAGTAATAAATGTGGTGAACACGCCAACTATCCGCGAGTTAGTTTAACTATATCGTTAGTTTACTGTCGCGTTTTGATAGTCTATGAGAATACATTGATTACAAATCATTTATGCTAAAAAAGTTGCAAAGGTTTCTAAAAGTTGTAATTGTTAAAAGTTACAAAGGACAAGATTGCGGCTCAAAGGGAAAAAGCGGCTCAAAATAAAAAAAAGAGAGGTAAAAATATGTTATATAGTGATAAAGTTTTAGAACATTTTACAAATCCGCGTAATGTGGGTGAGATAGATGATGCAGACGGCATTGGCGAAGTTGGCAATGCTAAATGCGGAGATATAATGAAGATGTATCTCAAAATTGACGAGGGTAATATTACTGATGCAAAATTCAAAACTTTTGGTTGCGGAGCGGCGATTGCAACATCTTCAATGGCTACCGAATTAATCAAAGGTAAATCAATTGATGAGGCTCTTAAACTTTCAAACAAAGCTGTTATTGAGGCGTTGGACGGTTTGCCTGAGGTCAAACTTCACTGCTCTGTGCTTGCCGAACAAGCCGTTAAAGCCGCCTTGTCTGACTACTACACCCGCAAAGGTTTAGACCCCCTTTTGTATGTCGGAGAATTAAAAGAAATTGAACATTAAACAATAAGCCGTGGATAAGAAAATTCACGGCTTATTGTTTTGCTAAAAATTTTCACAAATATTTTCGTAAAAACTGAAATATTTTCTTAAAAACTCGAAATTTGTCGAAAACTTTTGTCGACATAATTCGGCAAATTATTCACAATTTTAAGTAAAACTTAAGCAAAATAATTATCGAAAAAGCTTGACATCAATTTTTTCATAGTATATAATCTTATTACTAAAACGTTTTAGGAATATTTTAGCTATAATTTTTTTAAAAAATAAAAATGTTAAGGAGAATCAAGGATGAAAAAAACATTTAAAAAGGTCATCGCCTTAGTGATGGCTACAGCTCTTGTCGCGACATCAGCATTTTCAATTTCGAGTATCGGGGAGGACAACTGGGACGAGGTCTATGCAGAAGTGGTTGCTTATTATGAAGAAGACCCACAATTTTTGCTAATGCAGGAATTCAGCCCCGACGGAGCAGCTCAGTACCTAATTGACGAAACCCAAAAACGCATTGACATTTCACAAACTTCAAAAAGAACAAGGGCAACAACATCAACAACCGCCTATGTTACTTTTTCAAATGTGCAACAAAGCACAACTTGGTATTGCGGTTATGCTTCGGCACTAATGGCAATTGATGGAATGGGTTACAAAGCAAATGTAGCAGGAACCACCAACGCTGCAAAACAAACTACTCTACGCAATTTAAATCCTTGGAGTGATTATGGTGATGGGGCTTTTGTGAGCGAACTCGTAGCAGATTTGAACTATTATATCCCATCTTCCGGCAAGCAATATGGCTTTTATGCTGCGGCAACGATGTCTATAAACACATTTAAGTCTAAGGTATATACAAGTTTGCAATATAACCGTGCTCCAATACTTCACGCCTCTACCACAAATTTGCCATATTATGGTGATGTAACTTTGGACCACTATATTGCTATCAGTTCAATTGATCAGCAATATTCGACCGTAGTATTAAGAGACCCTCATTATAATGGTGCTTATTTTGGAAATCATACTGTAAATGTGCCCGATGCTTTGAGTACTATTTCGTCTGAATCTGGATCGAATGGTAGATATTTAATTTGCTATTAAAAAAAGGAGCAAAGAATGAAAAAAATAATATCAATTTTATTGATATGCACGCTGTTGTTTTCAACAGCGTGCATTGACAAAAAATCAAATGGTAATAGTGGTGAAAGCACTATAAAATCTGATGGTATAAATATCACATCTGATGGAGAGACCACGACATCTAATGGTGAAGATACATCTGATAAAAATTACACAAAATTAAATATTGATGATTTTTCTTTTGAAAATTTGGAACAATCTAATTTAAAGTTTTTAAAAATAAATGCGAAAAAATTTCCTTTCGATGTTGAATTTTTGAAAAGTGAAAATTTGCCTCAAGATATAATTGACGACCACTTGACAATGTCAACAGGAACGATAATCGTCCCAACTGAAAATGAAGTATTTTATTTTATTCTTGACAGCAGTCCGATGGGGCAATTTGGTACTAAACGTTATAGAATTGTATCAGTTGACAACAAAACTGGTGAAGAAAAACAGCTTTTTATGTCTGATACTGAACATAAAAGAGATATTTATTCAGCCGTAATTTTTAATGGGGAACTTTTTTGGTCAGAAGCCCAATATTATGACACATACGAAGATATTCGTTGGAAAATAAATAAAATCAAATTAAATGGTGAAGCGACTGAAATTGATAACGGAGCAACCTCAATCTCGCTTGCAACCAAAGAAACCTCCCAATCTTTCTTAATTCCTGTTCTTTCAGCAAATGATAAAGGAGTTTATTGGATTGAAACCCATTCAGCAATTGAAACTGCGGATGCAAAATTCGATATTGTTTGTTATAATACTGAAAAAAGAACCGTTGTTCGCGATATTGTTTGCAATAGTCCTTATGCAAGAATACAAGTTTCTGCGAACAACTTTTTGTATCTTAAAAAGAATGAAAAAGACAATACTGGAATAATCGTAAACACTAACGGCGAAGAGTTTGAAACAGGTGTTGACTGCAAACTAATTTCTGCATATGATTGGAATGACAAATATATTATTTTTGAAAAATTGCCAGAGCCAAGTTATTATGTAAGACAAGAATTATATATTTATGATAGAGCGACAAAAATCACAAAAATTTTACCTTATTCTCCTTACAATGTCAGTAGCGTTGGGTTAATTGGAAATTATATTTATATGAATATTGCCTATTTAAATGGTAAAGAAAACCCAGAACGCTTAGGTTTTTCTTTGTTAGACTTGAAAAACAGTACCATTTTCTCTATATCTAATTCCCAAAATTTTGTTCATAAAAGCTATAATGGGAGTGTTAGTAAAAATAAAAACGGTGATTTCTATTATAGAACCGATACAGAAATTGTAATGGTTAATCCATAGGTGAAGTGGTGTGTTTTATTGATAAAATTTGTATTTTATAACTCTTAATTAATAAAAAATCCCCCGTCCGATATTAAACTCGGGCGGGGGTATATATCACCTAATTAAATATAAAACCTACTGCTATAATAATTCTTATTTTCATCAGTTAAATTATTAAAATATTCTATCCTTTCAAACGGAATTTTTAATGCTGAAATTTCGGCATCTATTGTGTCAAAAGACAATGTTTTACTGCTTGCTTTGAAAAGACCTTTTCTGTAATCAGTGCGGGACTGCTCTGCAATTTTTTCCGGTGAATACATCGCACTGAAGCCCCCCCCCCCACATGACAGCAGTCTTGATTTGTTTAGCAGGATTACCTGCCCAAGAAGTGTTTGACGGGATTTTTTTGCCTGCAACAACCGAACCAAGTCCAACAATTGCACCCGAACCGATTTGTGTTGATTTGAGTAACGTGGTTCCATAACCAAGCCAAACATGGTCGCCGATAAATATACTTTTTGAATGATTAATACGTTCGCCGCTTGTTGCATCCCAAATTTCGTGCATATCGCCTGTTCTAAGCACTATATTTTTGGCAAAGCGATGATTACTGCTAATAAAAACGCCTTTTCCTTCGTCAACATACATCAGTGTACCGTCTTGAAGAGAACCGTTCACATAACCGCTTCTGTAATAAACCCAACAATTGTGGTATAAAAACACTCTCATATTCTTCATGTTTTTACTAGTACAAAACAACAAAGCGTTACTTGCTCTAAAATTTATAATACAGTTACTAATCACCGAATTGTCACTGAAAAAATATAAAATATTATTTTTCCCACTAAAATTTATTTCAACATTATTACCAATTTCAACATTGCCGATAATTTGATTATCTTTAAGTAAACCAATATCAGCTGTTGTTTTAACAATCTCGCCCATGAAATTTCTCCCAATTATAACCGTTTCGATTGAAATTTGCAAGCAAATTTCAACACTCGGCGTATACGCCGAGTGCGTGTGAAACACGCCGAAACTTATTGCATACGTAATTTCGAGCGTGCCGCCTTCACTCTACCTCTCCGTAGGCGAGGTCCCCACATTATAAATGTCAAGTGAAATTACTATATAATAGACCTAAAACTTGCTTTTTATACTAAAAGGTAATAGTAAATAAGTGTAGTGTTCATTCTCTGCACCATACCTATTAACCAACCACGCCTACCTATTTTCAAACACAATTTCTTCAAGTGATGTCTTAAACTCATTATACCACAATTTAAAATTTTCGTCTGTGTTCAGTTCGCTGATAGCATCTTGCGGTAAAGTACCTGTTTCTACTGCTGAAACAACAATTGCTCTATCATTTGCACACTTTTTTTCAAAAGCGGTGAGGACAGCTCTTGCATCAATACCGCCCGCAAAAGGTTTATTAGTATAGAAAGTCTTGTTATTATTGTTCAATAAATTTTTAAAAACCATATCTGTTATCGGATTTAAATCTATTTTTGATTTTTCAAGTTGAGCTTTTATAGTATCATAGTTGAAAGCAGCAGCTTTGACAGGCAAATACGCCGACATACCCGAAAAATTGATATTGTTTTCGTCTTTTGTAAAATATTTAAGAAATTCACAAGAAGCATATTCTTGTTCTTTTGTGCCTTTTGTTACAACAACGCCCGCACCTTGCTGAACGATAACATTTTTACCGCCGTCAAAAATCGGAACATCCATAACTTTGCAGTCAATAGGATAAGTTGAGCCGTCCGCAAGAGTTATCTCTTTTGGGAAATATGAAGCAGAAGAAATTGAACCGATATAAGAGACGATATCACCGACTTTTAAATCGTCTGAACGGAATTTTCCAACAGCCGCATAATATCCGCTGATAAACGGAACATAGTAATAATCCCAAATTTTTCGCATAACAGTTTCGTCAACATTTAAGAAAGGCTTACCGTCAACATTACCGTAAAGGTCAACATCAAAAGATTTAGAAGCAACTATAAACATATTAGCGATTGAATCACGTCCAAAGAAAGCTTTACCATCATACGGCACATCTGGTGTTTTCGCGTCAGTCCATTCGTAATATTTTTTAGAAACTTCCGCAATACTGTCCATAGTTGCTAACATTTCATAAGTTACACCAGTGTCTTTAGCGAAAATATTCCAATTCGTGTCGTCAAGCATAAAACATTCTGTCGATTTTGCAACAGGAATAATTTTAAGTTTATCATCACCGTTGATTTTGCCTTCGTCAAGAAATTCCTGTTTAAACTTAGACCTTTCAGTAGGCGAAAAATAATCATTCAAATCTGCAACAAGACCGAGTTGGTCAACAGTATAAGCTGTATCCGAGTAAGCAAAAAACATATTTGGCATAGCGTCTGCTCCCGCCTCTTTGTTTGCCGAAGCACGTGCGGCATTTTCAACATCAGTCGTATTTCCCATTTGTGTACTCTCAATGATTATGCCTTTTTCCTTACCGATACTGTCATTAAAATTCCCTACAATAGTATCAAAAGCACTGTTAATCTCGCCTTGGTAATAATGCCAAAGCGTTACGGTTATAGGGTTTTTGGGGTCAAGTTTTACCCCTTCTTTATCCTTACAAGCAGTAAAGCTAAAACACATTGTAATTGCAGAAATTAACGCGATTGTTTTCTTCATCTTTTTTCTCCCTTTTATTTTGAGCCACAACGCTTTCCCTTGCGACTTCTAATCATTGTTTTTTTAAAAAACCCTTTGCAACTTTTTTTATTTCAATTAATTTGCAACTTTTTTTCTTTGAGTCGCCTTGATTTACCCTTGCGACTTCTAATCATTGTTTTTTATTTTGAGCCACCTTGATTTACCCTTGTGACTTCTAATCATTACTCCTTTAAAAACCCTTTGCGACTTTTTTATTTCAATTAATTTGCAACTTCTTTATCTTTGAGCCGCAACGCTTTCCCTTGCGACTTCTAATCATTACTCCTTTAAAAACCCTTTGCAACTTTTTTTCTCATTACCTATTTGCAACTGTTGTATTTTCATAGACTATCAAAACGCGACAGTAAATTAACGATATAGTTAAACTAACTCACACTGGATAGTTGAAAGTTTATAGTGTAAAGTTGAAAGGTATTATATTGTTAGTTTATGGTCGCATTTCAATATTACCACAAAAAAACATGCACCTTTCAACTATACACTTTCAACTCTCCATTACCTGTTCACTATTAACTATTCAGCCGACACCATAATTGTCCATTGTCAATTACCTATTGTTCATTGTCCATTCTATCAATTATCAATTGTTATAATACTTTTGTAAGTTCTCTGTATAATAGGTCAATATCTACTGGTTTTGGAACGGATGCATTCATGCCTGCTTCAAGCGATTTTTTTTCGTCCTCATTGAAAGCATTTGCGGACATTGAAATAATCGGAATTTTTTTAGAGCGTTTATGTGAGGTGTTTTTTCGGATTTCACGGGTTGCGGTCAACCCGTCCATAACAGGCATTTGAATATCCATTAAAATTGCGTCATAATAGTCCTCAGACGAATTTATAAATTTCTCAACACCAAGTTTGCCGTTTTTAGCAACTTCAACCTCAATTTTTGCCTTTGTAAGCAAATAGGTTGTTATTTCGATATTGATTTCATTATCCTCAACAAGCAAAATGCGTTTGCCTGAGAAGTCATATGCTTCGTCAAAATTCTCGGCTTGAACAGCTTTTTCAGTCTGTTCAAGAATAATTGTGAAAAAGAAATCACTACCTTTGTTCAGTTCGCTTTCTAATTCAATTTTACCACCCATAGCACTGATTAAGTTTCTGCTTATCGCAAGACCTAAGCCAGTTCCAGCCGTTTTTTTATCAGTGTCAACCTGTTCAAAAGCGTTAAATATTTTGTTTGCGTCTTTCGCGTCAATTCCGATACCGCTGTCTTTGACACTGAAATAATATCTGTTTTTATCAATTTCTTTTACTGTTAAAATAATATCTCCGCAACTTGGTGTAAATTTTGCAGCGTTTCCGAGCAAGTTAACAAGCACTTGTCTTAACCTATATTCATCACCGAGAACATCAGCATTGCGAATTTCAATATTCTGTTTGAAATTAATATTGCTCATCTGCGGGGTCACAATGGTGCAAATTGTTTCAACAAAAGATGTAATATTAAACGGTTTGCGTTCAATTGTAAGTTTTCCGCTCTCGATTTTGCTCATATCAAGCACATCATTAATCAAAGCAAGCAAATGTTTTGATGAAGTGTCTATTTTTGTGAGGTAATCTGTAACAACAGGCTCATCAGTATTGTCACTTGCCATTTTGGTAAGCCCGATAATTGCGTTCATCGGAGTTCGGATTTCGTGTGACATACGTGAAAGGAACTCTGATTTTGCTTTATTTGCGGCATCAGAATTTGAAGATTTTAGATTAATTGCGATAATATTTGCAATTTCGCAAAGAATTCTCTTTTCGTTTATAGAAAATTCACTATCTTTTGCAACAACAATTTGCCCGAGATGTTGTCCGCTTTCCGAAAGATAGCAAGCGATATAATTCATTGTATCATCATATGCCGCGAAAGTTGCAATCATAGTTTGTGATTTAAGGTCACTCTTTTTAAACTCAGTATATTGACTGTTTTGTTTGAGAATTACAGCCATTTGTTTAATTTCATTCTCGTTGTATTTTATTGTTGTAACTTCGGGGTCCACATTAAACGAATAATAAACCTGACTGGTCCAAAAATCATCGTCATAGGTAAGACAAACGACAGATTCAACGTGTAAGTTTTCAACAATTTTCAAGAAAACCATTTCAAGACTTTCTCTTAAATTAGTGCTCTGTGAGATTATTTCAATCGCAAGAGTGAGAATATTCTTGCGTTCAAGTTCCTCACGTTCATAATAAGAACGGTTGAGTATATGCGAAAGAGTGATAAACTCACGAATTCGCAAACATTTTTCAATATCAACAATTTGGTTTTCTTTAATAACATTTATGATGTATTTTATAGGTCTTACAGATTTTTTTATATAACTATACAGTAAAATAATGCAAACTATAAGTGAAATTAAAGCACTTAATATAAGCCCTGTGGTTACGGTATATTTTAAATCAAAAATTTCTCTTTCTCTTCCGATAGCGGACAGATACCAAGATTCTTTTTCAAAAGGTGTATTGCTGTCGTATATTTTAAGTTCATCAATAGCAACTTCGTATCTTTCGCTGTTTTTGTTCAGTGAATAACTCGTAGCATCTTGGATTTTGCCTATGGATAAAGACTCTTTCTCATCAAATTCTCTTGACAAATAAGCACCATGAATATTCAAAATTTTCAGCTTGTCTTCTTCTGTCGCTTGCAAAAGCATATAACCTGTATTGGAAACATTACCAAAATCGCTCGACGGATAATAACTGTTCAAAACACTTATAAGCACGTCAACCCCAATAACACCGATAATCTGTTTTCCAATGATAAGTGGACGAACATAAGTTATACATTTCCGAATATCTTTTGCTGCCGTACCAAAATCAACAACGTGAGGTGATGACCAATATGCTACTTGTTTTGATGTGAGTTTCATATTATTTTTATAAATTTCAATCGGCTTCATAATACTAATATTTGTCGAATCATTTGGATCAGACGGCACTTTCATTACTTCGGACCAATAAGAATCAAGCCCAATTCCTACATTTCTTGCCGTTGTAACAGGTCCTGCAAACAGTGAAACGTCTGAGTAGTCATTTGAGGACATAAGTGGGTTGCTGTCGCGATAATATATGCCGTTAAAAACATTTTCAGTATTGCTCATAAACATTGCAAAAACCCCTGTCGCACCATTTAATCTCAATGTGACAAGTGTATTTTCTGAAATATCATTTATAACTTCTATGATTTTTTCGCGTGAATTGAGGATTTCGTCAACCGAACATTTGTTTCGCTCAGAATAAGCAACTACCTCAGCTTTAACAGTTTTTTCATATGCGTCTAAATTGCCCCATTCGCTCACCATTTTATCCTGCAAAATATTTCTGCGGTTTTCATTGGTAAGTTCTATACTGTGTATAGCATTCTCGCTTATTTGGTTCATTGTACCCGTCACAAAAAATGACGAAGCAATAATAACCATCTGTAAAATGGTTATTAATAATATTGGTACACACAAATAGACAAAGAAAGAACGTTTAATTTTCATATCATTCCATTATATATAATTTATGTGTCAAAACTATGTGAATAATGTGAAGAATATATGTATAGCTTTTTTCCCTTTGAGCAACTTTTTCCCTTTGAACAACAAAAACTTATCTTTGCGTTCTCTAATTTAATTTCAGTTTCAAAAACCTCTGCAACTTTTTTCACTTTTTCCCTTTGAGTAGCAAGGACTTACCTTTGCGTTCTCTAATTTAATTTTAGTTTCAAAAACCTTTGCAACTTTTTTTAGTTTTAAGAATTTGCAACCACTTTTTCCCTTTGAACAACAAAAACTTATCTTTGCGTTCTCTAATTTAATTTCAGTTTCAAAAACCTCTGCAACTTTTTTCACTTTTTCCCTTTGAGTAGCAAGGACTTACCTTTGCGTTCTCTAACTTAATTTCAATTTTAAATAACCTTTGCAAGTTTTTCTCTTAAATTAAGTGGCTTTTTACATACTAAATTTATTGTTTATATCCACACATTTTAATATTTATTTGTTGGATAAATAAAATAATAAAAAAATATTGTGATTTTAGTTTGACATAAAGTTAAAATTGGGTATAATACTATGGTATGCTTAAATATTTGTACAATCTCAGTGCAGATTATAAATCGCGATTATACATTGTACTCATCGCAAAACATGGCTTAAACCAAATAGTCGTTTTTTTAATAACTCGCATAACACAGACGCTAGCAGTATCTGATAAAACTTATAAACTGTAGAAAAAGGCTAACGATTTATTAGAACTATATCGCGAAAATACAGGCAGGTGTTACCTGCAACTATCCAAAAGGAGGCTTAAATGCAAGGAAACAACAAAAATAAAGGAATATTAATTTATGTATTCATTGCTGCAATTATAATTTTTGTAATGACAATGTGGATGCCTAATTTAACAAAAAGTAAAGATACACAAACATATTCAGAAGTTATGCAACATTTTGATAACTATGAAGTTTCTTGGTATACTTTTGATATTGGCGAGGGTGAGTTAAAATATAGACTCAAAACTGCACCCGACAAAACCGTTGTATATAAAGTTCCGAATGTTTCGTTGTTTTTGAATGAGACAGAAGATTATCGTGTTAAATATAATGAAAAAAATCCGTCATCTCCTGTTGAACAGAATTTTTTCAAAATCAAAGATACTTCTTGGCTGATTACTGTTTTGCCGACTGTTTTAATTCTTGTAATGGGAATTGCGATATTCATCTTTATGATGCGTCAAGCAGGCGGTGGCGGGAAGTTTAATAACTTCGGAAAAACTGATTTTTCGGGTAAAAATAAAGAAGGCAAAAAAGCAACTTTCAAAGATGTTGCCGGTGCTGACGAAGAAAAGCAAGAACTCGAAGAAATTGTTGACTTCCTCAAAAACTCTAAGAAATACGATGAAATCGGTGCAAGAATACCCAAAGGCGTCTTACTTTTGGGACCTCCTGGTACAGGTAAAACCCTCCTTGCAAGAGCTGTTGCAGGCGAGGCGGCTTGTCCTTTCTTTCCAATTTCAGGTTCTGATTTTGTCGAAATGTTCGTCGGTGTCGGTGCGTCAAGAGTACGTGACCTGTTTGAAAAAGCTAAGAAAAACGCTCCATCGATTATTTTTATTGATGAGATTGATGCTGTTGGGCGTCAAAGAGGTGCTGGACTTGGTGGCGGTCATGACGAACGCGAACAAACCCTTAACCAACTGCTCGTGGAAATGGACGGCTTTGTTGGCAATGAAAGCGTAATAGTTATGGCGGCAACTAACCGTCGTGATATTCTTGACCCTGCTCTACTACGTCCGGGGCGTTTTGACAGGCAAATTTATGTCGGATTACCCGATGTTAAAGGCAGAGAAGAAATACTCAAAGTTCATACTCGAAACAAACCACTCGGACCTGATATTTCACTCAAAACAATTGCCCAAACTACCGTAGGTTTTACAGGTGCAGACCTTGAAAACCTTGTAAATGAAGCGGCTTTGCTTGCGGCAAGAAAAGACCGCAAAGCAATTTTGCAAGAAGACATTGAAGAAGCGACTATCAAAGTTATCGCTGGTCCCGAGAAAAAATCCAGAAAAGTTATCGAAAAAGAAAAACGTCTGACGGCATATCACGAAAGCGGTCATGCGATTTGTACTTTTCATTGTGAAACTCAAGATAAAGTTCACCAAGTTTCGATTATTCCCCGAGGCGGTGCGGGAGGTTATACTCTTTCGTTACCCGAAAACGATAAATCTTATGTTTCAAAATCTGAAATGGAAGAAGATATCGTTGTGTTACTCGGCGGACGTGTTGCGGAAAAACTGATTATTGACGATATATCAACAGGTGCTTCAAATGATATTCAACGTGCAACCAGTACCGCAAGAAATATGGTGACGAAATATGGTTTCTCCGATAAACTCGGACCTATGGTATATGGCTCAGACCACAACGAAGTTTTCCTTGGACGTGACTATGCAAACTCTAACAATTACTCCGAAAGAGTTGCCGCTGAGATTGATTCAGAAATGCGTGAAATTATTGAAGTTGGATATAATAAAGCTGAAAAAATCCTAAAAGCAAATCTTGATAAATTGCATTTCCTCTCAAAATATCTTATGAAATTTGAGAAAATCGATGGACCAACTTTTGATAAGATTATGAAAGATGAAATCGGCGAAGAAGTTTTTATTGAAGAAGATGAGCCTGTTGTAGAGATTGCTGAGACTGTAACAGAAGAAAAAGTTGCTGACACTTCCACTGAAACTCCCAATACTACTGAAATTGAAAAAGATTAAGGATATGAGGCAAACACTTGAAACGCGAAAGAAATAAGACTTCACAAAGATGCCGAAAAATTTCTTAGCAAAAATGACAATAAAACTTTTAGCCGAATAGTTACTGCACTTGAAAATCTTGCAGATATACCGCCTGTTGGAGATATAAAGCCACTTCAAGGGAAAAAAATACCTTTCGGTCGAGGGTTGGGAAATATCGCATTATATACCGAATAGAAGATAATGTATTATTAGTTCGCGATATTGATTCACCGGGCAAGTATATAACTAGTTTCCTTGAAAATTGCAAGCAAATTTCAAACACTGCATAAACCCGTACGTGATACTTGCGAGCATATCTATTTAAGCGGAATTTCTATGTAAAAGAGTTTTTTAATTATGAATACCATGAATAAAATGAGTTTATATCATACTCTTTCCGCACTTGATGAAAAAAATTTTGATTTGGTATGGAAAGTACTAAAAGAGCTCACAATTGACACAATAGAAATCGAGAAGCTATCGGATAAAGAAGCAAAAGAATATGAAGATGGTTTTGCCGAAATAGAATGCGGCGAATATAAAAACCTTGAACAGATTAAAGCAGAACGAGTTGCAACATGAAACAGAATTAAATTAGTCAACATGCACAAATTAATTTGTGCATGTTTTTTTGAAAAAAATTATTGACAATAGTATTATACCGCGTATAATAATAATCAGAAAACATTATAGTCTAAAAATTAATATCAAGGGGTGAACAATATTGGCTATTAATATAACAAGCAAATTGCTTGACGCGATGTTACTCTCGATAGTCGGAAAAGAGGATAACTACGGCTACAAAATCACGCAGGAAATCGGCACAGCGTTAGAAGTCTCTGAAAGCACTCTTTATCCTGTTTTGAGGCGTTTGCAAAAAGACGATTATCTCGAAATTTATGACAAAGAGTATATGGGACGCAACCGCAGATACTATCGCATAACACCACTAGGAAAAGAAGCTCTGAACGAATATCGCAACGAATGGGTCGCATATAAAGGTAGAGTAGAAGCGGTGTTATACTAGAACTAAAATACCGTAGCAGCATATATCAGCCCGTATTTTTTTAAAGCAAAAGAACTAAACGGCAAGCATTTCTTAACAAATATCGCACATATAAAAGCACAGTAGAAGCAATATTATATTATAAAAAGTTATAAAAATTGAAGCATATAAAATACTTTATTAGGGAGAAAAATCAATGACAAGACAAGAGTATATAAGAATACTTGATGACACTCTGAAAGATTTAGACTTGATTGAAAGGTCAGAGGCAATCAGGTATTATGAAGAAATTTTTGATGGTGCAGAGGATAATCACGAGAACATAGAACACTTAATCGAAAAACTCGGTTCTCCGTATGATGCCGCTGAAACTATCAAACGCGAAAGCGGAATGGTTTCGACCATATCAAGAAATGGTCGTGGAGAAAACCGCGAAGAATACAGCCGTGACCGATATGCCCAAAATGAAAGTGCCAGACCAAACGATGGAAAACGGGTATATGAAACAGTAACAAAACCCAATGTTGCCGCTATTGTTTTCGCGATAATTGGATTTCCGATTTGGATTGGACTTTTAGTCGCTGTTTGGGCGATTGCGTTCTCTGTTATCATTGCACTCGGAGCAATATTAGTTAGTTTCATGGCAGTTGCATTGGCTTTCCTTGTGGTCGGTTTTGTAAATCTTTTCACCGCTACTGCTGTTGGTTTTATGGTATTCGGTTTAGGATTAGTATTCACGGCATTATCGTTAGCACTTTTAAAACCGATTTCAGTTGTTATAAAATATTGTGCTGTTGGTGTTGGCGTTGGAACAGCAAATATTTTCAAAGCCCTGTTCACTAAAAAAACCGTAATAACAGGAGGTGCATACAGATGAGTTTCAAAGAATTTTTTGAAAGTACAAAAGAAAGAATTGACAGCATAATCAACAGCAAAAAAGATGTTCAAAAAGAAAATGTTGCAAATACTGAAAACACCCCAAACACTCAAAGTACTAAACATACAAAAAAAGCTTGGGATTATTCCAAACATCTAAAAATCGCATTAATATTTTTTGGTGTCGGATTAGTTTTTTCGGGAATTGGGCTTGCGTCAGGCGGGCTTGACATTGAAGAGAAAAAAATAGAAGATTACAATGTTCAGTTTGAAAAAACTGATAATTTCACTCTTGACGTTCGCGAAGGAGACATTCAAATTTATGAGGACACAAGCATAAACGGTATCGGTTTTTCCGCAAAAGGTGTTGATAAAGATAAACTCTATATTACCGAAAATCTATTAAACACCAAAATAGAATCTGAGGCACGTTATACTTGGTTTAGTGTTATAAATTTCGGTCGATATTATCTTGACTTTCATGGTCTGCACAAAAGACCTCACGCAAATTTTGAAATTCACCTTTCACCCGAAGCAGTTAAAAATTTAAATATCCACAGTAATTTTGGCGATATTACAATCAAAGCGTCAGCGATTAATCTTGATAGTCTCACTATCAATTCTAACTACGGTGATTTAGACGCCAGCGGTTTTAATTTAGAAAATCTTGACATCAATTTTAACTTTGGCGACATAATTCTTAAATATTTTAACGTTGAAAATGACGCAAAAATTAAATCTGATTATGGCGATACGAAACTAGATAGTTTTTATGCAAAAACTATTAACATGCATTCAAATTTTGGCGATACGACTTTTTTTGGTGATGTTTTTTCACAAGCAACGTTCATTTCAAATTACGGTGACCTTTCCCTCAGTTTAAAAAGACCACTTTCAGAAACGTATGGATTTTCAATCAAACAAAATATGGGCGATTTAAAAGTCAAAGGTCAAAATACCGCATTTGGATTAAACACAACAGGCGATGTTAGAATAAACATTAAATCTGACTACGGAGACATTAAAATTAGTTAATAGGTAATAGTTAACAGTTAACAGTTATAGTGTCCGCCTGTCGGAAAGTTAATAGTTTAAAGTGTAAAGTTGAAAGTTAATGTGTCCGCCATACGGCGGACATTTTCACGTTTTTTTACTATTTTATAATAACACAGTGACTGCAAATCAGTTAGACGAAAAAAGTCGTAATGTTTCTTTTCGCCCGCAATGATTGAAAGTTGCAAAGGTAAGCGTTGCGGCTCAAAATAAAAAAGCGTTGCGGCTCAGACTAAAAAATAAAAGAGTTACAGTTTGGTTAAACACTTGACGTTTTGGTATGACATTCATTGGTTTTTAGAGTATATATGAGCGAGGGGTTCTTTTGTTGGCTAAGATAAGCTCTTTACACAAAACAAGATATTCAAACGCTTGCAAATTCGCTTCATAATTTAACTGAGCTATTAGACCTATTCTCAAACTCATAATTATTTGTGATATTTTTTGGGGAAACCCTTTGAGGTGTAAATAAAACAATGAGGTGCGGATAGTCCCCCGCTTATCGGGGTAGTCGGTGACCAAATCCATTACTTGCAAAAACTATAAAAAAAACAAGTTCAGGTCTATTATAGTTATGGGCGATTTGCTATTTTATACACAAAAAAATACGGAGGTCATATCAATGACAATAAAGAAAAAAATCTTGGAGAAAAACAACTGCTATCTTGCAAACAGGCAGATTGAAGTCAAAGGTTTGATGTTGCACTCGGTTGGTTGTAATCAACCAAGCGGAGAAGTTTTTGTAAACATCTTTAACACCGCAAAACCAAACGGCACAGAGATTTGTGTTCATGGATTTATTGACGCAGAAAATATCTATCAAACTTTGCCTTGGAACTGGCGTGGCTGGCACGCGGGCGGAACAGCAAACAATACTCATATCGGTGTTGAGATGACAGAACCCAATACGATTAGATACACAACGGGTGCAAATTTTGTTGACAATAATCCTGTCAGCACAAAAATACACGTCCTTTCGACTTATCAAAACGCTATTGAGTTGTTCGCTTTTCTTTGCGAAGAGTATAAACTCGACCCGCTAAAAGACATCATATCACACAGCGAAGGCTATAAATTAGGTGTTGCAAGCGGACATGCTGACCCCGAACATCTATGGAAAAGTTTCGGGTTAACAATGGACAAATTCAGACTTGATGTTAAAGCAAAAATGGAAGCTAATATTGCTCCAACAATCCCAACAGAAAAACCCGAAGAGAAAAAAATCTACCGTGTTCAAGTTGGAGCGTTTACAGTAAAACAAAACGCTGAAAACTACGTCAAAAAGCTTAAAACCAGCGGTTTCACTGATGCTTTTATCGTCTAGATGTATTCGTTTTTGCGACTAATACTAATTAGATAATAACAGTTTTTTGTACTAATACCGTTTAAACACATCAGTTTTTGCAACTAATATTGCTTTACCCCAAAACTAATATGCAAAATAGTTTATATTTGGCTACAAACTAAAAACAAAACAAAAAAATAACTTGACATCAAGTTGTTTTTTTGTTACATTAAGATGATGTAAAATGGAAAGTTATAAATAATATTATTTTTTCAATATTAAACTTGAATTTATATATCAAAAATACATTTAATTATAAGCTACTAGTTTTGTTGATGCGTTTGTTGCAAATTAATTGGAATAAAAAAAGTCGCAAGGTCTTTTGTCGGGAGCGATAAGTAAAAGTTGCAAAGGCAATCGCTGTAACTCCAAGGAAAAATTAAAATAAAAAAGTTGCAAAGGCTTTTATCAAGAGCAATGAATAAAAGTTGCAAAGGTAAGTGTTGTTGCCCAAAGGAAAAAATGATTATTAGTGCGTCAATCTTAAACTCTGATTTATGTAATATTGAAGAAACAGTTAAACTGCTTGAAGAGAACAAAATAAAGGCGTTGCATTTTGATGTAATGGACGGAAGTTTTGTTGATAATATTTCTTTCGGAATACCTGTTTTAGAGAGTATAAGACGTATTACAGATATGTTTATTGATGTTCACCTTATGATAAATAATCCAAAAAAACATATCGAAAAATTTGTAAATGCGGGTGCGGATTTAATTACTTTTCACCTTGAAGCTGTGGATAGTCCCGAGGAAGCCGAAGAAATCATCGAAAAAATACACAGTTACGATAAAAAAGCGGGAGTTGCAATCAATCCATCTACTGATGCTTTTAACATTTTGCGATTTTCGGATATTGCTGACCTTTTGCTTGTAATGTCTGTTGAACCAGGTTTAGGCGGTCAAAAATTTATGGAAGAGAGCCTACCGAAATTAGGATTAATCAAAAGTTTTTGTAACTTAATGGGATATTCTGTTGATATTCAAGTTGACGGCGGTATAAATGACAAAACCGCTGAACTGGCTATTGACGCTGGTGCGAATAACCTTGTCAGCGGTTCATATCTCATTAACTTCCTTAAAAATTTGGATTGGGAAGAGTTAATTTTAAAAATTTCAACGAGAAATTCAACAATAAGTGGCGTTCCAACATTTCCTGACAATATTATAAAAAACATTATATTTCGCGGCTTGTTTTACCAAAAATAGAGTTTGCAGGCTCCACTCACTATAAGCCTGAACTGGACCTTGTTACTATATATCATCTACAAGGTCATTTAGAACAAATATCAGCCTTAAATCTTTTCAAGCATATCCAACAAAATTTCTCCAATAGCATTACACTCTATTATCGGGGTGAAATACTCATAAGTCATCGCTAACGTTAAAGCGTTATCCTCGGGCAATTCACCAAACTCAATCAATTGCATATAGATTTCCTGTTCATTTTCACTCGCGTATTCAAAAATCAACCTATATTCGTCAGCGGATTTATATAACCAACTGTTGCTGATTGAATCGCCGTAATTTGAGTATAATATATTTGCAATATCTCGCAAAACTTGCTTGCTTTTTGTTATAAAAGTTCTTTTTTGAAAATCTGCGGGCTCTTTATTTTGTATCTCTGAGCCAACATCTGTTAAACCGTAAATTTCTGAAAGATTTTCAATGCCGTTTTCAGATATTACTGATATAAAAAATATACAACCATTATCTTTTTGTTCATATCCTTCAATAAAAAAAGTTTCACCCATAGTGTTTATATCTGTGCTGTCGTCAATAACGTCCATCATAACAGCAAGCATATTTTCAATTTCAGGGCTATTTTTAGCGGAACGATAATTGATAGTATGATAGTCAACATTAAAATCTCTCATTTCAATGCCTGATATGTGAATTTTAACAGTATTCTTATTTATCTGTTCAATTTGCACATTTATCACCTCACTTTTAGTTTACGTTATTCTCACTTAAATATTAATTGTAAATATTTCATTAGAGTTGCCTTATTATAAAATTAGCTTTTATTACTACTATTCCGAATAGGCAGGGCTTCGCCCTGCAACCCCATTCTTGTTTGTAATCAAA
>BNZF01000002.1 GCA_026000865.1 Clostridia bacterium
GCGAGGGAGCGTGACAAAGGCACGCTCGAAATTACGTATGCAACAAGTTTCGGCGTGTTACACACGCACTCGGCGTATACGCCGAGTATTGAAATTTGCAAGCAAATTTCAATCGAAACGGTTATAATAATTAGCAATTATTTAAAAGTTTCAGGCTTATAAATTTTATGTTTATAATATAATTATTCGTATGTGTTAATTTGACTTTTGTGGATTTTTCGTTTTCTTTAAAAGATAAAAAAGAAGCCTAAGCTTCTTTTTTTTATTAAATTGAACAGAGAAAAGCCAAAGACTTAGAACAAACTAATGCCATTGTTTTTTAGCAGAAGCAGTTATTTTAAACTATTCCCTAACTCACCCCAGCTATTTTAACCTCGATTTTGTTCACAAGCAGACCTGTCATTGCTTGAATACAAAGCTTGATATTGTCTTGAATTTCTTTTGCAACTTTAACGCTGTCGGCAGTGCTCTTTAAAATTACACTCACAGTAATATCAAGCCTATCATTTTTGTTGGTAAATTTTATGCGTTCATCATTGGTAAAAAGCCAGCGAATTACGCTATATGGCGAAAATCTACGCCCTGTACCAAGCGAATTGACCCCATCAACTTCCAAGGTCGATTTAGCGATAAGTTTAGATATTACATCCTCGGAAATGTTTAAAATACTTTGTGTGCTTTCTTTTTCAATTGTCATAATTTTTCTCCTATGAAACAGATGATAGAACTGTTTTGATTTTTTACAAGATATTGTCAATGGTTATTCATGACTTTTGCAAATAATAAAATTTTCAGAGTTTTTCTAAAAATTTATTCTATCATAAAAAAACTACATACGCAATATTTTATTGCAAAAAGTTAGAGTATTTTCTCGCTGTGTGATGAGTATAATGGTTTTGTCCATAGTTTTTAAGGTTTCAATTAATTTTTTCTCGGTTGAATAATCCAAGGCACTCGAACTATCATCAAGTATTAAAATTTCAGGGTCACGAGCAAGTATTCTCGCAATCGAAACACGTTGTTTTTGTCCGCCACTGAGACTGTTTTGCGAAACTTCAAGGTTAATGTCGCAATCGGAAAACTGTGCAATTTCTAAAACTTTTTGCATTTGCTCATCAGTGATAATTGGGTTTGCAATTCTGATATTATCCGCAATTGTACCGCCGAGAATTATTGCTTTTTGTGAAACAAGACCGATATATTCACGCAGAAATTTTTTAGAATAACAGTTAATATCTTTGCCGTAGAATAAAATTTCTCCATCAAAATCATATTCCCTCAGCAATAATTTTACAAGAGTAGATTTTCCGCTACCAATGCCTCCTGTTATTCCAATGCAATCGCCTTTTTCGATGGTTAAATTTATGTCTTTGAAAACAGGTTCAGAGTTTTCACCGAAACATTTTTGAACATTTATAAATTCTATAATTTTATTACAATTTTCAATCTTTGATATGCCGTTTTCGTCCTCCAAATCAGTAACTGTTAAAAGTTCTAAAACCCTTTTGCGTGAGGCAAGTGCGAGCGTTAAAAAAGGCATAATGTTTACTATTTGCAAAATTACAAGCAAAATTAACGCAAGATAATTAATCATTGCGGCAAGTTCACCTTGTGTTAAATCGCCGATATTCACATCATACGAACCGATATATAAAACCAAAATTGTTCCAAGATTTAAAATAAAAAAAGCAAGAGGAGTTATTAAAGTATCATATTTTATTGTTTTAATAACGGTTTCAGAGTAGTTAGTGGCTTTGGAGTTGAATTTTTCTTTTTCATAATCTTGCTTTGCGAATGTACGAACAACCCTTGCACCGTCAATATTTTCACGTACAAGAGTAGTTAAATTATCTAATTTAGTTTGAATTTTTTGGTAAACACCAATCGCCCATTTGGTTATAAAATATACCGCGATACAAAGTAAAAACGTACAGGAAATAAAAAACAGAGCGAGTTTTGCGTCAATTAAAAAACAAGCGATAATCGAACCGATAATTAAAAAAGGTGTACGGCTAATCAATCTCAAAACATAATTTAATCCTGCCATTACCGAAATTGTGTCAAGAGTGAGCCGTGTTGTCAGAGTTGACGCACCAAATTTATCTATGTCTTCAAAAGAAAAATGCATGACTTTTTTGAACAAATCAGCCCTTAGTTTTGAACTAAAACCATATGCCGCCTTGGCAGAAAAATATTGGCAAATTAATGCAGCAATCAGCCCTAAAACTGTAAGCACAGCAATATAAAATATATGTTCATAAAGACTGTTTTTATCAAGATTTTTAATATCGTTATCGATAATATCAGCAGTAATTTTCGGTGTAATTAACTCAAAAACTGTCTCGAAAAGTTTTGCAAGCGGACCGAAAATTAAAAATACATAATTGCCTTTTAAATACTTTTTTATTTCTTCACCCTCTTGATGGTTAAGAGTCACGGGTGGCACCCGCTGACATTTTCGCGAGTTAGTTTGAATTTATTATTTGCTTAATTCCGTGTTTTGCACTGTTAACTGTAAATATCATCAATAATAAAACGCGGCCATTAACTAGAGCGAGTTCACACTAAATCAAATTTTTAGAATTTTGACAAATTCCCGAGTTAGAAAACGCAAAAAAATGCAGATTTACTATCGTAAGGCAAGAATTTTTAACGCAAAACAACGCATAATTTGTTAAAAATATAGACGTATATTTTTAGTGTGAATACGCTCTAAAAATATAGTCAAGCTACCCCGCGTAAAAGTCGGCGAAGCAGACACCATAATTATTAACTGTCAATTAAAACACTATTAACAGTTAATTATCACCTATTAAAGGTTGTCTCCATATGAATATTTTTTTTCAAGCTTATTGAATACAAAAGTGAAAGCTCCTGAAAGTATCAGATAAATAATCATAGCGGGAATGTAAACGAGTGAGGAGGATTTATTACTTGCAATCATTTTAGTTTGGAAAGTTAAGTCGGTTAGAGCAATAATCGCAACGAGGGACGTGTCTTTAAGCACCATGACAAATTCATTACAAACAGGAGGTATCATTCTTCGGTACGCTTGCGGAATTACAACTAACCGCATTGACTGACCGTAAGTTAAGCCGAGAGTTTTCGCCGCTTCCATTTGACCTTTATCGACAGATTGAATTGCCGCACGGATAATTTCAGCGAGATAAGCGGCAACGTTTAACGAAAACGCTATCCAAGCAGCCATAAAACGGCTCGGAATATTCAAAGCAGGTGCGATTTGCGGTAATGTGAACCAAACAAAATAAAGTTGCATTAGCAACGGAGTTCCTCTGAAAAAGAAGATATATGCAGAGGACGGAACTCTTACCAACGGATTAGAAGATATCTTGCCGAGTGCTAAGAACACCGCCAAAATTAACGCAGTTAAAACGCTTGTCGCGGTCAAAGCAACAGTTACACCTGTTGCTTGAATTAAGGCGGGTAGCCAGTCTATGATTTTTTGTATGTTTTCCATTTATTTTTCACAATCTTAAATTAGAATTATTCTAAATGTTTATTTAACTATTTTTAGGGGTTTTGTAGGTTTAATATCATGTTTTAATTAGATAATAGGATTTAGAATAAGTCAAGTATGTAAGGGGAATATCCCCTTTTTTGTAAAAGTTCACAAAGTTATAGAAATGATAATATAATAGAGTTAATTAACTTAAAAATATTTTTAGGTTATTGCCCATCTCACAGTAAGCATTGCTTATGCAATATAGTATAAAATATTTTTGAAGTTAATTAACGGTTTAGTTAAAATATGTCGCGAAATGTCTATATGTTATGTGCAAGCAGGCGTTGCCTGCACATAGGCTATTAACTTTTAACTATACACTATTAACTATCCGACCCGCTCGCGTGAAGTGAACTAATGGTTTAGTTAAAATGTGTCGCGAAATGTCCACATGTTATGTGCAGGCAGGCGTTGCCTGCACATAGGCTATTAACTTTTGACTATACGCTATTAACTATCCGACCCGCTCGCACGAAGTGAACTAATATGGTTTAGTTAAACTATGCCGCGAAACTGCTACTTCTTGTCGTTTATCTTTTGAACAATGCAAAGTGCGTTCGCGATATACGGTTTAGTTAGAAGATATTTTGCGTCGCGTTCGTCATTTATTGAAACAGCGGATATGATTGCGTCGTATTCACCTTTGTCAAGGCTTGCGAAAATTCCATCCCAAGCTGTGTTAACAAATTGTGCTTGTCCACCTAAAAGTTCGGCGATTGCTTTTGCAACATCAACGTCAAAACCTTTATATGTTACACCATCTTTTTCGGTGTATTCCATTGGAGGATAGCCAACTTCCATGCCTACTTTAAAAACACCACCTGGTAGTTTGAAGTCGGGTAAAGTGGGTTCTTCTGTTACAGTACGAACAGGTGTAAAGTCACTGCCGAAATGAGTTTTTGCAATCTCAGCCATTTTACCATTGTAATAGAGAGTGTCAACTGCTGCTTCAACAGCAGCTGCTAAATCAGCACTGTCTTTACGCATACAAATTGCCATTGGTTCTGCAACATCAGAAAGCCAAGTTCTTTTGTATTTAGTACTGCCTGTTGTGTAATAAGCGGCAACAACGCTGTCAACATATACAGCGTCAACGCGGTCAAGTTCCAAGTCATCAAAACATTGTGTGATTTTTTCATACTCAGAAATTTTGATTTTTTTGTCTTTGTTAAGCTCTGCAATGCTCTCTGATGCGGTAGTTGCAGTTTGAACAGCGATTTTTGCACCGCTGAAATCATCGGGTGAGTTGATTTCCTTAGCTTCCGATTTTTTACAGGCAGTCATTGTTACGCCCATTGCGATAACGCAAAAAAAGGCAAGGGTTCTTTTAATAAACATATTTTCTCCTCGTTTTTTATATAGACTTGTTCGTAATAATTTTATCTGATTTATTTATGCTAAATAAAATCACATTAACGAATGTCTATTTTTATGAATGTTACGTTTTTGATTTATCAAAACGCACATACTATATAATTATGCAAATCACCTTTTAAAACATATTAATTTTAACAGATAAATACAGTAGGTTTGTCGTTTTAATAGTTTTGATACAATAGCGTTTGTAGGCAACTAACCCTGTAAAGTGGTAAAATCGCCTAATATCGCAAGTTGCAAAGGGTGATTCGCATTATTCACTGCTTTATAATGTAAAACAGCAAAACACTAACCGCGAAAGTTTATCATATATCGAAAAACTTGTCAATATTTTTTTTATAATGTATTTTCAACGTTTTTTTTGAAATAATAAAAATACGAATAAAAACATGAACAAAGACATGGATAAAAATATGAAAAATATGAAAAGTACAATTTATTTTGACAGGAATCCTGTAATCAGTTCGTTTGCAAGTGTAGCAAGTAAAAAGGAAGCAGAGGGAAGTCTTGCAAACTTTTTTGACCATATCGAAATGGACCCATATTTCAAAAAAGAAACTTGGGAACAAGCCGAAAGCGAAATTCAACGAATAGCGGTCACAAAGGCATTGGAAAAAGCAAATATACAATCGAACGCGGTAAATTTTATATTCGCGGGCGATTTGGTCAATCAGTGTGTGTGTTCGACATATGCTCTGAGGGATTTTAACATACCTTTTTTGGGAATATATGGAGCTTGTTCAACAATGGCGGAGGGAATGTTGCTCGCAGCGAGTATGGTAAATGCGGGTTACGGTGAAAGAGCAACCGCAGTAACTTCCTCGCATTTCTCGTCAGCAGAAAGACAATACAGAAATCCGTTAAGTTATGGCGGGCAACGTACGCAGTCCGCACAATGGACGGTAACAGGAGGCGGAGCAGTTATTATTGAACAAAATACAGAGCAAAGTCAAGAGCAATTAGAGCAAAAAACAGAAAAAAAAATAATTGTGAAGTCAGCAACAGTAGGAAGGATAGTAGACTACGCAGTAACAGATTCAAGCAATATGGGAGCGGCAATGGCACCTGCGGCTGCGGATACAATCCTGCGTTTTTTCAAAGATACAAACATGAAAGTCACCGACCTTGATTATATCGTTACGGGTGACTTGGGATATGTTGGCTCAGAATTATTATTAAACATTTTAAGGCAAGATGATATGGACATTTCTTTCCAGCACAGAGACTGCGGAGTGATGATTTATAAAAAAGATGAGCAAGACACACATTCGGGAGGTTCGGGGTGCGGGTGTTCAGCGAGTGTTTTGTCAGCATATTTTTTGCCAAGAATAAAATCGGGTGAAATTAAAAACATGCTGTTTTGCGGTACGGGTGCGTTAATGTCGCCAATGTTGAGTTTTCAAGGCGAAAGTATACCAGGCATAGCACACGCTGTTTTGCTGTCGCAACAAGTTGATAGTGTAAAGTTAATGTTGCGGGGAGCCTCGGCGGGCGTTTTCGCGAGATAGTTTAACTGAACTACTATTTCACTTTCGCGAATTATTTTAGAACAGCTATTGTTTTTATTCGCGTTTTAGGAGAATAAATGTATGTTTAATTGGATAGTATTTTGTAAGAAAATATGAATTTTAATTTAATTTATTTGGCAATATAGTTTAGATAAAATGGTCAATAGTAGCAAATTAATTAGACTAAAAAAGTCGCAATGGTTTATAATGAGGCGTAATGATTAGAAGTAGCAGAGGCAAGTGTTGTGGCTCAGACTAAAAAAAGTAGCAGAGGCAAGTGTTGCGGCTCAGACTAAAAAAAGTAGCAGAGGCAAGTGTTGCGGCTCAGACTAAAAAAAGTTGCAAAGGTAAGCGTTGCGGCTCAAACTAAAAACTAAAAAAGGAGAAAAAGTTGCAGTGGCTCATAAATAAAAAGTAATATGATATTGCAATGATATATAGTTGCTAGGCATTGTGGCTCAAAATAAAAAATGGTTGAACAAATTATAAAAGCTTTTATAGTTGGAGGAATATTTTGTGCGATAGGTCAAATTTTGATTGACCGCACGAAGATGACACCGGGCAGGATTTTGGTGACGTATGTCGTTGCGGGAGTGTTCTTGTCGGCTTTTGGATTTTACGAAAAATTAATTGATTTCGGTGGGGCAGGGGCAACCGTTCCTTTGACAGGTTTTGGGCATATACTCGCAAAGGGTGTGCGGGAAACGGTCGATGAACGAGGTTTTATAGGAATTTTTTCAGGTGGTTTGACAGCAACAGCAAGTGGTGTGACAATTGCATTGTTGAGTGGTTTTCTTGTTGCGTTATTGTTTAAGTCAAAGGCAAAATAGTTATTATATTTAAACAAAATATAGTGTAAAAATAATAAAAATTTGGTTTTAGTAAAAATTCACCTGTTTTTGTAAACTAAAAGAGTAAATTCTACTTTCTTTGACTTTTCTATTTTCGATTAATTCCAATGCGGATTTATATAATAAAAGTTGCTTGGAATATTTTTCAATCAATTCACTTGGAGAATTAACGTAATCCGTTTTGTAATCAACAAGTACCAGACCGTCATTTTCGTATAAAATTAGGTCAATAACGCCCATCAAATAACTGTTGTTGAAATTTTCTATCGGAATATTTTTGAGATTTTTGATTGCAACAAAAAATTGTTTTTCTCGCTCGATTTTTTCAGCGTTAATAATTCTGGTGTGTAAATCGCTTTGATAAAACGTTTTTAGCCGAGTTTTATTAATAGTAGCGACTTCCTTTTGAGTTAGAATGTTTTTTGTTACAATATTTTCAAGTTCGGTATTAAGGTCATTATGAAAATCCACAAATCGTAGAAACGTGTGCAAAACAGTACCTTTTTCCGCACCGCTTAATTCGGTCGTTTCAGTGATAAATTTTGGACGTTTTAGGGTGATTTCATTACTCAAAATATTTGGCGTTTGCATTTCGGTATCAGCATTTTTGAGTTCTGTGACAGTCACTCTCAAAGGTGTTGGTGGGGATAAAATTTCATTTGAAAATTTTATATTTAATTTTGACTTTTTTTGAATGTTAATATTTTCATTTTTATCTTCTATTTCTATTATTTTAGAAGTTTTATATTCAATTTTATCCAAAACATATTTTAACCAGTCAGCATAACAATTGGCATTTTCAGGCGGTATAACGCCTGTTTTTTTGTCTAACGTCACAAAAAGATGTTCTTTTGCACGAGTTAAAGCGACGTATAGCATACGCATTTCTTCGCTTTTTTCCGAGTCGTTTGATTTTTTTTGTGCAGCAAGAAAACTAGCGGTGGTATACTTGACAAACATATATTTATTGTGCATTTTGAATCCAAAGCCTATTTCTTTATCAAAAAAATAGGGTGATTTGTCAAGTGTGAATTTTCTGTCATTTCCAACTAAAAAAACGACAGGAAATTCAAGACCTTTTGACTTATGAATTGTCATACAACTAACCGCGTTGTTGGCAGGCGTTGCAGAATCTTTAATATTGAAATTTTTCATTTTAGACAAAAATTGCAAAAAACCACGCAAAGAAGGGCTCTGTTCCTCAAATTGTTTAGCGTATGAAATGAGCAAACGAAGGTTTGATTTTTTCTGTTCGGCATCAGAAAATGTCTGCATTAAATTCAAAAAATCAGTTTTGTCATAAATCGCCAAAATTAATTCTTCAGCTGTAATGCGGGTCGCAAGTAGTCGTAATTCAGATAAAATAGAGAGAAAATTTTCTGTTTTTTCGTTCTTATTTTCGATTAAAGAGTTATATAATTTCACATCAAATTTGCGAATTTTTGCAATCTCCTCAATCGAAAAACCAAACATCGGAGAAAGTAAAACGGACAATAGTGGCTTTTCCTGCAAAGGGTCGTCAATTACTCGCAAAAGATTTATGAGTGTTGCAATTTCGCTTGAATCAAGGAAAGAAATTTCACTTTCACCGTTGGCAGGAATGTTGAATTTTTTTAAAGATTGAACAAATTTATCGGCTTTTGAACGGGTTCTTGTGAGTATACAAATGTCCTTTGGCTCATATTTTGCTAGCAATTCTTTGATTTTCAGTGCAACAAATTGTTGTTCTTGCTTATTTTCATACTCAATCATTTCAACATTTCCGTCAAGTTCTGAGCCTTGAAAAAGACGCTCGTTTCCAGAATACTCTTGCATAATATTTTCAAAAACTAAGTTGACAAAATCAATAATCGCCTTACCTGAGCGATAATTTTTATTGAGATATAATTTTGAATCGGAATCAGAATTTTCAAAATCAATTGAATTATTCAAAGTATCTTGAAAAATTTTTGGCTCAGAGCCACGAAATTTATATATGGATTGTTTTAAATCACCGACAACAAACAGATTTTTGCCGTTTGAAATCAACTTAAAAATCAAATCTTGACACTCATTCACGTCCTGATATTCATCAATTAAAACATATTTATAGAATTCACGCAAGTTTTTTGTGAAATCAATATCTGAAAGAAGTTCAAGTGTGAGCCTTTCTGCATCATCAAAAGCTAGCATATTTTTTTCTTTTTTATATTCAAAAAGTGTTTTTTTTATTTGCAAAACCAAAGTTGTAAGAATAAAAAAAAGTTTTTCAGTTGTTGCAATATCCTCATCAAAATGTTTGAGGCAGTCAGCGTATTCAGCATTTTCAACATTTTCTTCAATAAATGTCAATAGTGTCTTTTTTATGCTTTCTGTGGGTGTTTTAAAATCAGCAACCCAGTTTTCAAAGCAAGGCACATTATGAGAAAATTTAAGCAATTTGTCAATAATAATTTCTAAATTTTCATCATTTTGTTTGCAAAGCGTATTGCAAATAAAAGACATTTCATCCGAATATGTGATATACGCTCTTTCGAGAACAGCTTTAATTGCTTTTTCTGTAAGCAAATTAACTTCATTTTCGTCGCCAATTCTAAAATTTTGCTCAATTCCAAGCTTATAAGAATTTTCACGTACCAAGTCAAAACAAAATGAATTTATAGTCGATATTTTGGCGTTTTTTAGGTTAATTTCTTGTTCTAAAAGCCAGTCATTATAAGGGTCATTTATAAGCAAATCTGTCAAACTTTTTTGTAAACGCAACTTCATTTCAGAGGCAGCGGCGTTAGTAAAAGTAACGACGATAATTTGTTCTACGGGAGTTTTATCGTTTTCATCAGAAATTATTTTAGATAATCTGTCAATTAAAACGGCGGTTTTTCCACTTCCAGCAGCAGCAGATAAAATTAGATTTTGACCACGGGCATTTATAGCGGTTAATTGTTGCGAATTAAATTGTTTTATCAATTTTTGCCCTCCAAAATTTTTTTTATCACAACATCTGCACGTGAAAATTTTTCCTGTTCTTTTTTGTTAGGAAAATTTCCGCAAGTATCCTTATAATTACAATATTCGCATGGTGATTTGCCATAAGTCAAAGGCGTAGCATCAACGTCACCGTCATACAACTTTTTGATAGTTTTTTCAACTTTTTCTTTTGAAAAGTCTTTAAGATTTTCAAATGCAAGATACGATAACGCGTTAGCTTTATAATCATATTTTTCACCAATTGTAAAGCCTGTCAACGCATAATGGTCAGATTTCAATTTTTCAACATCATTTTTGGTTGGCAAAATACTGCGGTCAAGAAAATTATCAATCACGCCAGCGGGCATATACATCACACCTTGCGGGGTGGAATCTACGTATTCAGAACCAGTTTCAGTTATAGCAAAAAGATAAAAAAACAGCTGAAAATCCAGTCCATATGCAAGCATTTTTGGGTCAGCGTCTTTCTTGCCGCTCTTATAATCAACCACGCGTATATAATGGTCAAAAACATCAATTCTGTCAATCTTGCCGTTTATTTCAACCTCAAAATCTTCAGTCTTGACTTTAAAGGGCTTGTTTTTTCTGTTTTTGTCAAGAGTAATTTCAAACTCTTTAGGAGTAAATTCACTATTTTTTAGTTGCTCCTGAATTTCCCGAACTAAGTCAACAATACTGTCAGAAATAATTTTAAAATTTGCCTTAAAACGTTCATTAATTATATCAGAATTTCCATATTCTTTTTCAAGATATTCTTTTGCTTTTTCTTCAATATAATCATCAATTTTTTCTCTTGAAAGTGTTAAAAATGACTTTTGATAGTCCTTAAAAATCTTTTCAAGACAATAATGGATAAAATTACCGCGAGAGAGCGGATTTAATTCAACTTTCGTGCGTTCCTTGATTTTAAGCCCATATTCACAGAAAAACTTGAATGGACATTTTATAACTGTTTCAAAACTTGTCGGAGAGATAGAGATTTTGTCTGTAAATAAATCTTTTAATAATTTTTTATCAGTAATATTATGATTAACTAATTTAGAAAATTTTTCAATGTTTTCAATACGATTTTGGTAAAAATGCAATTCAGACAAAGCTTCTTTTATTTCGGAAATTTGTTCAGAATAATGTGATACATAATAGTGATAAGCGGCAGCAGGAGTTATACAATAATGCTCAGCAGAAAAGTCTGAACATCTTAAAAATTGCAGATTTGGCATATTTTCTTTTAGTTTTAATAATTGATTATCACTTGAAAGTTTTTGATTAGTTGTGTTTGATAAAGAGTAAGATATATATAATTTTTCGTTTGCATTTGTAACAGATTTATAGAAAAATAGCAACTCATCAGAGTTTTTATCTTTCAAATTCCTTCCGAAATCAAGACCTTTTTTTGACAGAACTGTTTTTTCTTTTTGGAATAATATTCCTCGGTCAGACGCAGATGATGGAAATAAATCCTCATTAACTCCAATGACAAAAACGACTTTGGCAGGACAAAGTCGTGTGCGAGATGCATCGAGCATCTTGACACCATTCACGATTTGTGGCGGTGCAGAGTAGGTAATAGAGTGAATAGTTTTGGTAAAAATCTCAACGAATTCAGGCAATTTTAGTACTTTATCACCAATTAAATCAACAAAAGTGTCAAGATATTCAATGAAATAATTGTAAGTTTGAATTAATTCTCTTGCATTTTTTATGTCAAGTTGCTTGTATAAATTGTTAATATTTTCTTCAAGTTCGATTTTTTCGAGATACAAAAACATTTCTTTACAAATTATATTGACATTTTTACCGTCACATGCTATTTTTAATGCAAGTATTGGTTCGATTAAATTTAAACGAATTTCTTCCGTTTCGGGTGAATTAAAAGCACGTAACCAAGAGTCTCCGTCGATATCCCATTTGAAACAATAGTCTTCGAGCAGGTTTATATCTTCAATCGGCATCGCCAATAACTCGTTTTTTGCATAACGCATAATTGCATCAGTGTCAAGTTTTTTAGCTGATAGAATAGCTAATAGCGTTGTTACAAGAAGGACAATTGCTGTATGCGAAGTATTTTGCTTTATGTCAATAAAACAAGGTATTTCATATCTTTTAAACATCTCGCTAAAAATGTTTTTATATGTTTCAATATGTCTTGTGATAATGACAATATCGGAGTAATTAACATCTAAATGCTTTATCTCGGCACATATATATTCCGCTTCTTGATAGTAGTCATTCGCTTCAATTATCTCAACACATTTCGATTTATTTGTAAAGCCTTTTGGCGATAAAGAGGTCAAGCATTCGCTGATATATTCAAGGTCACTTGCTCGCTGTGATTTTTTTGCAATTATTTCCTCTATTTTTATGTTTTTTTCCTGTGCCCTAACGTAAATATTAGAGTAAAGATTGTAAATATTTCTAAAAAACTTATTATTTTCTTTTGAAGAAAGCGAAACTACAATATCAGTTGAGAGCATACTGTCGAAAAATTCGAGTTGGTCAGCAGTAAGAGTGTCAAACTCGTCAAGACAGACAAAACTATTATGAAAGAAATTTGTTTTATTGGCAAGGTGTGCCGCTTCAGTTATAGCTGTCATATTATCTTTTAAATTTTTACAATTCAGTAATTTTAGATATTCTGTGTAAATTAGAGAAATATCGACAAGTTTTTCCTGTAAATTAGGACTTTGCATTGCAATATTTGACATCAATTTTTCAGGCGAAATTCCAGCTTGAATTAACTCACTAATTAGGATAGAAAGGCTCTCAATAAATGAAGTTTTAAGGCTGTTTTTACCAAAATATAAAATGCTTTCATAACAATTTTTTACTGCTGTGAAAAGTAAAATTGATTTTTTTACATCATCAATGTAATTAGGTTTTTCACCCGAAAATAAAAATACATGCTCAGCAAGACGATTAAAACTAAGCACTTTTATTTTATTATATTCAGTTGCCCCAAGTAACTCATAAAACTTACGCTCGGTTTCAAAAGTAAACTGCTTAGCAACAATTAGGTAAACATCTCTACTTTGATTTAACGCAGTTTTGATTTCTTTTCCGAGCAAATCATCCTTATTAGAATGATTATCTCCAATTATTATTTTTAACATCTTTTTACTTTTAGTCGCAGGAATTTCCCCCTGCGACTTTTTTATCATTACACATTTTTTGAGTTTTTGCAAATTTTTCGTCTAATTAATTTGCAACTATTTTTACTAAACCAGTTGCAAATTAATCAAAATAAACTTATAATATACATGACCTAAAACATATGAGAACTGGGAAATCAATATCCGTTTAGATGATTTTGTTTCATATATAATGGGAAATTTTCATAACAAACGTTCAAATCAACATCGCCCACTATGCCAGGTATGCTGCCTTTGTTATAAAATTGCCAAATTTCATAATGATATCTATAACTGGTCGGGGAAGCAACCGACCCTGTATAGTGAGCAACCCAAACGAAGTCAAAAGCGGCAGGATTATCCATTTCGTTTTCAAAGAAATTCTTGTATGAACATACCCCTGCCGCATATCCAGCTCTTTCTAAAACGCCTATGAAAGCGTTTGTAATTGCGGTGCATTGTGCACTGGATAATTTTACGTGGCTTTCGTGTTCAATATCAAAAAATATTGGAAATTCATATTTATGACCTTTGATTACATCAAGGCAAAATTCCGCTTCTGCTCGTGCATCTGCGGTCGTAGTTGCATAGCTGAACCAATACACACCTTTTGGGATTTCAAGTCGTTCTGTTTCCACAACATTTCGCTCGAATTGTCTGTCAATTTGGTCACGAATACCATCTTTCGGATTAATATCAACCTGGTCTTTACCAAAACCCGCACGAAGAATTGCAAAATTAATGTAAGGCCTAACTTCTGACCAGTTAATGTCACCCTGATAATACGAAACGTCTATTCCATAAAAAGGCAATTTTGGAATTGAGCTGCGTTTTAATAACGCCAAGTCTTTTCCACTGATTTTTTTGTCTTTGTTGACATCAACCAAAGGGAGGTAAGTTTTTGTGTTGAAAACTTTTTTGAACATTTTAATTTGATATTTTGCGTTATAAATTTCAGAGGCAGAATGTGGCAACTTTGTATTGAAATCATAGGCGGTATATGCACTAAAAAAAGTTTGCAATTCATACTGGTCCGCAATTGCACCATCAGAGTCCAAAAATGTACCGTCTGAGCTCAAAACAGCCCCGTCAGAGCTTGTAATTACATCGTCAGCACCTGCTGAGGCAGAAATAATGTATGTAAAACTTGAAATAACACCCAATAATATTAAAAAATATGCTAAAATTATCTTTTTCATAATATACCTCACAATATAAGATATTCTAACATATTTTTTAATATAGTCAAGCATTATATTATTACAAAGTGGTTACAGGTTAGATATGGAGTTATATATGTAAAATTTCAGTTCATATCTATCGTGTGCATCATGTATAAAAAGATTAATTTAGTAAGAATTATTGTCAAATTTTATCTATAAAAAAATAGTAATGCAAATCACCTTTCAAAACCTATTTTTTAACAATACAGTATAAATATTACAATGAGTTACAGATTCTGCCACTTATCGAGGGGGAGCCCCCATACTTACAAAAATAAGTTTTAGGACAGTTCTATTGCAAATTTTAAAGGGTGATTCTCATTAGTAAGTCAAGATAAGGCATAAAAACAGCGACAATCTAAAATCGTCGCTATAAATATATAAAAATTCAGTCACAACAATCAAAAACTACCGAACTTGCCCATCTCCGTTTATGAGATATTTAATCGTTGTCAGCTCACGTAAACCCATAGGTCCGCGGGCGTGAAGTTTTTGAGTAGATATGCCAATTTCCGCACCAAGTCCAAACTCTCCGCCGTCGGTAAAGCGAGTTGACGCGTTTACATAAACAGCAGATGAATCAATTTGTTTTTGGAATTTTTCAGCGTTTTTGTAGTCTTTTGTGATAATCGTTTCGGAGTGTTTTGTGCTGTATTTTTCGATATGCGCAATCGCCTCATCAATGTTTTCAACGATTTTAATAGTAATGATAAGGTCGTTATATTCTGTGTAAAAATCTTCTTCGGAAACAGGAGCATTGTATCCGCGTAACTGCACTTTACCATTCCAAAATTCAGCAAGTTTTGGCAAAAACTCATCAGCAACTGTTTTATGCACAAGCAAAGTTTCAATCGAATTACAAACAGACGGACGTTGAGTTTTTGCATTATCAACAATGTTTAAAGCAATATTTAAATCAGCAAATTCATCAACATAAGCGTGGCAGTTACCGCTTCCTGTCTCAATCACGGGAACTTTTGCATTTTCGCAAACAGTCTTGATTAAACCCGCTCCGCCTCTTGGAATTAGCAAGTCGAGATATTCTCTTGCCTGCATTAATTCTCTCGAAACTTCACGGCTAGTGTCTGTTACAAGTTGTATCACATCTTGATTAATGTGTTCTGCAATGGCATTTCGCATCACTTCTGCGAGGGCAATATTCGAGTTTATTGCTTCTTTTCCGCCGCGTAAAATCACAGCGTTACCAGATTTTAAACATAAAACAGCCGCGTCAACAGTGACATTTGGACGGCTTTCAAAAATTATTCCAATCACGCCAATCGGCACACGGGTTTTTGTAATTCTCAGCCCGTTAGGACGTACATTGCCGTCGATTATTTCACCGATAGGGTCGGGGAGAGCAATCACCTCTTCAACCGCTTTTGAAATATTTTTAATGCGGTCTTCTGTTAAACGCAATCGGTCTTGCATAACTTCGGATATTCCATTTTGTTCAGCATTGTCTAAGTCTAGTTTATTGGCAGTCAGTATTTGCTCAATATTTTTGCTGTCTAGCAAAGCGTATTTAATTGCTTCAAGAGCTGAATTTTTTTGAATAGAAGTAGCAATTCGTATTTCTCTTTCGGCGATTTTGGCTTTTTTCCCTAATTCAGTTATTAACATAATTTTTTCCTTAAATAGACTTGTCTTGAAACTCATAATTACTTGTGATATTTTTTATGGAAGACTTTTTGGAGTATAAATAGAATAACGGGAGTGTCAGAGAGTTAAAAGTTGATAGTGTAAAGTTATGGTGTCGCCAGTGGCGACTGTCCGCGGGTAAGTTTAAATCAATCGTTAGTTTTTGGTCGTATTTTATTCGCATTTTAATAGTTCTACAAAAAAATACGTACCTTTACAATTTATACTATCAACTCTCTGCCCCACTACTTGCAAAAAAACAAGTTCAGGTCTATTATTAAAATACTCACCTAAATGGCAAGTGCTTTTAATATATTTTTATCTTTAATTTGTATATTTTTCACACAACAAAATAGCTATTTTTTACACGACATTTCGATTATAATTAACAAATTTTGCTATAAAATTAAGTGATTAAACACAAAAAACATATAAACTTTTGAATAATTTCATATATAAAACGGAGTTTAAAGGGATATATAACCAATAATTAAAGAATGGGTTTATTGTAAAACAACGTGCATTTATCTGTACCAATTAGTTTTCCGTCAAACAAATCATATAAATTTTCGGGGTTATCACCGTTCATTATTAGCATGGGAATATTCGCTTTCATAGCGATTTTTGCGGCATTAATTTTCGTTGCCATACCGCCAGAACCGAGTGAAGTTGACGCACCGCCCGCTATTTTTTCGATATGTTCATCAATATTTTGCACAAATTGAATGATTTTAGCATCTGGGTTAATGTGTGGGTCACTGTCATAAATCCCGTCAACATCAGACATTATGACCAATAAATCTGCCTTAATAATCTCCGCAACAATCGCCGCAAGAGTGTCATTTTCGCCGTAACTTGGAATTAACTCGTCAATTGCAACTGTGTCATTTTCATTAACAATCGGGACAACACCAAATTCCAAAAGCTTATTGAAAGCATTTTCAACGTGCTTAAGTTCTTCGATGTTGCGTGTTAGCAAAACTTGACTGACAATAACGCTGTATTTTCCAAACATATCGTCATAAATACTCATAAGCTCGCACTGTCCAACGGAAGCGAGTGCTTGTTTTGTTGGTATGTCAGTAGGACGTTCTTTGAGACCTAAAAGTCCTATTCCCAAACCTACCGCACCGCTTGAAACAAGTACAATTTCTTTGCCGGAATTTTTTATGTCCGATAAAATTCTTGTTATTCTCCGCATAGTGCGAATATTCAAATTGCCTGTTTTATGGGCAATTGTTGACGTTCCAACTTTGATTACTATACGTTTTTTTTCGCTAATATCCAATGTAATATTCCTTAAAAATATCTATATAAAATAATATATTTGTGTTTTTCGCCCAGACCCATTTTTATTTTTAATCTTTAAAATCTGTATCAACTTTGCCAATATTATTAATCTTTAAAATTCGTATCGACCCAGCCAGTTTTGAGTTGTTTTGGCTTTTCTTCTTGTTCTTCCAAGGGTGGAGCGTTTTCTTTTGCCATTGCGTCAAGCCAGCCTGTCCCGACACTGTCTGTTTTATCAAATCTAGGAACTTCGACTAATCCACTTGGTTCAAATTCAGGTTTTGTGGCAGTGTTTTCGTCTGAATTAATAACTTCCATAGTCTCTCTGATGGTGTGCATAGCTTCAAATTTTTTGCGTTCAATTGAGAGATTTACAGCACAAGCCAGCAAGAATACAACTTCAATTATTCCAATTGCATAGAAAAAAGGTTTGTTGTTTGCAACATAAATAAGCAACGAAAAAGGTATGGCAATAGCCATAATTAAATGATATTTATATTTTAATCTCGCAAATTGTAAAATAAAAAAAACAGCACTAAAAACTGCAAATACCAAGTGAGTGCCGAAAGAAAATGGAAAAACCGCATTGTTCATATTTATATTTTGTGCATTCTGAAATATTCATTGCAATTTTTCAGTGTTTGCACTACCTTTACCTTATTTACTAAATCAAATGGGTAACACCCGCCTGTGCCTGCGACCTCAAAATTCACTAAACCGACCGAGAGAAAATTTACTAAACCGACCAAAGTCGGGATGACAGGATTCGAACCTGCGACCTCTGCGTCCCGAACGCAGCACTCTACCAAACTGAGCCACATCCCGATAAATATTTTTAGTTGCGACCGTCCGTAGCACGTTACATTAGTGTGCTACCAAACTGAGCAACATTCCGATAAATATTATTTTTAGTTGCGACCGTCCGTAGCACGTTACACTAGCGTGCTACCAAACTGAGCCACATTCCGATAAATATTTTTAGTTGCGACCGTTCGTAGCACGTCACACTAGTGTGCTACCAAACTGAGTCACATGCTGATTTATATTCATACTAGGGTTCTATCAAACTGAGCCTATACGTTTGCGGATAAACATAGCAACATGCCGATAAATGTTTTTAGTTGCGACCGTTCGTAGCACGTCACATTAGTGTGCTACCAAACTGAGCCACATTCCGATAAATATTTTTAGTTGCGACCGTTCGTAGCACGTCACATTAGTGTGCTACCAAACTGAGCCACATCCCGAATATTTTAGTTATAACAAAAAACTTCACGCCAACCATAGTATTATATGCTTATAGAAACAATATGTCAACAATTTTAAAATAAAACAAGAGTATTATATTAAAAAATGCTTAGCAAAAATTTTCTATAACAAAACCGCTCTAAAAGAGCGGTTTACTAACGGAGAAGGAGAGACTCGAACTCTCGCGCCGGGGTTTAGCCGACCTACACCCTTAGCAGGGGCGCCTCGTCACCAACTTGAGTACTTCTCCGTGTGACGTTTATTTTATTTAACTGTACGATTATATAGTAAAAAAAATGTCTTGTCAAGAATTTTTTATAAAAAATTATAAAATAGTTTATAATTAAGAGTTAGTGGGAACACCCGCTTGTATTTTTTGTGAGACAGTTTAATTTAATCGTTAATTTAATTCTGCTTTTTACAAGAACAATAAATAACCTCTGTGAAAAATCACAGAGATTTCTTTATCTTTTATAGCCGCAAAATGCGGAAGTCAACCGTCAATTTAGTTTAAACTATGCCACGAAAATGCAGGTCAAAACTACCTATATTTATTAACTATTAATGCGAATTACCTTTTAAAACCTATTTTTAAATAGTCATAGTATAAATAGTACAACGGGGTTGCGGGGCAGTGCCCCGCTTATCGGGGTAGTCGGTGACCGCCCCACTTACTTGCAAAAACTATGAAAAAATAAGTTCAGGTCTATTGCAAATTTTAAAGGGTGATTCGCATTATTAACTATTACCTATTAACTGGTTATATTTGGTCTTTGAGGTTTTCTAGGGCGTTTTTTTCAAGTCGTGAAACTTGGGCTTGCGAGACACCGATTTCGTCTGCAACTTCTATTTGTGTTTTGCCTTGCAAGAAACGCAGATATAAAATTTTCTTTTCGCGAGGTTTGAGGTTTTTTAGGGCTTCGCGTAAAGTTACTTCGTTTAATAGATTGTCGATGTCGTCTTTGTCGCAAACTTGGTCCATAACATAGAGAGTGTCACCACTTTCAGAAAAAACAGGTTCATATAGCGAAACAGGGTCGGCGATACTTTCGAGTGCAACAACAACTTCTTCACGTGGAGCGTTGATTTCTCTGGCTATTTCCTCAATGGTTGGCTCTTTTTGACTTTCGTTCAGGAGTTTTTCTTTTGCTTGCATTGCTCTGTAGGATAAATCTTTCAAATTTCTTGAAATTTTGACAGGTCCGCCGTCACGTAAATATCTTCTGACTTCTCCGCTAATCATCGGCACACAATACGTCGAAAATCGCACTCCAAGTGTTAGGTCAAAGTTATTTATGGCTTTAATAAGACCTATTACCCCAATTTGGAATAGGTCTTCTATGTCAACACCTCTGTTTGAAAATTTTTGTATCACGCTTAAAACAAGCCGTAAATTGCCGTTGACTAACTTGTCTTTTGCGATTTTACTGCCTGTTGCTTTTATTTCTTTTAATAGTTCAATTTTCTCACTTTCTTTAAGCACGATTAATTTATTTGTATTTAGCCCAGAAATGACCACTTTGTTATTAAAATTCATTAAAAATACCAACCTTGAAGATTACTTCAAGGTTAGTATTGACCCTTTTGGGTTATATAAACGGATTTATTTTTGGTATTGTTTACCAAGCGATGAGCCATCGCTTGCACATAACCTGTGAACTTTTTTGCGACATATTTCAAAACAACATTAGCGAACAGCCATGATTAAAATTTGGTCACAGGGTAGTGGATTTTCCTAATCAACAGGACTAGAAGTTTTAATCTAAGCATATTTGTGAAAATCAAGGCTTTATAACTACTAATATTACACAACCGCGAGCGGTCACAATATTGTCATATATTTGTAGAAATTCACGTAAATTATAGTTGCGAAGAAGTCACAATATTGTCATATATTTGTAGAAATTCACGTAAATTATAGTTGCGAAGAAGTCACAATATTGTCATATATTTGCATAAATTCACGTAAATTATAGTTGTGAGCAGTCACAATATCGTCATATCTTTGCAGAAATTCACGTAAATTATAGTTGTGAAGCAGTCACAATATCGTCATATCTTTGCAGAAATTCATAAAATGCACCAATAAAATGTCCGAGGTCATCGATACGAATACGCCAATCCCAGTGACGAACAACGAAAGTATATGCGGATTTTTGTGGTTCATTCATATACATAGCAAATTCAGGATAAAGATAAGAGTTTGCCATATAGTCAATACGGTGTAAAATAGTTTTAGCAAGAGCAATTTTATCAAAACTTTCAGGAACATATAAATCTTGGCCCTCGGCGATTAATTTGTCAAGTCTGTTTGAGAGAGTGAAAGTCTGAGTTAAAAGTTCAAGATAAGTGTGGAACGGTGAACGGCGATCGGCTATTTTTTTGAGGTTAACAGTTGCATTGTATAGCCCAAAGTTGAAATATTTCTGTTTTGGCAAATGCTTTGTGATGTGGTTCAAAGAATATGCAACCCAGTGGTCGGTGTATTGTTCATAGTGATTTTCGATAAAATAATCAACAGCTTTTTCGGCGGCATCAAGATATTTTTTGTCACCAAGCAAATCATATGCACGAATAAGACCATAAACCGCTTCACCATCATAATAAACTATTCTTGTTTTTTCTTTCGGTGAAAAGTCTTCATTCCAAACGTGATAGAAAGAACCGTCACCCTCATAAAATTCAAGGATTCCGTTTGCAAGAACTCTGATATATTCATTGTATTTATCTGTCGGAAAGAAGTCTGAATAGGTTGCGAGAGTTATAACCGAAACAGCGTTAGACCCCAATTTAAACTCTTTTGGGGTATTGTCAAAAATGAAAGCAGTGTCTTTATCTTTATATCTTAAATATTTCAATGCATATTCATTGCACTTATCAGCTTCTGTGGTATCTGTTGTATCAGAAAGCGAATAGTATTGCAATATTGCGAGAGATGTTGTAATATGACGTAAAATGTTATAAGATGTCAAAGTTTTTCCGCTTGACGGGTGCATGCCGTATATAAAACTGCCATCGTCTTTTTGAATAGAAATCAAAAATTGTGCAGAATGTTTTACCATTTCAGCGACATCGTCTTTTGAAAGATTGCGAACATCTCGGCGACCGTAATAATCCTCATTCGGCTTTTTGTTAATCAAACGATAAACGACATTGTTTTCGTCACAAATATAACCCAGAGTTTTGAAAACGTGCAACCCCTGTGGTATAGTTTTTAAAACAGGAAAACCTTTTTTTATCAAAATTTCATTGTTTTTAGTTAGGTTATATTTTCTTTGTTCAAAATCCCAAATGCCTTCGGAGTTAATTTCTTGACTTAAAAATGCGAAATCATAATTGTCGGTAAATGAAATGCCTTTGTCATAGAAATACGCTCCTGGGTTACCGTGCTTTTTGAAATAAGGTCTTTTTTCGTCGTATAAATCTTTCGTGAAGTCGTCAAAAGTTTTGACAGTATCTTCAATAATAACGTCAACTTTTACCCAAATAGGATTTAGAGCAAAAGAAGAAATATAATTTTGTGCATTTTTCTTGGCGATATTAAGGGCTTTTTGCAGGTCATCTGCAATACCAGAAAAAATTGTTGCTCTTTCTTTAACATCAGAAACAGATATAAAAATGACTTTTTTAGGCAGTAAACTTACAGTTTCAATCAATGCACTATTTTTTTTGAGAACTTTTACCGCAGAATTAAATTTATCATTGAACGTATTAATTCTGTGTTCATTTGAAACGATATATGGCAATAGCGAATATGGTTTGTCCGCTTTCAACTCAGTGGAATTATATTCAATAAGGGTGTCGTTATATAAAGCAAAACCGTCTATTTTGAACACGGTTATATATTTTATTTTATTAGAAGTAAATGCTAAATCAGAGTCAATTGCTTCCATTCGCAAAAAAAGTTTAGTTAGATAAGTGTCGTTTAGACAGCCTGTTTTTGTGACAAGTGAGAAATTGTTAATGTCTTGTTTTAAAAGTGCAAAGTTATAGATTTGGTCAAAACTTATCCCGTCCCAGTCACTAAAACCCTCGGATATTTTTTTGCAAAAATCAGTTATCAGCATTTTTTCTTCTGCGATAACAACTCCGCCGAACAACCATTGCGGAATAGTTTTGGTGAATTTTTCAGAAATTAACTCGATGCCGTCCTCAAACGCGTTTTTCATAATTTCGTCATGTCCGAAAACAGTAACTTGACGATGTCTCGGCTTTGCGGCAGAAACAATAAATTTTTTATCAGTCTTTCCGACAGGTAGTTTTTTTTTCTTTTTCAGTTCATCATAAATTCTGGTTAATGCCTGTGTTAATTCAATTTTTACCATAGATTATATAACTCCTATAAATAATTGAACGATAGATTTTAAATGAATTGATATTCAACAGTGCAGGTAGCACCTGTCTGCATTTTTTTGTTGTATAGTTAGTTTAATTTCGTAGTTTATTTATTGATAATAACGAGTAGACTTGTTGCATTTTGCGGTATAGTTTAATTCAATTGTTAATTAGGCGTGTTCGCACTAAATCAATTTTTTAGATTTTTGGCAAATTTTCGAGTTAGACAGTGCAAAAAATGCAGATTTACTGTATTAATACAAGAATTTTTAACACAAAATAATACAAAATTTATTAAAATATAAGCGTTATGTTTAGTGTGAACACGCTCTAATTTAGTGGGTTTATTACTGATAATTGGTATCAGTTGCAAAACGCGGGATTAATCGAATAGTTAAAGTTAAACTATCTCGCGAAATTGTCGGCGAAGCCGACACCACAACTATTAACTATACACTATAAACTTTTAACTCTCCGACCCGCCCGCGTGGATAAGCTAACCGTTCAGTAAAACTATGACGCGAACTGCCAGCGGGGGCTCCCCGCACCGCCCGCGAGGATAAGCTAACCGTTCAGTAAAACTATGACGCGAACAGCCAGCGGGGGCTCCCCGCACCGCCCGCGAGGATAAGCTAACCGTTCAGTAAAACTATGACGCGAACTGCCAGCGGGGGCTCCCCGCACCGCCCGCGAGGATAAGCTAACCGTTCAGTAAAACTATGACGCGAACTGCCAGCGGGGGCTCCCCGCACCACCCGCGTGGATAAGCTAACCGTTCAGTAAAACTATGACGCGAACAGCCAGCGGGGGCTCCCCGCACCACCCGCGTGGATAAGCTAACCGTTCAGTAAAACTATGACGCGAACTGCCAGCGGGGGCTCCCCGCACTGCCCGCGGGTGCTACCTGCTCAAAATCCTCGTGCAAATAATTCTTTTATGTTGGACAGTTGAGTGAATACAGAAATATCCATAATCCTGTCGTTAAGTTGCAGAATAACAGAACCTTTTGTGTCGTTTGGTAAAACTTTGACTTCGATTTTAGCGTTGCTTTCTGTGTTTGTGGTGATTTCTTGCAATTTTTTTGCAAGGCTTTTTAAATCCTCGGAGAGTTCAATTGTAATCCAATCCGCGTCACGAACAGATTTAACCGCTTCTTTAATCATGTCAACAAGTACAGTATTGTCTTTTGAAAGCTCCGCAAGCAGAATTTTTTCAACAATTGCAATTGACAGCCATTCAATTTGTTTTTCAATTTCTTTTAGTTGAGTATTGGTCTGAGCTTTGAGAGTGTCAATGGTGACGCCAACGTGCTTGACGAATTTTTCCAATTCAGCGGCTTTATCAGTAAAACCTTGCGTAAATCCTGTTTGATAAGCTTCTTTGCAAATATCTGTATATTGAGATTTGGCTTGTTCAATTATTGCTTCTGAACCTTTTTTAGCATCGTCATTAAGATAAATTGCTTCATTTCGAGCCTGTTCAAGTATACTATCCCGCTCTTTATTTGTAATCTGCATCAAGCGGTCTTTCATTTCCATAATGTCAGAATTTGCTTGTGCAGTTGCGGCGTCATATGCTTCGCGATAAATACGGTCATATTCTTTTCTCAGAAATTCTTCGTTTTCCATACGTTGTATTTCTTCTGGTGAAACGATAATTTCGTCGAATTCATCAACCACATTTTCAACAACATCTGGAAGGGCAGGGGGGCGTACATCGGGAATTTTTACAGTCTCGTCCGAGTTGCCGGTTAGTATATTTTTTACTATCTTTGCCATTTTTTCTCCTTACCTAACCGATTTGCGAACAGATATTTTTAGATTAGACTTCATCGGAAACTGCATAAAGGTATAATATTCCAACGAAGATTTTACCTTAATTTCGTCATTTATTAGTGGTAATATTTTGTATTTATACAAGTTTCCGAGGAAGTCTATTTAGATGATGAACAAACAATAGATTTGTCCATTAACCTAATAAATTGTTTGCTTTCTAAGCTAAAAAACAGAATGGGTGTGTGGGACGCGACAGTCTGCTTAGTCCAATTGTTTGTTTTCTAAGCTAAAAAACAGAATGGGGTGTGGGGCGAAGCCCCACCCTAGATGCGACGTATACATCGCACACTAAAACAAATTTTGTTAAATATTGGGTTAGCGGACAAGTCTAATATTATGATAGGTTTTTTATAGTTTTAATAAAAAACATGTTGTGTACAACTCTTGATAAGAGGTGTATTCTAGTAACATTATTGTTTTTAACAGCAATTGCTATGCTAATACTATACTACCCATAGTGTTATCATACTAAAATATGCTCGAAAAAATTTATAACATTTTTATCATAGCTATAAACAGTGGGAATACCGTAATAGTGAATAGTAAAACTATCCACTATTACAAATATTGACTTTAAATAGACGAATATACACTCTGTTAGTTTTCGTGTTTGAGCATTGAACGAATGAGTGCAGCGGTAATTTCAGGATTTTCTTTAACGAAATCACGTACTTCGTTGGCAGTAGAGTTTGATTCTGCTTGATGTGCTTCAACTTCATCCTGCAATGAGCGTTTGTGTTCGTCGAGAGTAGTTTGCAAACTTTGAATAGCTGCTTGACTTTCGAGTTCTGCTTTGCGTACCTCACGTTTCGTTTTACGTTGACCAAATGCGATGAGCATAATAATCAAGCATATAACGAGGAATGCAAGACCTGCAAGCCAAGGTAATATTCTCCAAATAAGCACTCTGAATTTTGCGGCGTTACTTGGAATTGTGATGTTTGGAGGAACAACTTTCGGAGGGTTATAGCGACTTACAAAGGAAACTTTTTCAATAGGTATATTGGTTGCGGATGCGATAAGTTGACAGAAATTTTGACGGTCAGCTTCTGTTAAAACAGGGTTTTTTGTGTCAAGAACAGATACGCCGACAGAGGCAGAAAGTATCGCACCTTTTGCTTTTTCTTTTTGAGTAATAATCTGTGAAATTGCCCAATAGGTGTCTCTTTTATAAAAAGTGGCGTCGGAGTTTGTTATCAGTTGTTCATTTTTATCGTTTTGATAAGTCGGAATATCGGTGTTTTCGTCTTCACCAACAATACCGTTATCATTAACACGTAAATCGCCGTCAATAATCGAATAAGCAATGTGAGTATCTGTTTTTATGCCCTCATAATTTTCTTCATCTGTCGGTAAATATTCTGTTATTTCTTGAAGAACAGTATCATAATCAAGTTCATAGGTTGCAGATGCGGAGACATTTTCTTTGCCATAAAGAGGTGCTAAAACAGCAATTGCAGCTGCTTGTGCTTGTTCAGCAAAAGCTTTTTGAATTGCAATTTGACGATTTTGTTGCAACATTTGTTCTTGAAGAGTTAGGTGAGGTTTAACCCCGCTACTGGCTTCCAAAGTGTTCGTTTCGCCAGGGGTAATAATCAATGCTTCTTCGGAACTTAGCAGAGTTTTACCAGTTGCGGCGTCCACAACAGTCACATCAGCAGGCAACATTTTTTGTGTCGCAGATGAAACCAAGTTTTTGATAGATGAAACATTCGCATTGGTAAAAAGCGTCAAATTATCACGGTTAATCATAACACTTGCGGAAGATTTTTCTTCATTTTGTTCCCAAACAAGATTGCTACCAGTCGCGATATTAAGAGTTACAGAGGCACTTGTAACGCCGTCCATAAGTTGCAAAGTGCTTTCGAGTTTTTGTTCAAGAGCGATTATCAACGCTTGCTTTTTTTCCCAATCTGTCATGGTCATCGAGAGACCGTCGAGAAATGAGCCATAAGAAGGCGTTGATTTAGGATAGCCTTTTGCGGCGAGTGACAACGCAACTCTATCCCAATCCGCTTCGGGAACCATTAATTCGCCTTGAGTGTTTACTTTTGACGGAGTACCGCTGTTGTTTAGTATTTTGGCAACTTCGGCGGTTTCCGCACTGCTCATGTTTTTATACAGCACTATGTAAGGTACAACGTTTTTGTCTTTCGTGGCATTAACGATACCGATTACAACAGCTGCAACAACTAAAAGGGATACTCCCGTGATAAGACCTACTTTGACTATTTTACCCAAAGCAGTCCATCTATCTTTGAAAAAATTCCCGATTTTTTTTAATCTTTCATTCATAAAGTTTATTTTTCTCCAATAACTAAATTTCTCCAATAGACTTATTCTAAAACTTATTTAATTCGTACAAATTTAAGGTGTAGAGTGCGACAGTATAAGCTTTGGCGTGGATTGTTACAGTACTTAGCCACGCGGAATAGTAGATTTGCCACTTTTGTTAAAATTAAAAAAAGCAAGTTTTAGAACAGGTATATAACTAACATAGAGGTTCGAGGTGAAATGTTAAAGTAGATGTGAAAGTGTATAATACATAAGGTAGAAGTTAATAGACTTCCTCGGAAAACGCATAAAGATATAATATTCTAGGGGAAATTCTCCCTTAAATTAGCCATTTATTAGTGGTAATATTTTGTATTTATACGAGTTTCCGAGGAAGTCTAATAATTACATTTTTGTAAGAAATCCAGCATATCTCTTTGATTATGAACTAAGAGAGATATGGCAAGTACCCATTTTTTTAGAGGAAATAGCCAAGCAAGTTTTAGAAAAAGCATATAATACTTTTCTAGTGTAGACGCTACAAAAAACAAGTTTTAGAAAAGCCCTATTACACTTGCATTTGCAGAATTTCTTTGTAAGTATTAACAACACGAGATGTTATGGTAGTTGCCAAGTCGATAGTAGTGTTTAATTTTGAAGTGTTAATCATCATTGCTTCAAGGTTTTCGGTGTTACCCATAGCTAATTCATATGAATATTGTTCGGATTTGTCTTCCATGCCTTTGATTTCATTGATGGAGTTAATCAGTTTTGATTGAAAACTCTCACCACCGCCTTCAACTCCTTGCAAAACTTTGTCAACAGATTTAGTGCTTTCACCAAATATTGATTGTAATGGGTTAATAATTGACCCAGAAGATACAGGCATTACATACATAATTTTTACCTCTTAACACCTTGTTAAGGTGCTTTCATTTCTTTTGTTCCATCGCTATTTTTAAGTGGTTTGCGATTGGACAGTTTTTTACTTTTCAACACCATTTGAGGTATCTTTATTTCATCTGTTCTATCGCTATTTTAACCAATTTGCGACTGGACTGCTTTGGCATATTCATTGTGACCATAGAATTTGTTGGTTAAAAAAACATCTTTTTAATTTTTAACACCATTTAAGGTCACTTCGTTAATTTGTTTCCTGTAAAATGCAGAGCTTGAAATAATATTGAATAATTTGTGTAACGTTTGACAGACATATCAAATTTTAAATATACACTATCAAAACGCGGAAGTAACAAACAACACAAATAACATAGTATAAACGACCACGCGTAATTGTCATCACCCATAAGAACCTGTTCTAATAATTGTCCATTGTCATTTGATAATTAATAAATTGCGAGTTAAACTAATAATATAGCTAAAATAACCCGCGACTGCTACCCGTCACCTGTCAATTATTACCTAACTAAACTCCTTCGCCTATGGTTAATGATTTTGAGGCGATTGCTTTGATAACTGCGAGTGCTGCAACTTGACTTTCATATGCACGTGAAGCTGCCATAAGGTCGATTTGTTCGTCGGCATTATTCACGTTTGGGTACATAACATAACCATCCTCGTTTGCGTCGGGGTGAGTTGGGTCATAAACAGGGTTCAGTCCGTTTGGGTTTTCAACTATTTTCTTTACCCTAACACCACCGCCTCTTGATTCGGTTAACGCGTCATTGAAAGAGAGTGTTCTTGTTTCAAAAACAACATTTTTACGCAAATATGGACCTTTTCCGTCCGCTGTGCGGGTTGTATTTTGGTTTGCGATGTTTTGAGTTATAATATCGGCTCTAAGTCTTTCAGCTGTCAGAGCAGAACCGAGTATGTCCAGTGAATTTAACATAAATTTTCTCCTTGCTGAATAAATTTATTTAGTTTTATTTGGTTTGAGCTGTAGGAAAAACCTATGCAACCTCTATTTAATCTACACCTTACAAAAAGCCTTTGCGACTTTTTTATTTTAACTAATTTACAACAAGTGGAAAATTTAATGCACAATAGTGATTTTTGAAAAAATATGTTGCGAAAAAAGTTGCAGAGGATTTTGGTAACGTGTAGATAATATAAAGTTGCAGAGGGAAATTAAAAGCATATAAAATTAAAAGCATACATTAATGAGTAATAGTTGCAATGGCAAATTCCTGTTGCTCAAAATAAAAGAGTTACAGAGGATTTTGGAAAGTGTAAAAGAGCAGAAGTTGCAAAGGTAAGTTCCTGTGGCTCAAAATAAAAGAGTTGCAAAGGCAAATTCCTGTTGCTCAAAATAAAAGAGTCGCAAATCATTTAAGCTAAAAAAGTTGCAATGGCTCATTGAAAGCACAGTGAATAACAGTTGCAAAGGCAAGTTCTGGCTGCTCAAAATAAATGCTCAAAATAAAAGAGTTACAGAGGATTTTGGAAAATGTAAAAGAGCAGAAGTTGCAAAGGTAAGTTCCTGTGGCTCAAAATAAACCTGTGGCTCAAAATAAAAGAGTTGCAATGGCTCATTGAAAGCACAGTGAATAACAGTTGTAAAGGCAAGTTATAGCTGCTCAGAGGGAATCAAGAGAAATTCGCGTGGGCAACGGTTGACATTCTTTTGAATTCGCCGTTCATTTTGTTAACTAACGCGGAGTGTTGAAGATATACATTGTATAGTTCAAGTTGTTGCTGGTCGGTGTCGACACTGTTACCGTCGATTAGTATGTTTCGTGAAGTGTCTGTGAATGTTTGAGCCTTAAAACTGTATTCCATACCTTTTGATTTTTCAACATCAACATTGCCTTGTGAATCAGCTAGAACATTTTTGAAATTAAACTCCACTTGTTTATAATCGGGGGTGTCTTGGTTAGCAAGGTTTTGTGTGATAACTTGCTCTTTAATGCTTAAAGCTTTAAAACTGCTTTCCATTGCACGCCAGTCAATTGAATCGAATAACATTTTATACCAACTCCTTAAATTACCTGTTTACTTTTTAATTTTTTTAACGATAACATTCATGTTCCCATATAAATTACATGCATATTCTGACAACGTAGAGTATTATACTACATAAAAAATATAATTACAACAATATTTTTATGTATTTTTTACTGCAAATTATTTCTTAGAACACTTTTTATATGATTAGACAATTTTTAGGCTTTCAAACCTTTAAATTTTGTGCAGTTTGCATAAAATGGAGGTTTTTTTCTCATAACCTGCCTTTTTTAATTTATATTATTTTTATTGTTGACATATGAGTTTCCATATGATAAAATAATGCTTATTTGAAAATTGCGTCTGATGGAGGTTGCTTATGCATTATGGATTTTATACTGCCGCTGCGGGACTTTTGAGCCAGCAACGCACATTGAATACCATTTCTAATAACCTTGCAAATGTTCAAACCCCTGGTTACAAAACCGAGAGGGTTATGACCACAACTTTTGATTATGAATACATGATGCGTTTTGAAAAGGGGCATAAAACTCATATCGGTAAAAATTCACCTATGTTGAAAGTTGATGAAGTTATTACAGATTTTGAGAACAGTTCTCTTGAAGAAACACATTTTCCTTATGATATGGGACTTGTCGGCGAAGGTTTCTTTAACATTAAAGGTAAAGAACATACCTATCTTACTCGAAACGGCAATTTTGACATCGATGAGCAAGGATATTTGATTTTGCCTCAAATTGGCAGAGTTCAAGGGAAAACAACTGATGCAACTGGTAACGTTACCGAGGGTGATATCTATGTCGGCGGTTCGGATTTCTATGTTAACGACCAAGGTATGATTTGGGATAACGAGACTAATTATGTCGGTGAGTTTTATATTACTCAGCCCAATGACATTAATAGTATGCAACGATATAGCAATGGGCTTTTTGTTTCAAATGATGTTAAAGATGTCGATTTGCCAACTATTTTTCAAGGTACTCTTGAACGCTCGAATATTGATATGAACTCTGAATATACTCGTATTATGGAAACCCAAAACGCTCTTGTCGCTTGTTCAACAGCTTTAAAGATTATGGACCAAATGAATGCTCGCTCAACTGATTTATGTAGCATAGCGTAGCGGGTAGCACCCGTTGGAATTTCGTGTCATAATTTTACTGAGTTGTTAGTTTACTTTACGCGGGCAAAGGCTTGTGTTTTCGAGGTGTAGCTTAACTGAATGTTTAGTTTATATCTGCATTTTATTAGTTTTAAGATTAAACCAATGTTGCAAATTAATTTGTTGCAAATTAATTGAAATAAAAAAGTCGCAGTGGTTCATAATAAGGTGCAATGAATAAAAGTTGCAAGGGTTATTATTGCGGCTCAAAGAAAAAATGAATAAAAGTTGCAAGGGTTATTATTGCGGATCAAAGGAAAAAGGAAAAAAGAAAAAAATGAATATAATGATGAATACTGGTAAGAGTGGACTTTTAACTTACCAATATGACCTTGATGTTATTGGACATAATATTGCTAATGTCGGTACGGTGGGTTATAAATCCACGAAAACTTCGTTTAGAGATTTAATATTTTCTTCGATGGATATAAATAAAAACCGTGAGTTTATTGAAAACAACAGGGATAAAGACCCACTTTCGATGGAACTGACAGGTCGCGGCGTTAGGGCGTTAGGGCAGGATATGCTCTATAATCAAGGGGCGATTACAACTTCTGAGTATCAACTTGATTATGCGATTGAGGGTGATGCTTTGTTTGCTGTTGATTATCGCGGTACAACAATGTATACAAGAAACGGTAATTTTGATATAAGTGTTGAGGGAAATGAGAATTATTTAGTGACTGCTGACGGTGGTTATGTGCTTGATTGGAACGGTGACAGAATTGTAGTTCCTTTTAAAGTCACTGACGATGGCACAGTTACGGATACTATTGACATTGAAAGACTTGACCCGCAACTCGGCATGTTTACTTTTGATAACCCTCACGGGCTTATGCGTCGTGATGGTACACGTTTTTTGCAAACTGCAAACTCTGGTGAACCTCAAACTGCCATTATTGGTGAGGGACCAGGAACGAGCAATCTTCTCGGAAGATATTTGGAACGTTCAAATGTTGACATTGCAAAAGAAATGTCAGATTTGATAGTAACTCAACGTGCATATCAATTTAGTGCGAGAATTGTTACTACTGCGGACGATATTGAGGACCTTACTAATACACTTAGACAATAGTAGGCAGGTATATTTGGCATGCATTTTCGCGACATGGCTCAACTAAATTGTTAGTTTTATTCCGCGGTGTGTTAGTTTAATAGAAATTAATGTGAATTACCTTTTAAAATCTATTAATTTCATTAGATAAAACATAATAAATTTGAAATATTTTTAATAGTTTTGTTAAAATTAGAGTAAAGGCAACTGTATATAAGGTGGGGCGAATCCCTGCAATCCATTTTTTTAAAATTATTACAATTTCTCGGCTAATACCTTGATATAGGCACTTTACGCACCTTAATTTTGGCTAAATCGTTTAATATAGCAAATTTTAAATGGCGATTCGCATAATTATCATAAAAGTTGTAAAATGCGGAAACTAAATGAGATTAATACGTATAAAATGTTCGTATAGCTTTTAGTTAATAAGCAGATAGTGGTTAAGAGTGATATAGTTATCATAAATATTTTTTATGGTAGCGAAACGCGGAAATTAATTAATATTATAGTTAAATTTTCCTGCGTAAATGTGTCGTGAAGTGGCACTCAATACCTGTTACTTATTCACTATTACCTATTAGCTGTCAATGGAGATGTATGGCAGATTTTTTAAAAATATCCACACCCATACAACAGCGGGAACAAATTAATCCCACTCGTGCGAGTGCTGGTTTAAACGCTGTAAATAATGTAAATCCCAATGAAACTCCAACACGAATTATCGGGGTTGGAAAAGACGAAAACCTGCACGAGCAGAATAACAAATTCATAGATTCAGACGGCAAACCAACCATACTGATGAACCTTATGAAAGACCCTGCTGTGACGGTTAGTTTTCTTAAAAATATTTATATGTTGCAGGAGATTATAAAACTTCTGCCAATGAATACACGTACTAAAACTGTTGAAATTGAACAATTATTTGCGTCTTTGCTGATTAAACCTGAGGATATTTCCAAGGAAATAAAGAAGCAAGAGAGTGCGTCTACCGCTTTTCGAGGTAATCTTTTTGATTTTTTGCGAGCATCTTTGCAAGGAAATTCCAGCGACAAAATGAAATATGGCGTTGCTAATTTGCTTAAAGCTCTGAATAACGATATGAGTAAAAAAGATATTTTGGGAGCAGTTAGTAATAATCTGCAATATTTGGCAGAAAATCTTAAAGCAAGCAATACCCTTGGTTCAAGGCTTTCGCAGTTATCTGAGGCGTTTTCTTCCCCAAGTGCAACAGAGAATTTCTCTGATTTAAAACAACAAGTGCAGTCTCTTATAAAAGATATTGAGGGTAGTATACTTTATAACTATGACACGTCAAAACTTGTGTCAATAATTAACTATAATCTTTCAAGATTTAATACAAATACTGACTATCTTATGGAAAGTGTTCGCAATATGTTGACACTTCTTGATGGTACGGAAACTAAAAATGCTTTTTTGGCAGAAGTTCACAGTTTTATTAATAATCTGCAAAATGGACGGTTTACAGCTGAAAATTCCGATGTTATGAGAGTTTTGTCTGATATAATTGAAAAATGTGCATCAGACGATGATATTATCAAAGTTAATCCCGAGAGTGTTGATAAGATTATCCACAGTTTGCTGTCATCGCCTTGTAACTATACGCCTTTGTTGCATTTCATAATCCCTGTTGAATATATGGACATGAAGTCTTTTGCCGAAATTTGGATTAATCCTAACGCAGAAGATGAGGGTGGCAAACCGAATTCTGATAAAAATATCCATATGTTGATTATTTTTGACATTGAGGGTATTGGTCAGTTTGAAACAGAACTGTTTGTTAAAGGTAAAAAAATTAATTTAACACTCTTTTGTCCGCAAAGATATGCCGCACAATTTTCCAGTATTGCACCCCAACTTCGACAATGTGTTAATTTTTCGGAATATTCAATTGATGAAATCAAATTTGAAGAAATGAAAGAAACACGTTCGCTCATACAAGTTTTCAAGTCGTTGCCTTATAAACGAACGGGTGTTGATGTTCGCATTTAAGTGTTAATTTTATGAAAAAACATCAAAAAGTTTTGTTTATAGTTGCTTTATTGCCTTGGCTATTTATTTTGTTTTCGTCAGTTTATTCTTTCATTTTTGGAGTAGATGAATGGCATTTATTTCCTGTTATTGATGGAGATATTGAACGCTATTATGGCTTCACTGCCGTACTACAAACTCTTTTTTGGTTTGGTGTAGTTGCGTATGTTTTGTGGCTGTGGATTCCTCTATTGCTTTCATTAGTTTATATTGTTTGGTTTATTTATAAACAACGTTCGTTGAAAATTGAACAAAAATATAAGGAAGAATATAACGAACGGGATTGATGTTCGCATTTAACTGTCAATTTTATGAAAAACATCAAAAAGTTTTATTTATAGTTGTTTTATTGCTTTGGGTATTTATTTTTTTTCGTCAGTTTATTCTTTCATTTTTGGAGCAGATGAGTTGACCTTTTACAGATAGCTTTTGTTCAGTTGACGCAGAGCGTTGTTATGGGTTAATGGCTGCATGAGTTGTTTTTTTATTTTATGTATTGCATTTTGGCTTTGGATTCCGCTGTATCTCATTAATGTATATTGTTTGGTTTTTGATGGAAAAATCGGAATTTGAAAAAACAGGGCAAACGGAGCAATGAATAAAATGGTATATACGCTTGAACAAATAGCTGAACTTATAAAACCTGTTGTGAAAAAGTATAATCTCAAAGCTGTGTGGGTTTTTGGGTCATATGCCCGAGGCGAGGCGAATGACGATAGTGATATTGACTTGCTTATTGATGACAGCGAAACAGATTATCAAGCTATGGGTATGTTTGCATTTTGGGGTATTTTTGATGATTTTGAGGGCGTTTTGAATAAGCCTGTTGATGTTATTATAAATCAAACTCTTGAGCAAAAAAGCAATAACCATAATAAAAAATTTCTTGAACGTCTAGAAACAGAAAGAATTTCTTTGAATGTACAATAATGATTTCAGCAGAATAGAAAGAATAGAATTTTATTGCTCCGAAATGGCAAAAGCATTTGAAAAATTCGGCAAAACTCTTGAATATTATCAGAGTGATTTTTTTCTTCGTAGTGCGATTTCAATGTTTTTGTTGCAAATTGGTGAAATTGCTAACGGATTAACTGAAACAACAAGAATTGTCAGCCCTGTACCATGGTCTCTAATTAGAGGATTGCGTAATCGCATAGCACATGGGTATGATGATATGAACCAAGAAATCATTTATGACACCGCAGTTAACGACATTCCCAAACTCAAAGAATTTTGTGAAAAGTTTTTGAAAGAACACGATTGCTGAGAGCTAACGGCATAAAGATACATTTAGAAGGCGTTGAAAAATAAAAAAATGGCTAAATCAAAAAGAAATAAAGCAGTTGCGTTGAAATATACGCCCGAAACAGATGCCGCACCTGTTGTAATCGCTTCGGGTTACGGCAAAATCGCTGATAAAATCATAGATATTGCTGAGCAAAATGGTATCCCTGTTTTCCGTGATGACAGTGCCGCGTCTTTGCTGTGTATGCTTGAAGTCGGCAATTCAATACCGCCAGAACTTTATGAGGTTGTTGCGGCAATTTATGTTCAGTTGGTTAAAGCGTCTGCCGAAATCAAACAGAATACAAAAGAAAATATATATTCAAGAATGAAACTTGACAGATTTCAAACGAATAATTAATGGATTTATATTAAAATTCAGAGAGTTTGTTAAAATTCATACTATAAAATATAGTTAAAACTTCAAATAATTAACATACATTTGAAAATTTATAAGTTAAAAAATTAAAATATATTCAAAGGAATTTGTATTAAACGATTAGATTGTGAACAAAATGTAAAATGAAGGCATAATTTTTATAAAATCGTTGACAGCAAAATAACTTTTGTATATAATCTACTTACGTGTTTACTCAGAGTACGAGGAGAACGATAAATGGGTATTTTTAAGAAGAAAGACAAAGTCCAGTCCCCGCTATCATCAGATTACTTAATGTCGGTTTGCGAAATTAAAACTATGGAAAACGAGTTGATGTCGACGGGCAAAATCGAAGAGATTACTGCCGAATACATCAAAATCGTTAAGAAAACAGATGTTTTAAAGACGCTTCGGACAGGTGCGAGAATTAAAGTTAACGTGTTCAATACTAAAAAAGGGTTCAGAGTAATACTGGGAACTGTTTTTACGTCGACTACTGAATTTATGAAAATAGTTGATATTGTTGAACTTGCGGACCATGACCGCCGTCAATTTTTCCGTGTAAATCTCGAATTGACAGCATTCGTCTATGAAAAAGGCGACCTTGATTCAGCCAGCAAAATTCCTGTCAATATTCGCGACATGAGCCTTAGCGGATTGCGTGTTGAGATGGACCCGCCACCTGAAATTGGCGACGTTATTTGGGTTGAGCTCAATTTGCAAGGCAGAGCGTATTGTTGCCAATGCCGTGTAATGCGTCGTATTCCTATTGGCAAGTCTATTGAGGAAACTTTTGGTAAAGAGCTACGTGAGGATGCACAACTTGCTGTTGCTGAGGGTCGAAGTGACTATAAAATCGGCGGAAATTTTGAAAAAGCTGATGGCAAAGTAATTGACGCTCTTTCAAGAAAAAATCCGAACCTTAATGACAACACAAAAAGAGGCGACCAAGCTTATGAATATGGTTGTGCGTTTTTGTTTAATGAAAATGATGATACAGACCCTCTTTGCAATTTCCTTTTTAAGGTTCAAGGCGAAGAGTTACGCCGTGTTCGGTTGACCGAAGAGAAAAAGTATTCTTTTTAGTTGTAATGGATATATTTGCCAAAGCAAAGATGTAATATAAAGATGTAATAATGGTTGTGCGTTTTTGTTTAATGAAAACGATTGAACCAGACCCTCTTTGCAATTTCCTTTTTAAGGTTCAAGGCGAAGAGTTACGCAGTGTTCGGTTGACCGAAGAGAAAAAGTATTCTTTTTAGTTATGATGGCAATATTTGCTAAAACAAAAGTGTAATAAAAGAATTGTTCAGAAATCTCTATTGATAGAGCTGAATTAGTTTTGCTGTCAGCATTTATAATAGAAATAGTTTTAAAACGGGCTTAGAATATTAAGAAAAATTCATAAACTGTACAATATGCACAATTAGAAAGTTTTAAATTTAGTGATAAAAACACTTTATTGATTTTCTTTTTGGACGATAATGACTTTGACACCGCAACAGTAAGTACAAGTGAGAATTTACAATTGAAGAGTGTTACCTGCAGAAACATTTGGGAATTGAAAATTTAATCTTTGTTTTTAATGTTTTAGTGGTTTCAGATAAAAATTTTTATTTGAAATTGTGTGTTTGAAAAGGGGAAAATCCTCTTAAAAGGGAGAAGTTCTCTTAGTAGAATAGGCAAATCAAAATGCGGGGGAACTCGCAAAAACGGCGGGATTTTCCTGCAAAAAACACCTAAAACGCAGAAGTAGTCTGCACCCGCGATTTTAAATCGCAACCCACGGCGAGGGAATATCGCCGAAAGAAAAGAATTAAAAAGGATTTTAATTCCAAATAAAAAACAAAACACACGGAGGTATTATCATGGGAATGGTAGTAAGAACAAATTATAGTGCATTAAACTCAACAAAACACTTAAACCTAAACAACAAGGCTCTTGACAAATCCTTAGAGAAATTGTCATCAGGCTACAAAGTAAACAAAGCTGCTGACGACGCTTCTGGTCTTGCAATTTCTGAAAAAATGAAAGCGCAAATCAAAGCTCTTGATACAGCATCTGCAAACGCAGAAGACGGTATCTCTCTCGTTCAAACAGCAGAAGGTTACATCGGTGAAATTCACGATATGTTGAACCGTATGGTTGAACTTTCAATGAAATCTGCTAACGGTATCTACCAATCAGTTTCTGGTGCTTCAAACTCAACAGCTAACTCTGGTTCTATCGGTGCAGCAGGCGTTGACCGTGATGCTCTCCAACTCGAAATGGACCAACTTACAGCAGAAATCGACCGTATCGCAAACACAGCTAACTTCAACAACGTTAAATTGCTTGACGGTTCACTTTCAACAACTGGTTACAACAAACTCTCTCACTCTGCAACAACACAAGTTACTGGAATTAAAGATTCTTTCTCATTGAATGCTGTAACTGGCTACTCAACCACTTTTGGTGCTTCTGCAACGGTTAAAGCGACAAGCGGTCTTGTTCTTCAAATCGGTGAGACTTCACGTCAAGCAGATAAATTGAGAATTTCTATTATTGACTTCTCAACCGCTGCTCTTTTCAACTCAATTTCTACCTACAGCAACGGCGATAATTCCGTTGGTGCTACTGGTGGTACTAAGGCTAGTGGTGCTCTTTCTGCTTCTTCTGGTTTAGTTCAATGGAACAGAACTCAATCTGTATCTGGTGGTTCACGTGGTCAAGTTTCTGGCTTCACGATTAACATCTCAACACAAGCATCCGCTTCTTTGGCTGCTGAGGCTCTCAGAACAGTTATCAACACTGTATCTCTCCAACGTGCTCAACTCGGTGCTTACCAAAACAGATTAGACTACACCATCAACAACTTGAACACAGCATCAGAAAACATCTCCGCTGCAAACAGCCGTATCAGAGATACAGACGTTGCAAAAGAAATGTCAACCTACACCAAGAACAATGTTCTTGTTCAGGCTGCTCAATCTATGCTCGCTCAAGCAAATCAACGTCCACAACAAGCTCTCCAACTCTTGGGCTAATCGCTATAATTGTTTTACCATTAATAGGTGCCTCCTTTTGGAGGTACCTTTTTTATTTGCGGGTAGCACCCGCCTGCATTTCGCGATTTAGTTTAACTGTACGGTTAGATAACTCACGCGAACGGGTTGGTTTACAATTGACAGTTTGGAGGTACCTCTTTTATTTGCAGGAAACTCCTGCCTGTGTTTTCGCGATTTAGTTTAATTTAATCGTTAGTTTAACTCACGCGAACGGGGTGGTATACAATTGACAGTTGACAAATGACAAGTGCAATACGCAATCGTCTAAGAGAAAAAAGTCTGCATGGCACTAGCCATGTCTAAATTTCGCTATATAGTAAAACTAAATTATTAAGTTTTTACCCGCGTTTTATTAGAAAAGTTTCTTAAAACCAGAAAAATACAGTTATAAATCCATAAAAATAATTCGCGAAACGTTGGCTAAAACTATTAATTAATTATTAAATATTAACTTTTTATCTATTATTTATTGACTATTTTTACTTTTAATACTATAATAATGTGGGGTGAGAAAAATCGAACTAAGAAAAATTAAACTTTTGGAAGTTTCACGCACGTTGTTGTATTTACTGCTTGCGATTTTTGCGTATGCTTTGCAAACTCTCGATATTGATATTGTTAAACCATTGCCGTTGATACCAATTGCTATAATTTATGCAATTAACGAGGACGGCGAGTTTCGAGCTGTCGGCGGAGGGGTAGTCTGCGGTTTGATGTTAGATAATTCATTAAATACATTTTTTGGATATTCAGCGTTTTTTTTAGTGATATTTTCTGTTTTTTCTTCGCTACTTTTCTTTTATTTGCTTAGACCAAACGTTGGTTCGGTTTTTTTAGTGACAATGGTTTACTCTTTTATATTCTGTTTTTTACATTACTTTTTTTACTATTTTATTTGGAGATATGACGAATCGAAAATAATTTTCAAAGAATATGTTTTGCCTTCGTTTTGCTATACCGCAATTTCAACTATTGCTGTTTACCCGATTATGCGGTTAATCAATAGAATACGATTAAAAGGTGACATAACTATCAAAGAAATGATACGCTAATTTCCATTTTTATAACCTTTAACTTTTGCTTGAATTTTTTTGTTTTCAGTGTATAATAATGTTAGCCAATTAACTTGAAAATCCTGCTATCTTCGCCGTATACTTGCGTTTGTTTAATAAATTTGTCCTAAAATTTCATAATTATTTGTAATATTTTTTGGTGAAACCCTTTGGAGCATAAATAGAACAACAGGGTACGAGGTGGAACATCGCTTACAGAGGGTTCGCACTTCACCTCTTTATTTGAAAAAACTATAAAAAAAGTTTTAGTGCAGGACTAATGAAAAAAACACATCTAACTTGAAAATCGTGCTATCTTCGCCGTATACTTGTGTTTGTTTAATAAATTTGTCCTGAAATTTCATAATTATTTGTAATATTTTTGGCGAAACCCTTTTGGAGTATAAATAGAACAATGGGGTGCGAGGGAATCTCGTTTACCGAGTGCTTTGCCCTACACCTTTTTATTTTCTAAAACTATAAAAAAGTTTTAGTTCAGGACTAATGAAAAAAGTCATCGCATTTTTTAGAAATTAATCGACTATATAATGAGGAGTATAAATGTTAAAAATAACAGGCTCAAAGAAAAACATTGAAAACTGTGAATTTGTTTCCTTTATAACAGATTTGCTTAAATCTGATGAAATACAAAACTTAAAAAATTTTAAGCATCACATCAAAACAACTCGTTTTCAACACTCTCTGAACGTTTCATATTATAATTATATAGTTTGCAAAAAATTACGTTGGGATTTTGTTTCTGCCGCAAGAGCGGGAATTTTACACGATTTGTATTTTTATGAAACTGCTGAATATGTGGGTGAAGTTAGACATAACAAAAATCACCCTGTTGTTGCACTTCAAAATGCCGAGAAATTTGGTTTAAATTTGCTGGAAAAAGACATAATCACTAAGCATATGTTCCCTTGCACATTAAAACTGCCAAAATACAAAGAAACTTTTGTCATTATAGTGGTTGATAAATTTTGTGCAATTATGGAATTTTTGGCTAAAAAAAGTTGTCCAAAGAAAATATAGATTTTTTGGGCAAAAACGTGTAAAAATAATATTGACATTGCCGATATGTTATGATAAAATTACTTTCTGTAATAGAATGCGATAATTAACGCGAAAGAGGATTTTTATGAAAATAAGTGGAATTGTTTGTGAATACAACCCGTTTCATAATGGGCACTTATATCATATTAATCAAACTCGTGCGAATGGTGCAACTCATATTGTCGCGGTTATGAGCGGAAATTTTGTTCAACGTGGCGATGTTGCCGTTATGGATAAGTTTGAAAGAGCACAAATCGCTGTAAAATCAGGTGTTGACCTTGTTGTCGAGATACCTGTTGTGTATTCAATCGCAACTGCGGAGGTCTATGCAAGGGGTGCGGTTTACCTTTTGAACGCTTTGGGTTGTGTTGATGAAATATCTTTCGGAAGTGAATGCGGAAATCTTGAACTGCTCGTTGAGGCGGTAAAAGCTTCTGTGACTTGTACAAAAAAACCAGAACTCAAAGAGTTAATGGAAGATGGCATGTCATTTCCAGTTGCTTTGAGAATACTTGTTGAACGCAATTACGGTACGGAAATGGCGATACTTTTTGACGGCTCAAACAATTTGCTTGCTATTGAATATATCAAAGCAATTGCTTTTTTGGGTTCAAATATAACGCCTTTCACAACCGCCCGTAAAGGCTCTACACATGATAATTCTTCAAAGCCAAAGGGCGATATTGCCAGTGCGTCGTTCATTCGGCAAAGTATTTCTTCGCAATCTGATTTTTCGGATTTTATTCCAGATGAGACTTTGCAAGCGTTGTTAAGTGCGACACGAACAGCTTCTTTGGCAAATATTGATAATCTTGAAAAACTTATTTTATATAAACTGAGAACATCGTCAGTTGAAACTTTGAAAAATGCCCCTGATATTGGACAAGGGTTAGAAAATAGAATTTTTGATGCAAGAACCGCAACATCTTTGAAAGAATTGTTTTTTACAATAAAAACCAAACGTTATCCTATGGCAAGAATTAGGCGTATTTTGTTAAATGTGCTGCTTGGTATTCAAAAATCTGACCTTGTGAACCCACCTCCTTTTGGCAGAATTTTGGCTGTTAACCAACGTGGTTGTGATATTTTGAGTGAGGCTAAGACAAAGGCCTCTATTCCGTTTGCAACTTCACTCGCAAAGTTAGGTGAAATTAACGACACAGCGAAACATTTTGCAACCTTGGAGTCTCGTGCAGGAGATATTTATGCTCTTGCAACAAAAGAAATTCACCCTTGCAACAAGGATTTTACAGCAAAAGTGGGAATTTCTTAGCAGTTAATAGATAAGAGTTAACAGTTAATAGGTGCGGTGGCGGACGTTACGCGATATATTTTAACGGTATTGTTAGTTTAACTTATGAGCAAAAAAATTAATGGTTGTAAGTTAAATCAAGATAAAAAAGTTGCAGTGGCTCAAAAAAGAGCAATTAAATTAGAAATTGCAAAGGCGATTTAAAGGGGCTTAAAGAAAAAAAGTTATTGCAATCGCTCACGCCAAAGCCAGCACGATTGCAAATTATTTAAGATAAAGTTTTTGCAATCGCTACGCTAAAGCCAGCACGATTGCAAATTATTTAAGATAATGGTGGAGCAATCGCTCACGCCAAAGCCAGCACGGTAGCAAATTATTTAAGGTAATGGTGGAGCAAATGGCAAAAAGATAACATAAAGGGCGTTGAAAAGTGAGAGAATTTGAAAATGTTAATGCGGTAATTTTTGATTTGGACGGCACGTTGATTGATAGTATGAATATGTGGGCGGATATTGACGAGGCTTTTTTGCTTGAATATGGCGTTGCAAAACCTGAGGGGTTTTCTGATGCGGTGAAAAAAATGACGCTCAATGAGGCACCACAATTTTTTAACAGTTATATTTCTCCGCCGCTTGATGAAGAGTACATAAAACGACATATATATGAACTTGCTGAAAATTTTTACCGAGATATTGTGGAATTAAAAGATGGCGTATATGAACTTTTTGATTTTTTAGTTGAAAAAAATATCCCTTTTTGCATCGTAACGGCGACATACAATTACCTTGCAAAAATAGTAACTTCACGCTTGAAAATTGATAAGCATTCAAAATTTTTGCTTACTCCGATAGATATTAGCGAGAATTGCACAAAACGTTCGCCCGAAATTTTTTCGATTGCTTGTGAAAAATTAGGCTTTTCTCCTGATAAAGTCCTTGTGGTTGAGGACAGTTTGCATTGTATCAAGGCGGCGAAACAGGCGGGGTGCAAAACTCTCGGCGTTTACGATGATTTTTCAAAGGATGACTGGGAAGATATTCAAAAAACTGCGGACAGTAGCGTGATTTCTTTACGGGTATTATCGACTTTATAGTTATTACGACTATTACAGGAAATGGATTTACAATGATTTACTTAATTGATTACGAAAACGTGCATAACAGCGGTTTGAAAGGCATAGACAAGCTCACAAAAAAAGACAAAGTTATCGTCTTTTTTGATGTTTTGTCAAAAATAGATTTTCAAAATATCATAATGAATATCGAATTTTCAAACGCAAGGGCTAAATGGATAAAAGTTGACCACACTGGTTATAAAAACGTGCTTGATTTCCAATTATCTACTTATATTGGATATTTAATTGGAAAAGAAAAGTCAAAAGAATTTGTTATTGTCAGCAAAGATTGCGGTTATCAAGCGATTATTAATTTTTGGAAGCAAAAAAAGAAAAAAGTCAGAATAGTTCAAAGACCTCAAATTGCTAATATTATTCAGATAGCAAGTGCTGTTCCAACAGTGGAGGTTGTTCAAAAACCAGTAAAAAAGACCAAAAGTCAAATTCAATTAGAAAATATTAAAGCTGAAATTGAAAAATCGACTGCTGATTTGGCTTTTACTGAGGTTGAAATTACTGATATTTACAACAGATTTTTGTCGAACAACAAAATTGAGATTTTTAAAAGCGGTCTGATTACAAAATACAAAGACCATGGCAGTTCTGTTTATGAACGTTTGGAAAAGTTTTTTTGCATTCAAAAAGGGATAAATTTTATTCAAATTAAAATTGAAGAAATGGTCGCTGATTTGGGGCTGAGTGTTAACGAAATACGTGATATATATAACAGATTTTTCCCAAGTAAAACAGCTGAAATTTTCAAAAACAGTTTGAAAAATAAATTCAAAGAACGCGGTGATGCTATTTACGAACGTGTTGAAAAACTTTTTTGTGAACACAAAAATGTAGAACCGCTGGGACAGGTAATACAATTGACAGGACAATTGGCAATACAATCGAATGCACAGTTGAATGCACAGTCGACCGCAAAGCCGATAATACAATCAGCAACTAAATTGGAAACACAAAAGTCAAAACAATTGCCCCAAAAAACACTACAACCACAAAAAGCAATTCAAGCAGTTAATATAAAAGCTGAAATTGAAAAATTAGTCGCTGATTTGGGGCTGAGTTCTGATGAAATACGCGATATATACAATAGGTTTTTGCCATGTAAAAAGCTTGAAACTTTTAAAAATAGTTTGCATAATAAATTTAAAGATAATGGTGATGCTATTTATGAGCGTTTGGAAAAGTTTTTTTGTGCTCAAAAAGGTATAAAATATATCGAAATTACCGCAAATGAGAAAGCGGAAATCCTAACTGAAAATGAAAAACCAGAAATTGAACATATTGAAAATGAGAACGTCGAAAATGAAGAAGTGGCGGCAATAAGTTGAAAAAAGTTTTAGTTGGAATGAGCGGCGGAGTTGATAGTTCAGTGGCCGCAAAATTGTTAATAGACAGTGGATTTAGCGTTACAGGTGTGACGCTAAAATTATTTGATGGCGAGAGCAGTTGTTGTTCACTTTCGGACATTGAGGACGCACGTAGTGTTTGTATTAAACTTGGTATAGAACATCTTGTGTTTAATTTTAAGGACTATTTTGAAGAATATGTAATTGACCATTTTGTTGACACGTACATGAACGGCGGTACGCCTAATCCTTGCATTGAATGCAACCGCAAAATCAAATTCGAGAAAATGCTTGAAAGAGCCGAGGTGCTAGGTTTTGATTATATTGCAACTGGTCATTACGCGAAAATTGAAAACGGACAGTTAAAACGTGCTGTTGACACTTCAAAGGACCAGACGTATGTACTTTATATGCTGACAAAAAATATGCTCGCGAAAACACTTTTTCCTCTTGGTGATTATACAAAAACGCAAATACGTCAAATTGCGGAAGAAAACGATTTCATAAATGCGAAAAAAAAAGACAGTCAGGATATTTGTTTTGTGCCTGACGGTGATTATAGTGAGTTCATATATAGTAAAACAAAAACAAATTTTCCGCAAGGGTCTTTTCTTGACTTACAAGGAAATATTTTAGGTAAGTCGGAAAATCATATTAAATATACGATTGGGCAACGAAAAGGATTAGGAATTGCTATCGGAAAACCGGCATATGTTATTGCTAAAAATGTTGAAAATAATACTGTTACACTTGGAAATGATGAGGATTTATTTACCTGTACGCTCATCGCGAACGATTTGAATTTACTCACATATATAAGCGAAAATACGCTCATAACTGCAAAAACTCGTTACTCTCAAAAAGCTAGCGAAGCAATTTTGAAGGTTAACGGTGATACTGCTACTGTGAAATTTTTGACACCACAACGTGCAATTACAAAAGGTCAAGCTGTAGTTTTTTATGACGGAAACACTGTAATCGGAGGAGGGTCGATAGTTGAAAGTTGAAAGTGTAAAGTTGAAAGTTATGGTGTCCGCCTGACGTCGGACGATACGCGAGGGGTTAAATATTTACTGTTAGTTTAATTTTACGTTTTGATAGTGTATAATAAAAATCAAAATTGCAAATTAGTTAAGAGAAAAAGTTGTAATTTTTCAAAAGGTAACATGGTTGCAATACAATCAAGCCAAAGCCAGTAAGGTTGCAAATTTGTAAAGACAGAGTTGCTTTAATTGCAAGTAGGCTAAGATTGTTGAGGAGTAAAAAAAAGTAAAAAAATGGACGTTAAAAGAATTAATGAACTTGCACATCTTGCTAAACAACGCGAACTCACTGATGATGAAAAGAAAGAACGCGAAGTTTTGCGAAATGAATATCGCGAGGCTATGAAACGCAGTTTGCTTGGTGAACTTGAAAACGCTGGGATAATTGGTGAAGCAGAATGAATATGCTTGTGATAATATAGATAGTTTTTTGAAATTAATTTTAAAACTTTGGCTAATATTTGTCTAAGAATAGACCTGAAACTTATTTTTATAGTTTTTTTGTAAGCAATTGGTTCGGAAACATAGCCACCGATAAGCGGATTCCCGCTACGCAACCCAGTTGTTTTATTTATATTTTTGAATAACGGAATCTAAAAATATCACAAATAATTACAATATTTTGGGAAACATTAGTTAAATTTTTGCTTAAAAAATCTATAATTGACAGTTGGTGAAACAAAGTGAAAGTACTTGTAACAGGGGCAGGGCGGGGGATTGGTAAGGCTGTTGCCGAAAAATTTTACAATTGCGGTTATGAAGTTTATTCTAACTATTTAAACACTTTTCCTGTTTTTGGAAAACCAATAAAAGCTGATGTTTCGGACATTTTGCAGGTTGAAAAAATGTTTTCTGAAATAGGCGAAATCGATATACTCGTGAATAATGCGGGTGTTACTTTGAGCGGATTATTTCAAAATATTCAAAACGAAGAAATATTGCGGCTATTTAATGTTAATGTTTTCGGAACTTTTAACTGCACAAAGTTTGCTTTGCCATCAATGATAAGCAAAAAAAAAGGCAAAATCATTAATATTGCTTCAATCTGGGGTGAAATTGGTGCGTCTTGCGAGGTGCATTATTCTGCGTCAAAAGCGGCGATAATTGGCTTCACAAAGGCTCTTGCGAAAGAAGTTGCACCTTCTGATATAACCGTTAACTGCGTTTCACCAGGTGTGATTGACACTGATATGGTCGCGTGTTATGAAAAATCTGAGTTAAAAAAAGATATTCCGCTGAACAGACTTGGAACACCGAAAGAAGTTGCAAAGGCAGTTTATTTTATTGCAGAAAACGACTATATTACAGGACATATTTTGTCAATTAATGGCGGTTTTTGGAGATAACATTTATTTTAATGGGCGTTTTTTTACCATGTTGTTTGCAATTTATTGTAAACAAATTTTACATCAAAAATATTATTGACATTCATGTTACATTTTGTTAGAATAACATATGAAAAAATACAGTTTTCCTCTTGGTCGAATACGTGATTACAAAGTACAGCTTCTTGACAGGGAAAAAAATATTCTTGCTGGACTTAATAATGAAAAAAATCAGCATCTCGCACGCATAGAACAGCTTAAACTTGACTATATTTTTATAGATGACGAGATGAAGGTCGAGTATAGAAAAGGCACAAATATTAATAAAATTCAGATTTTTGCCTATCGCAAGGACGCTGTTCGGCAAGAAGAAGAACAAATTAAAGAACGTATAAAAATTCTTGATAAAGCAATTGATAAACAACGCGGAATTGTTATGAAAATTTCTCAGGAAGTTGAGGGTTACAACAAATTAGAGGAAAAAACTCGTGAGGAATATAACGAGGAACTGCGAAAAGAAACAGAAAATACTCTTGGCGAATTCATCTCGACAAAACTCGGTGCTGGGTTACAAGCTACCGATGATTAATAGGGGTGTTTATCTGTGAAAAAAACAAAAAAAATTGTCTATTATGCCATAATTTCACTGTTATTTTTAGCAATTGTTCTAATGTTTGTACAGATAGTTTTACAAAAACATAAAACTGTCGATAAGAACACAAGGCTGAATTACGTCGCTCTTGGTGACAGCATTACTTATGGCTACAAACTTCCAAATGGCGAGAAAAATTATCCTACATTATTAGCTGAAAACCTCAACGCTGATTTGAAAAATTATGCCGTTGTTGGGCAGACTTCCGAGGAACTTCTTAATCACCTCAAAAATGGCGATTATGACCTTAAAAACGCGGATATAATTACAATTGGCATAGGTTCAAATGATTTATTGAAGCCGTTTGAACAGGTAATAGCACAGCAATTGGGGTTGAACCCGAATAACGACATAGTTGAGGAATTGTTTAAGAATTACCACAAAAATCCGCTTTTAATTACAAGCAAATTGCCAAAAATAAAAGAGCAACTCGAAGAAAATCCTGTGTTTATTAATGCAGTTCAAAAATTCAAAGTGGTTACTTTTCCCGAAATTATAAATGAAATAAAAAAACAAAATCCTAATGCTGAATTGATTGTTATCAATTTATATAATCCGTATTATGGTGTTAAAATCCCTGTTGTGTTTAATTTAAGCGAAATTTCTGATACTTATATCTCGCAAATGAATGAGACTTTTGAAAATTCTGATAGCTATAAAACTGTTGATGTTCACAGTTATTTCCAAAAACACGGAATGACAAATGTTGAACTTTCTTTGAATGAACTTACAAAAATCAGCATAGACCCTCATCCTACCTCGCAAGGTCATATGGTTATATATTCGTTGATTAACCAAATTCTGCAAAACGGAAGTTATAACCAAAATTATTAGCCTAAAATATTAGATAATGTTTGTAATTATTGGATATTTTTTACCTTCGTTACGTACGGTGGTATGAATATAAATTAAATTTTAAGGAGGTGAAATAAATGCAAATAAGTGAAGTTTCTCAATTGTTTGGTCAAGCAAATCAGGTGGTTCAAGCGGGGCAGGGGAGGCAAGTTGGGCAACTAGGTCAGCTTGGGCAGTTAGGTCAAGTGGGTCAAGTAACAGCGGGTCAGACTGGGCAGTTGGGTCAAGTGGGTCATGGAACCGTGGGTCAAGGTGGTCAGTTAGAGGCAGGTCAAATAGGTCAGTTTGTAGCAGGGCAGGGGATAGGATTATTTCCAAATCTACAAACCCTACCAGACTTACCAAATCTGAACGTTCGATTACAAAATTTGCCACAAGAGCAAACTCAGCAAAATTTTTCTGAGGTATTACAGCAACTGCTTTCAAGTGTTGATGTTACTGAAATCACAGCAAATATTGACGTTACAGAAATTGATGTTGATGTAGAAACTAATACTTTTTACTTTGAGAACAAGCCGTCAAAAACAGCACAAACATCACAGGAAGCACCTACTCAATTATCGCAAGCGACTGAACTGCAACCTGCACAAACATTGGCATTGCCTGCAACACCGCAAGTGACAACTGCATCTGCACAAACATTGGCATTGCCTGCAACACCGCAAGTGACAACTGCATCTGCACAAACATTGGCAACAAAAAATATTGGCAGAGCAAGGAAATCACTCACTGGTTTGGACAGTTCATTTACAGCACTAGTTGCAAAGACCAATCAAAAAACTCCAACCCGAAACGTTGCTAAGCCAACAGTGATAAAAACTGACAATGTTGAGGATTTATTACAGCAATTCGCTCAAATCACGCAAAATCTTTCTGCTGAGCAGTTGATTAATCTTTTTGATATTGTTCAAAAATCTGAAAATTTCTCTGAGCAAGAACAGCAGGTCTTTGATAATTTGCGAGCACAGACATTAAGACCAAATTTTTCAATAAGTTCAGCAGAACCTGTTATTCCAACTATTCAAACGGAGCCAACAGTACAAAACTTTGTTCAGAGTGAAAAGCCAGCTGAAACTGTTCAAAATCAAACACAACCAATAGCACAAAACTTTGTTCAGAGTGAGAAGTCAGTTGAAACTATTCAAACTCAAAATCAGTCACAAACGCAACCGATAGTGCAAAACTTTGTTCAGAGTGAAAAGCCAGTTGAAACTGTTCAAACTCAGCCACAAAATCAACCAATAGCACAAAACTTTGTTCAGAGTGAAAAGCCAGTTGAAACTGTTCAAACTCAGCCACAAAATCAACCAATAGCACAAAACTTTGTTCAGAGTGAGAAACCTGCTGAAACTGTTCAAACTCAGCCACAAAATCAACCAATAGTGCAAAACTTTGTTCAGAGTGAAAAGCCAGTTGAAACTGTTCAAGCTCAAAATCAGTCACAAAATCAACCAATAGCACAAAACTTTGTTCAGAGTGAAAAAATAGTTGTAGCAGTTCAAACTCAAACTCAGTCGCAAAATCAACCAATAGCACAAAATTTTGTTCAGAGTGAAAAGCCAGTTGAAACTGTTCAAAATCAAAATCAGTCACAAAATCAACCGATAGCACAAAATTTTGTTCAGAGTGAAAAGTCAGTTGAAACTGTTCAAACTCAGCCACAAAATCAACCAATAGCACAAAACTTTGTTCAGAGTGAGAAGCCTGTTGAAACTGTACAACAAACAACAGTGCAAAATTTTGTTCAGAGTGAAAAGCCAGCTGAAACTCTTCAAAATCAAAATCAAAATCAAAATCAAAATCAAACACAAACGCAACCGATAGTGCAAAATTTTGTTCAGAGTGAAAAAACTGTTCAAACTCAGTCGCAAAATCAAACACAAACACAACCGATAGCGCAAAATTTTGTTCAGAGTGAGAATCCAGTTGAAACTGTTCAAGCTCAAAATCAGTCACAAAATCAACCGATAGCGCAAAATTTTGTTCAGAGTGAAAAAACTGTTCAAACTCAGTCGCAAAATCAACCGATAGTGCAAAATTTTGTTCAGAGTGAAAAGTCAGTTGAGCCTGCTCAAAATCAACCGCAACAAATAGCACAAAATTTTGTTCAGAGTGAGAAGCCTGTTGAAACTGTACAACAAACAACAGTGCAGAATTTTGTTCAGAGCGAGAAGCCTGTTGAAACTGTACAACAAACAACAGTGCAGAATTTTGTTCAGAGCGAGAAGCCTGTTGAAACTGTACAACAAACAACAGTGCAGAATTTTGTTCAGAGCGAGAAGCCTGTTGAAACTGTTCAAACTCAAAATCAAACACAAACGCAACCGATAGTGCAAAATTTTGTTCAGAGTGAAAAGTCAGCTGAAACTCTTCAAACTCAAAATCAAACACAACCGATAGTGCAAAATTTTGTTCAGAGTGAGAAGCCTGTTGAAACTGTACAACAAACAACAGTGCAAAATTTTGTTCAGAGTGAAAAGTCAGCTGAAACTCTTCAAACTCAAAATCAAACACAACCGATAGTACAAAATTTTGTTCAGAGTGAGAAGCCTGTTGAAACTGTACAACAAACAACAGTGCAGAATTTTGTTCAGAGCGAAAAGCCAGTTGAGCCTGCTCAAAATCAAACTCAGCCACAAACACAACCAATAGTGCAAAACTTTGTTCAGAGTGAGAAAACTGTTCAAACTCAAAATCAACCGCAACCAACAGTGCAAAACTTTGTTCAGAGTGAAAAAATAGTTGAGACTGTTCAAATTCAAAATCAACCGCAAACGCAACCAACAGTGCAAAACTTTGTTCAGAGTGAAAAGACAGTTGAAGTTGTACAACAACCGATAGTGCAAAATTTTGTTCAGAGTGAAAAAATAGTTGAAGCAGTTCAAACTCAAAATCAAACACAACCAACATTGCAAAACTTTGTTCAGAGTGAAAAGACAGTTGAGACTGCAAGACCCGAAATTGTTCAAGTTGCGAAACAAAACATTCCCGAAACTAAACAGACAGTTAAGGTTGAAACAAATTCTATTCAGTATGAGCCTAAAAACTTTGTTAAATCTATCCAAAAATCAGATGTGCAGACGGAATTAGGAAATAATACTGAAAATCCCGAAAAGTCTGAAATTGCGACCAAGACAACAGAAAAATCAAAGCCAATTGATATTGATGAATTGCAATCAAAAATGATAACTTTCTCGGTTAAAGATATTCAATACACGCAGGCAAAACCTATTCAGAATATTGAAACCCCTGTAATCAAGCAAACTTTTGATGCTCTTAGCGAAAATATCAAATTCGGAAAAGACGAATTTAACATCAAATTGAATCCCGAAGGGTTAGGCGAAATCTCTGTCAATATTGTAAAACAAGACGGCAAAATGCTTGTTTCAATGATTGCAACAAATCCAGAAACTGTTAAACTTTTGAATGAACAGCTAAATATTCTTCAAAATATTGTAAAAGAATATGGTGCTCAGGTTAAAGCGGTTGCTAGTGTTCCAAAGGCGATAAATGTTGCTTTTAGGACGGCGGCAATGGATAATATCAGAATTGACAGTAATATTTATGCGAGTGTTAAATCAGATGCGGATGTTAGTATTGCTGTGAAAAATGTTGAACAACCACATTCACAAAACGGCTATGAGCGTCAGTATTCAGAAAATCAACAGAAAGAATTTGAGCAAAACACTCCTAACAAAGACAGTCAGCAACGCAACAGACAGTTCTATTATAACCTCGAACAAGAGCAAGAAGAGGATAATCAGCAAGAGCTAAATGATTTTGTAAAATGGTATCAAAATCGCAAAATAGTTTAGTGAAAAAATTATAGAAAGGAGAGAAAATATGCCATCTATAAGTTCGGTTGATACTTCTGACCAAAGACAATATCTTGACATGTTAAACAGCAATATGGACGTCAAAAACGGTTCAACTTCCAAAACTAAAAAAATTTATGATATGGTTGTTGATAACAAAAAGGAATCCGAAGTTGGTTTTAAAGATTTATTTCAGTTGATGATTAATCAACTTACCAATCAAGATTTTATGAACCCACAAGACGACAGCCAATATCTTGCACAAATGACACAAATTGCGAGCATGTCCGCAACTCAGCAACTTTCAAGATATTCGCAAGCACAATATATGTCTGGTTTTATCGGTAAAGAAGTCACAATCAGCAAGTATGAAATCGGTGGTGATGTTGTCACAGAAACAGGTGTTGTTAGCTCAGTAAGTTGGGATAGCAACTACGAAAACTACAAATACACAGTTAACGGTAAGCAATATGATATCACAGATATTAAAAATCTTGCATTACCTGGCACTAGTAGTAAGGAAGCTCCTGTTGACCCAAATGCGGAAGTTGTTGACCTTTTGAAGAAAAATAATGATTCGCTAAATAAGTTCATTTCAAACATGGACGATAATGCCGAAAATTCAGCGGCTGTGCTTGACCTTTTAAAAACAAACAACGCAACAATCGCATCAGTTTTAGCGGCAATCAACGGAAATAACAATAACTCTGCAAGTGGCGACCAAGACAGTAGCTCTGAGGAACCAGAGAGTGGAAATTAATGAAAGGGTAAATGAGACAAGGGAGTGTTTCAAATTACAAAGCAAGGAGTGCCAAAATGAGCATTGACATCAACAGAATACAGCCGATTACTACTGGGTTACCCGTTACATCTCACGGCACACAACGTGCACAGTGGCAAGATAAACGTAGCGAGCCTACTCAGTCGTTCAGCGAAATTCTAAAAACCCAACTTGCTGAAAAGTCAGGTTTAAACTTTTCAAAACACGCTATATCGCGAATTTCTACAAGAGGTGTTGAAGTAAACGAAGAGTTGGAAAGACTTCAAGAAGGTGTTCAAACAGCTTCTCAAAAAGGTCTCAACGATGCCTTAATCTTAGTAAACAATTCTGCATATATCGTAAATGTTCCGAACAGAACAGTCGTTACCGCTGTTGCTAACGGTGATTTAAGAGGTAACACTTTTACAAATATAGATGGAACAGTATTTGCATAGTTTTTAGGGTCATGCAAGCAGTTATTTAATTGGACATTTTTATGAGATTATGAAATTCTGATTGACAGATGAATTTCGCTTAACTGTTTGCCAGACCGCACACCGCCGCTTCGCGGCGGCGGCACAAAGTGCCGCTATTAAAATTTGCATAGCAAATTTTAATGTGTGCGGTCGGCGTTGCACCCAAGTGAACTGTACGCCATTACATACACTACGCTAAAAACGTGAGTTGTATTAGGTGCGTGAAAAAATATTGCAATTTGTTCCATATAATGGGAGACATAACTTGTCTCAAATAAGGGCTTGCCCGAACTGTGCGACAGTACAGCACTCGCAGGTCGAATTTATTTTGACTATCCGCTTTGCGGGCGAGAATAAAAGGAGAAAAATTATATGGTACGTTCAATGTATTCTGGCGTTGCTGGAATGAAAGTTCAACAAACAAGAATGGATGTTATTGGTAACAATATTTCAAACGTAGGTACTTTTGGTTATAAATCTGGTCGTGCAACATTCCGTGATGTGTATTATCAAACAAATCTTGGTGCAACTGCACCAACAGGTGCAATCGGCGGACGTAATGCAATGGAAATCGGTGTTGGTTCAAAAATGGGTTCGATAGATATAAATCACTCACAGTCCGTTATGACAACAACAGGCTATACACTTGACGTTGCAATTGCTGGTGAGGGTTATTTGCAAGTTGAGGACAGAAGCGGAAATGTTTTCTATACAAAAGCAGGTATGCTTGATATCGACGCAGATGGTAATCTTGTTGACGTTAACGGTAACTTTGTACTCGGTGTTAATGGTGACCCGTATATCCAAGGACCTAGTAGTAACAGAATTACAATCAAACTTCCTAATGCAGACGCAAGTATTGCAAGTGTTGCAGAACCCGTAAATGGCAAAACAATCACAATTTCGTCTTCTCAAAAATCAGAACTTGCGAATGTTGTTATCAACTTCCAAGCTGTTAATAATCTTCCGCTTAATAGCCGTGCAAAAGCAGTTGCAAGCAGTGGTTCGCTTGTAATTCAACTCAATCAAAACGAAGTTTTCTATGCAAAACCAGGTGACGATACTTTGGTACCTCCTGTGGCACCGACAACTTGGCTTGACGAACTTACTGCTGTTATTAATGACGCAGTTAAAGAAGCATATGGTGGCGAGTCCCCACTCGGTGATATTATTATTAATATTGACGACCCTGTTGTACTTGCAAAAGCACAATATAAAGCAAGTGATATTACATCGGTTGATTACTCATATTCCTCTGGTGGTATCGGTATTGTTGAAAAAGTCAAAAACCCGAATGCTACCGACGCAAACGACGCATATCTTGACGTTGACGGTAACCCGATTGATGAAGACGGTGCAGCAACATATCTTACCTATAAAGCAGGCACATCTCTTCCCGCTGCTTGGGGTGCTTTGGACTTTTCTGTTGCATCAACAGGTTCAGATTTCGGCAGAGCGTGGGGAAATGATTTATCAGACGAAGGTCTTAACAGAAAAGCTTCTGATGTTATTATGGGAATAGGTTTGGCTGACCTTAACAGCGATGGTATTTATGACGGCAAAGACGATGGTATCACTTTCTCATATTTTGTTGTTGACCCTAATGGTCCTGAAACCGAATATGTTGTTGGTGCTGATATTGATACAGGTGAACCTATAACACAAACTGCAAACGGTTGGTGGTATACCGCAACCCAAGCACGTGAATCACTCACAATGGGCGGGACTGTTGTTCTTAAAATTAACGACCCGACTGGTGCTGTTAAACCTACCGAATCTGATTCTATCACAATAAAATTCCCGAAATTTGATAAAATGCAAAATGGTATTACAGCAGGTGGCATAAGCGATTGGAACAAATATCTTGTTGATTCTCGAACAGGTGAAACAGGCTGGGACATTGATAAAGACGGAACTTACGGTGACGACCTTAGCTATTCTTTCAAAGCAGTTGCTTCTGACCCTGCAAGAGCACTTGGTTTTTCTTCAATTCCGTTCGTGCTTAAAGGCGGTACAGAGGGCGGACCTCAGGACGCTTCTGACCTTACAGCTATCAACATCAATGACCGCGGTATTTTCTCTGGTGTGCACGCAACTCTCGGTTACCTTGAATTTGGCCGTATTGACCTTGCGACATTCGCTAACCCAGCAGGTTTGACACAAGTTGGTAACACTTATTTTGCTAGTTCAAGAAACTCTGGCGACCCGAAAATCTCAATGGCAGGTTCAGACGGTGTAGGTGCACTCGCGTCTTCAACGTTGGAAACCTCTAACGTTGACCTTTCCAATGAGTTTTCTGATATGATTTTGACCCAACGTGGTTTCCAAGCAAACTCTCGTATAATCACTGTCTCTGACGGTATGATTGAGGAACTTGTTAACTTGAAGAGAAACTAATTAATTTTTCTGAATATAAAACCCCTTCTTCGTTTAGGAGGGGTTTAGTTTTCATTTTTAATAAGAACAGTTCTAAAAATCATAATTATCTGTGAGATTTTTTTGACAAACCCATGGAAAACGAAATGCGGGGTACATGCCAGCTTATCGGGGGCTTTGTCTCAGTCCCTTTACTCACAAAAAAACATAAAAAGTAGGTTTTGGGATAGATATAATAAAAAATGCAAACATTAAAATTAGAGTGAATATTTTAGGAGGGGGGGAGTTTTTTAATAAAAAAACTTGACAAGCATCGAGATTTAAGTTAAAATTTCTAAATGTTAAGGTTTTATATATAAGACTTGTTTCTTCAACTCATAATTATCTGTGAGATTTTTAGGTTTCACTATTTGGAATATAAATAACAGGTGCAGGGCGGAACCCTGCTAATAGGGAAGTCTCCTAACCTCCTTACTTATAAAAAATTAAGTTTTAAAACATGTATATATATTAGACTTGTTTCTTCAACTTATAATTATCTGTGAAATTTTTAGGTTTTACTATTTGGAATATAAATAACGGGTGCATGGCGGAGCCCTACTTATGCGGGCTGAGACTCTGATTTCCTTACTTATAAAAATTAAGTTTTAGAATATGTCTATCAAAAAAATATATTATAATAAACACCAATAATATTATCAATAAAAGGTAAAAATAGTGAAAAAAAAAACAATATCTTGTATAATACCTGTTTATAATGCTGAGAAATATCTTGTTGAAACGGTTCAATCCGTTATTAATCAGAGCATAGATTTTTTGAAAAATATTGAGCTGATACTTGTAAATGATGGGTCAAGTGATAGCAGTGAAAAAATTTGTAAAGATTTTTTTGAAATCTATCCAAATAATATTATATATATATTACAGGAAAATGCGGGGGTAAGTGCCGCAAGAAATTCTGGGATTGACGCGGCAAAAGGCGAGTATATTTTTTTTCTTGATGCAGATGATACTATTGACATGGCGTTGTTTGAGCGAGGGGTAGAGTTACTTGAAGAGTATAATGGGCAAGCGAAATTTGTCTCTTTTCCAGTGAATTTTTTCGGTGCAAAAAGTGGGCAAACTCATCCATTGGCTTATCGTTTTGAGCAAACGCGTCTTGTTGATACTGATATTGATTTTTCTTTTGCTGAACAACGCGTTGCGTCTTGCCTGTTTAGACGTGAGGTTTTTGAAAAATTGCGTTTTGACACAAAAATGACACATTCCGAGGACGCTTATTTAGTTTCGCAAATTTTGAGTTCTAGTAAAAATTATATAATTGCTGACAGCCCGAATTATAATTATCGCAAAGAATATAATGGCACTTCAGCGGTTGACACTTCCAAAACTAATATAAATTTTTACAAAAAACTGTTTTTGCTGTCTGGAAGATTAATCGATAATGACCTTTTGGAATTTGGAAAAGTCCGCCGCTATACACAATTTTTGGTAATGTATGATTTGCAATGGTTTGCTGTAAAAAAAATACCACAGGATATTAAAGATAAATTGCCGACGGCTTTATTATTAAGCAAACTGAAATATATTTTGCAATATATTGATGATGACATTATCAGAATGGTAAAATCGCTCAATCATTGGCAAAAAATATGGCTTTTAAAAACAAAATATGGCTATATTCGCACAAAACCGAGTGGTGAATTTTTGCGTTTTTATATTAATGGCGAAGTTGTTTCTTCAACGAAATCTTGTATTTATATTACAGCAATTTCTGAGTATAATAATACTATTAATATAGTGGGGCGTTTTAATTTACCAAATTATGACGGAATTAGCGTTTGTGCAAAATATGGCAATGATTTTTTTGATAATACGATTATCAAAACTGATATGCATGATTCATATTTTTTAGGCGAAAAAGTTTCTAGTACCTATCATTTTGAGGTAAATATTCCTCTTTCAAATCCGAATGATATACAGTTATTTTACAAATCAAAAGAATATGGTCTCTTTCAAGCGGAGATACATTATGCATTTCATTCTCGCATAAAAAACCTTAAAAGTTCGTTTGCGATATGTGAAAATTGCATTATTTATCGCCAAAGCAAAATGATTTTAACAGTTAAGGAACGTACTTTGAACGTATTGAAAGTACGTTTTGAAAGGTATTTGCCAGTGCTTTCTGGTAATGTTGACGCTAGCAACAAAAAAAATATTGACAAGTTATCTAATTTATATCTTACTAAATATAAAGACTATTCAAGCAGAAATATTTGGCTTTTTTTTGACAGAATTGACCGTGGTGATGATAATTCAGAACATTTATTTAGATATTGTGCAAGTCTTGACGATGGCATAGAAAAATATTTTATTGTAAGCAAAGACTCACCTGATTTTGAAAGAATTAAGCAATATGGAAATGTGGTTGATTATGGAAGCGATGAGCATATAGTTTTGTTACTTTTTGCAAAAGTTCTTGCATATTCTGACTTTGCCGTTGATGAGGTTTATCCTTTTGAAACTGACGAAGAGCGTTTTCTTTGTATGTCGCTGTCAAATCATAGGTTTATGTTTTTGCAACACGGTATTATCAAAGACGATATGTCAAAGCTTCTTAGCAGAATGACACGTAATTTATCGCTATTTTTGACTTCTGCAATTCCAGAATATGAGAGTATTAACTGTGAACATTATGCTTATGCAGAAACAGATACTGTAAAATTATTAGGATTGCCGCGTTATGACGCTCTTGAAAATAATCCAAAGAAAAAAATTATCATAATGCCGACTTGGCGGAGCAAATTGAGTGAGGGTATAGATATTTACAATGCGGATTTTAAAGACACTCTTTTTTTCAAAGGATTGAATGATTTGCTGTCTGATGGAAATTTTGTTGACGAAATTGAAAAATTGGGTTATGAAATAATTCTGAAAATGCACCCAAGACTTAACTGTCAGCTTTCAGATTTTGCTATCGACCCGCGAATAATCGTTGCGGATAATATGTATTCTTACAGTCGTTTGTTTGGCGAGGGAAGCCTTGTTATTACCGATTATTCTTCTGCTGTTTTTGATTTCGCATATCTGCGAAAACCTGTGATATACTATCATTATGATTTGCCAAATTTGCCCAAAGGGTATTTTGATTATGAACGTGACGGTTTTGGAGAAATTGTTGACACAAAGGAAAATTTACTAAAAATTACAAAATCATATTTAAAAAAGTGTAATATGAAAAAGAAATATTTAGATAGAATTGACATTTTTTTTGCGTTTTCTGACAAAAATAACTGCAAGCGAACCTATGAAGCAATTTTAGATAAAGCAAAATCTAAAATTTGACACCATAATTTATATTTTTTATTGACTTTTATTTTGTTTTTGTTATAATTAAACTAAGTTTTTGTTTTGGTTTTTTTGAAGGAGAAATTTTTTGAATATTAGAGTAAAAATAAATGATAATGAAAAAAAATTAATTGATTTTAGGACTGAATTAGCATATAAAAATGTCACTTTGCAGCATATTAAAAAATTAGCATTGCCTAAAAATGTTAATTTGCTTTTTGAGGATAACTCGGACGAACATTCTGATGTAACATTATATCTAATTAACGGCGATTTACCAAGTGCTGATGTTTTTCGTTATGTTGAGTATTATTTTGAGCAACCAAAATTTGATGTTGCTTTAATTCTCACATCAACTAATTCTAAGGTTGAAGAAGCTTTTGATTTAGACCCTATAATTTTTTCTTACGATAACAGTATGCGTTTTGCGGTAAAAGGTGAAATTTGTCCTTTTGAAGCAATTAAAAATGAGAAAAGCTTTGATATAATTAAAAATATATCAATTGAAACTGGAAATAAAACAAGAAGAGATGACAAAATTTTGTTTTCTTTATATGTAAAGTACCCAGAGTTTTTCCTTTCAGAAATTAAAAGCGTTATTGCGGAAAAATTAGAAGCCCCTTCTGAAAATGAAGAGATTTTTGAAATTGCAAAGAAAATATATTCCTCCGAAATTTCAGCTGATAGAACCGTTACAATAAAAAATGTAGGCTTGAATTTTGCTGATTTGATTATTGAAGGAACAGTTATATGCAGTGGAAAAATTGATAGTTTTAAAGTTTCCACAGGGGTTTTGAGTGTGGTAGGTTTTGCTACGCTGAAAGATAGGCTTGAAAACAGATATTCGTTTAGACTTGATATAAAGGCTGAGCAAGTTACAGATGAAATTACATTCAGTTTTGATAAAAAAAAGGCAAATGTTGTAATTGATGACGCTGATTTTAGGAATATTAAGGTTAATAATGAAGATAATGTTCTTACGCTTAAAAGGATTGCAGCACGCCCAGAGTATTCGGTAAGCGTGGTTGTTTATGATATTGAAGACAAAACGGGTTTAGATAATACAATTTCAAGTATTTTTAAACAATCTTATGATTTTTTGGAAAATATTCAAATAATATTTGTGAGTGAAAATTTAGAAATTATCCAAAAATATAAAAATAAATTTCCATATAATGTGTCTGTTTCCGCGAAAAAAGAAAACAAAAGTTCGAGTTTGAATAAAGCTTTGGATTTTGTCTTGGGAAATTATGCAACATTTGTAAGGTCGGGCGATACTCTTGACACAAAATTTTTAAAAATAGGTGTTGAATATTTCAAGAAAAATGCAAATAAAAGACTAATTTTAACCTCTGTAAAAGACATTCAGACTGAGAAATTTTTGCGTAAAATTGAAAAAACGACTAGTTTAAATGCAGAAAACAAAGAAGGCTTGACCTCTCTAAATGGTGCTATTTTCAAATCAGAGATTTTCGATGAAAATCTTTTTAACGAAGAGTTTTCAATTTTTGAAGATTTGGAATTTTTGTTGCGTGTGACAAATAGTAATTATGCCACAGTTGATGGAACATGTTATAATTCGATTGCGAAAGAAAGTCAATCAGATGCTGTTTCCGAAGCCGAAATAGACTTTGTAAAAGAACTGTTTGAAACCGCTTCAGAAAGTGAAAACGCATCAGTATTCATTGCAATGTTGCCATTATTTTTTGAAATTTCTGATGGGAATATTGCTAATGAAATTGACAGAAATTTGATTTTTAATGTTATTGACAATATCGATGAATTGTTGATAGAAAAAAGCAAAGATTTGACTGCTCTGCAAAAATCTGCGTTAATTTGTCTAAAAAATAATTCCAAATTAACGGCTTCCAAACGAAAAGAAACACAATATATTGATGTTGAGATTAATAAAATCACAAGAAGTGCTAAGAAAGCAATTGTTTTTGGTGAGTTTTCAATAACAGCAAGTTTGAATGATGAAAATTTTGATTTTGAAGATGTTGCGTTTGATTTTAATAATGCTGACGCTACAATATTTATTGAGGAAACTGTACAAATCCTTGGCATACCGATAGTTGCGAACTATTCTTTTGAGCTATCTGTTTTTCCAAGCATAGATGAGGATGATATTGACAATACTGACTTTTTAATTGTTTCAAACGGTTATGAATATTTGGTGAATATAATCCAAAATATAGAAGAAAAGTCCTTCTATATTGTAGATAATTACTTTATGTTTATCACAGAAAATGGCATTAAATTTGAGGAGTTAACTGAAAAATCTCTGCGTCTTTTTGTCTCTTCAAAAATGGCTGAAATCAACGCTCCAAAGGCACATAAAGAGATAATTGAAACGTATTTGTCGCTTAGAAAAACAGGTGTTAAAACTAATAATCACGTGTTTTCTGATGGTTCAAAAGTTTCAAATAGCGTTGCTGCAAGACTTTTTGGACGTGACAACACAAAAGATGTCCCAAAATACTATATATGTGGAAAATCTAATGCCGATAAAATTCCTGAAAATTGGAATAAATCTGACTTTGGAACAAGCGAACATTATCTTAATTTGCTCTTTGCCGAAGTTTTTGTGACTACATCCGTGGAAGACATTCAACTTTTTGAAAACACAATATTCAAGGATTTGTCAAGTTATCGCACTATATATATTCCAGGTAAAATTTTAGATAAAAAAGATATTGTTTGGCTCGAAAAAATCACGGCAGTTCCTGATGTTATTCTTTTGAGTTCGGGAAAAGAAATCGAATTTCTACCTGAAAAATTACAAAATTCTGTTGTTCTAGCAGAAAATATCAAATTGCAATATTTGCAAAATAAAGCAACTAATGGTAAAATTATTTTCACACCAACTGTTTTTAATGATGAAATTGGAAAACTTTTGAATAATGAAGAGCTATTTAATATTTTGCAAGATAAAAAATTTCAATTTGCTATTTCAAGTGAAGAAGAAATTATGAAATCTATAAAGAAGTTTGGATATAACCCTTATATCACGTTTGAAGCTAAAAAACAAGGCTTTGCGGAAGAATATTCGCTGTTAATTACTGATAATTCAACAGTTTATGACTTTGCATTTTTGGAAAAACCAGTTGTATATTTCACGAAAAATAAAAACGAGGATAATATTTTTGGTGATAGTTTTGGAAACACTGACGAGGTTGTGACCACAATACTTGAACTTGCAGAAAATGGATTTATAATTCCTAATAAATATAAAGAAATTTCAAGTAAATTTTTCAGCAGAAAGCCTGTTTTTGAGACCTTTCAAAATTGTGTTAAGGAGTTAATTGATTAACACACACCTTTGATAGATTAAATAAACGCTTAGCGTTTGTAAGTATTATAATAAATATGATGAGTGAAAGCAATGATAAAAAACAAAAAATTCTTTTCAAAATTATCCATAAAAACTGATAAATATGACCAGATTGACGAAATATATTCATCTGTGTTAGAATTAAATCAAAAAATCTTTCAAAATGTTGATGTTAATGATGATACATTTGTGTCGAATATTATTTCAATTTCTGAAAAAGCGGCGAAAGACGAAAACTGGAAACTTGCCTCTGCTGTTACAAAATTATATGAATTTTTGTCCTTATCAGAATATAATATTCAAATATTCCGTGATTTTTTCAGCATAGTTGAAGCTAATATCATTATTGACAAAGCATATGAAAACTTTAATGATGTAACAAGTTTTACAATTTCAGCAATATTAGCTAAAACATTAAATCGCTTTAATGTCAACCGTGAAGATATTACTAATGCTTTGGATTTTAGCGAGGTTAAATGTATAGTTTTATTCGAAAAAAACATCGATTTGGCGATATCAATTTGTAAAAAAATAAGGAGCAAGACCCTTTCTTCTGTTTATTTGTGTTTTCCAAAAAGTAAATACGAATATTCGATTGATATTTTAGATATGGCAGAAATTTTCACCCAAAGCAACTCGGATAACATTGTTTCTTTTGGTAGAAGTGTTTTGGAATTACTTCCTAATTTAAATACAAAATATATTTCGCTTTTTGACGAAAATGTTTTAATTTCTGATGATTATTTTGATAAAATTTATTATAATTTTTCTGGCAATTATCCTGTAATAATTAATAATTCCAATAATATTTTTGCTGGTAATGTTTTAAATTTAGAATTTTTGAGTTTAGAAAAAAATCTTTCTAAACCTATTGCAAAGTATTCTGACATAAAAGAAATTTTTGAAGAAATTATCTCGAAACATGAACAAATTGCTTATGTTTCATCAGGTTTAACTCCCGCTGTCAACTCTGATATATCTACTGATTATAAATTTTTGGTATCGGTCATTATCCCTATTTATAAAGTTGAAAATTACCTAAAAGAAGCGATTGATAGCGTCGTTTCGCAGACTATCGGTTTTGAAAAAAAAGTGCAGTTAATTTTGGTAAACGACGGTTCCACTGATGATTGCGGTGATATTTGTAAGAAATATACTTTGCAATATCCGCAAAATGTTTTATACTTTGAACAAGAAAATAAAGGTGTCAGCAGTGCAAGGAATTTGGGTCTAAAACATGCCAAAGGTGAGCTTGTTGCGTTCCTTGACGGGGATGATTATTTGGATTATAATTACCTCAAAACTGCGGTGGAATTTCTGCACAAGAATGAAGAAGCAGGCTTTGTTGCTTTTCCTCTTAATTTGTTTGGTAATGTAAGGCAGAACCAAAACCATCCATTGAATTGGAAATTTTCTGCTACCCGAGTTGTTGATACCGCTATCGAACCTGAATATATCCAGCTTCATTGTGCAAGTACGGTAATTCGTCGCTCGGCGATTGGTTCTTTGCAATTTAATACTGACTTCAAATATGGTGAAGATATAGATTTTATGCACCGAATTATTGCCAATTGTGGCAAATATGGCGTTGCAAAAGAGAGCCGTTTAAATTATCGTAAGCGTGAAGATGGTGCTGTTGCAAATTCAAATAATAATGTTGATTGGTATAATAAATTTGAAAAATTGTCAGATTCTCTGGTTTGTGACGACATATTTCTGCCAAAATACACACAGTATTGCTTGTTGTACGACCTGCAATGGTATGATTTTGAGAGTATACCAGAAGAATTGCAAAGTGAGATTAACCTTGACCAGTTGCGGAAAACTGTGAAACGTATTATAAAATTGCTCGATGATGACGTGATTTTGTCCAAGGTTGTAGCTAAGCATTTAACTGTAGCCCAAAGAAACTATTTGATTGAACTCAAATATGGTAAATATGATTATCAATTTATTGACAAAAATCATGTTTTGCGTTATAAATCAAATTTCACAAAAGCTGTTGATTTTTTTGTTGATATTAATGCACAGTTTAATGTTATTGAAGAATATGACAATATTATAAAATTTGTCGGCAGTTTTGATGCTCCCGATTATGAGAATTTTGCGGTTAAAATAAAAATTAGTAATGATTTTTTTGAAGCAAAAAACCTTGTTAATCATTCAAAATATGAGTATTTTCTTGCTGAAAAAATTCATGAAAAGCAATATTTTGAGTTTGACATACCTGCCAAAATCGCATTAAATGAAACAATTTCTTTTTATGTTGAGGTTCGCGGTATCGGACTTTTCCCGTTGACTGTGTTATTTGCCAACAATTGCCGTATGCGTGAATATGACGGTTCGTTTGTGTTGGGAGAAAATGTTATTATAACCTTTGCTAAAAACACATTCAAAGTTTACCCGATTACTGTAAATTTTCTTAATGAAAGTTTGCTTAAATATGGTGAAAACTTCAAACAATTTGACAATGAAAAGGCGATACTCAAAAACTATATTAATATTTATTCGTCTTATAGTAAACGAAAAATTTGGATTTTTTCTGACCGTGCTGAAAAAGCTGATGATAATGCTGAATTTTTATTCAAATATTCGTCTGAAATTGTGGACGGAATTGAAAAATATTTTGCGGTTTCTGACAGTCAAACCACTAAGAAAAACTCTAATAAAATACCGTTTCTTGATGATATTGAAGAAATTTACAGTGAAGAAGCGGATTTTGGGCGTTTAAGCGAGTACGGAAATGTTGTAGATTATGGTAGCGAGCAACATAAATTATTGTTCTTATTTGCTAAAAAACTTATAACATCTGAGTTTGATTTTAACAGTATTTTCCCAACAAAATCACTGCGGGATTTATATGCACCGCTTATACGCGGAAAAATTATTTGTCTCCAACATGGCGTCACAAAAGACGATATGACAAAAATTGTGAACAAGTGGTCGCACAATTTCAAAATGTTGGTTTGTGCGGGAACACCTGAATATAATGCGTTTTTGGAAAGTAAAAATTATGGTTTTGATGAAAATATAGTTAAATTGACTGGTTTTCCACGTTTTGATGAAATTTCTGAGAGCAGTGAACCCGTTCAAAAAACCATACTTTTTATGCCTACTTGGCGCAGAATCCTTGCAATTTTGGACATACAGTCTAATTCTTGGATGTATAACAAACAATTTAAAAACACGAATTATTTTAAGTCAATACAAACTTTTTTTGACAACAAAGCTTTGGGCGACTTGTTGACAAAAAACGGCTATACTATTAAATTCGCCGTTCACCCGAATATGCGGACTCAAATTAGAGATTTTGAGTTGCCCAAATATGTGACAATTGCGGATAAAAACACGTCTTATCATGAACTATTTCAAATTTCTAAAATCGCGGTAACGGATTATTCTTCGACTGCATTTGATTTCGCTTATCTTGAAAAACCTGTAATTTATTATCAATTTGACAAGCAACCTCTTGAAAAAGGTTACTTTGATTATGAACATGACGGGTTTGGTGAAGTTTGTTTTGATTTAACAGAACTTGTAAAAACTATTGAGAATTATATCAAAAATGATGGCATTATGTTGGGAAAATATAAGGAAAGAGTTAAATCATTTTTTCCTTATCATGATAATAAAAACAGCGAGCGTGCATATAAAGCAATTGTTGAAATAGACAGTAAAAAAATTATTACAGACAGTAAAACAGCTATTACAACAGACGGTAAAACTGTTTTTGAAACCAATATCCAAAAAGTCAGTTCGGAGGTGACAGAATGACCCCAATAGTTTCGGTTGTTGTGCCTATTTGTAACGTGGAAAAATATGTTGGCGAATGTCTTGAAAGTTTGCGAAAACAGACTTTGGAGGAAATGGAATTCATCTGCATTGACGATGGTAGCACTGACCGCAGTTTGCAGGTTATGCAACGTTTTGCGGAACGTGACAAGCGTTTCAAAATTTACAGCGGTGCTAATGCGGGCTACGGTGCAGCATTAAATAAAGGGCTTGACCTTTGCACTGGAAAATATGTTGGCATTCTTGAAAGTGATGATTTTTGTGACCCCGATTTTTATGCTGATTTAGTAAAAATTGCGGAAGAAAAAGACTGTGATTTGGTGAAAAGCGACCTATATAGATATTGGAATACTGGTAAATATAGCCTTTTTCAAAATTTTGATGATATTCTCTATGATGTGGTTTTTGACCCGCAAACTGTTTTAAAAAATCATAATCTTTTCGAGTCGCAGTCCTGCATTTGGAGTGCGATTTATCGCCGTGATGTGCTTGAAGAAAATAACATACGTTGCTTGCCGACACCTGGTGCGAGTTATCAAGATTTGTCTTTTTCTGTAAAAGTTTTTATGAGTTTCAAAAGTGTTTATATCACAAAACGTGCATATATTTATTACCGCCAAACCGAAACGCAGAGCATTAAATCGCTCGGAAAACCTTGGTTTGCTTTCGAGGAATATGCGGAAGTTGAGAGGCATTATCCGATGTCACCGCAGATGTTTGCGGCAAAATATCATAATTATATGTGGAACTATAACCGAGTTGGAATTGAATATAAATACAAATTTATGAAAATATTTTCTGAGCAGTTTCGCAAGCATTTGATTGATAATCCAAATATTGTTGATGAAAAACTCTTTCACCCTTGGGAACCCGCACATCTGAAAATGATATGTTCTTCTGCTTTAATGTATCATGATTTTAGAATACGTGAAATATATGACCTTGAAGGCTGGAATATAATTCCTGCTGAAAAGCCGAAAACTTTGCAAAAAAACGCTCCAATTTCTCCATTTATATCAATTATTGTTCCTTGCTATAATGTCGAATATTATTTGCTTTCCTGCCTTGAATCTTTGCTTAATCAAGATGACGCCGATGATGTTGAGATAATTTGTGTTAATGACTGTTCAACGGACAGAACGGGCGAATTGCTGGATTACACAGCAGGACGTGACGGTCGTTTAAAGGTTATTCACCAAGAAAAAAATGCTGGAGTTTCTGCTACAAGAAACACAGGAATTAGGTCAGCACAAGGTGAGTATATTCTTTTTGTTGACAGCGATGATATGCTTGAAACTAATGCAATTTCTATACTTCGTTCTAAACTTAAAAAGCACGATGATGTTAATGTTCTTAACTTTTCTGCCTCGGTATTTCCAGCAGAAAAAGAAAATGATTGGTTTCGTGACAAGTTTAAGAAAACTGGTGATTTTATTGCTCAAACTAAATTTAAGGATTTCTTTTCACGTAAGGAATTTAATCCTCATATATGGATAAATTTAGTGAAACGCGAGTGCATTGAACAAAAAGACATATATTTTGATGAAGAGATGAGTTTGGGTGAGGACACGTTTTGGTTACAAAGATTATTTGAAAATATGTCAAATGTTATGATAATACCAGAAAAACTCTATCTTTATCGTATCCGCGAAAACTCGCTTATGTCACAGCTTAATCCAGATAATCAAATTAATATTCTGCGAAAAATGTTTGTGGTAATGGCAAAAGAAAACAAAAACTTTTTAACGCAACCATATACCATTGCTTGGTCAATTGAATTTGTTTACGGCACAATTGCTCACTCGCCTCTTCATATAAAAAAATTCTTGGATTTGTTGTATGAATTTGGTTATAAAGATACGGTAAAATTAGCAAAACACTATGAAAATATAATGGAAAATGACTTCAAAACCAGAATATGAGAGGCAGTATTATGATGTATGATTATCTGATAGTTGGTGCGGGAATATTCGGCGCGGTGTGTGCAAGGGAGCTTACTGACGCTGGCAAAAAGTGCTTGGTAATTGACCAAAGAAACCATATTGCAGGAAATATTTATACTGAAAATATTGAGGGGATATCCGTTCACAAATATGGTGCGCATATTTTTCACACGAATATTAAACCTGTTTGGGATTATCTAAACAGGTTTACGGAGTTTAATAACTATGTCAATTCGCCTGTTGCAAATTTTCATGGAAAACTTTATAATTTGCCGTTTAATATGAACACTTTTTATCAGCTTTGGGGTGTGATAACTCCCGAGCAGGCTCTTGCAAAACTTGAAGAGCAACGTGTGCATTTTGATGAACCCAAAAATCTTGAAGAGCAGGCTTTATCGCTCGCGGGACGTGACATTTATGAAACCCTCATAAAAGAATATACCGAAAAGCAGTGGGGACGTAAATGCACAGAACTCCCTGCGTTCATCATAAAACGTCTGCCTTTTCGTTTTAGGTTTGACAATAATTATTTCAATGACCGCTATCAGGGCATACCTGTCGGCGGATATACTGCTATGATTGAAAAAATTCTTGATGGCGTTGAAGTCAAACTGAATACTAAGTTTGTTAAGGGAGAAATTCCAGCGAAAAAAATTATTTATACAGGTCCTGTTGACGGTTATTTTGATTACAAAATCGGTGAACTGGAATATCGTTCGCTTAAATTTGAAAACGAAACACTTGACTGCGAAAATTATCAAGGCAACGCTGTTGTTAATTATACCTCACATGACGAGCCTTTTACACGTATAATCGAGCATAAGCATTTTGAATTTGGAACATCACCAAAAACGGTTGTTACCCGTGAATATTCCGCAACTTGGAGCAAAGGCGATGAGCCTTATTATCCCGTTAATGACGAGAAAAATAATACTCTCTATGCGAAATATGAGGAACTCGCAAAGCAGGAGAGTAATGTGATTTTTGGCGGACGCCTCGGGCAATACAGATATTTTGATATGGATAAGGTCACGGAATTGGCGTTAGAACTGACAAAGAGGGAGATTTAATCTATGGAAGAAAATAAATCACTGAGAATAGGTATTGTTGGTTGGTGGAACGGTGTAAATTATGGCAGTACTCTGACAACTTTTGCTTTGTATAAATTTTTAGAAGATAATGGTTTTGGCGTTTCTATGGTAAGACCCGCGTCAGCTACGCCTGCTGAGACTATCGATAGTGGTATATCTGAATTTGCAAAAAAACATTATTCTTATACTATACAATGTCTTGACGGACAAATGAAAATGCTTAATAATGATTTTGATACCTTTATAGTTGCTTCTGACCAATTATGGAATTATCCTTCTTTTATTAAAAATGGATATTTATTCATGTTAAATTTTGTTAATGATGATAAGAAGAAAATTGCATATTCAACTTCCTTTGGTGCAAATGTATCAAGATTTCCTGAAACTTCAATACCCAAGGCTAAATCTTTATTGGATAAGTTTGACTTTTTAAGTGTTCGTGAAAAAAGCGGAGTAGAAATTCTCAGAGATGTTTTTTCACAGGTTTCGGTTCAAGTGCCTGACCCTGTTTTCTTGTGCAACCCTAACAGATATCGTGATGTTTCCGAAGATTCTGCAATAAAACAAGAAACACCTTATATTTTTGCATATATTCTTGACCCGAATGACAGCAAACGTGAAATAATTAACAGAGTATCTGCAAAATATGATAAAAAAATCGTTGCAATGACTGACCCGCAAGGCGATTATGAAAAGCGAATTTCTGAGCTTTCGGATTATGAATTTGTCCGTGGTGGAGTTCCCGAATGGCTGTGGCATATTATCAATTGTGATTTTGCTGTTGTTGATAGTTTTCACGGCATGTGTTTTGCATTGCTTTTTGGCAAACCTTTTGTTGCAATTAACAATGCTTATCGCGGCACAGAAAGATTTATAAGTTTGCTTTCTCAACTTGAAATGAATGATTATTTAGTTGAAAACGTTGAACAATTTGAAGATAGACAGTCATTATTTGAAAATTTTGATTTTGAGAAAATTTCAAAGTTTATAAGCATTGAGCGTGAACGTGGTGGAGACTGGCTTTTGAATGCTTGTAACGATAAACAGACTTATGCTTCAATATTACAAGAAAACAGTCAATTAAAAAAAAACATGATTTCGATTAGTGATAAGCTTATTGCACAGTCTGCTGTAAAACCTAAAATACACCATGATGTCAATCGTTGTCGTGTGGTCGTATCTTTGTTGAAACAATATGGTATTAAGCAGGTTGTAATTGCCCCAGGAACAAGACATCTGAGTTTGGTTCGGCTTTTTGAACATGAGTCGAATGGTTTTATTTGTAATTATGTTGCTGATGAGCGTAGTGCAGGATTTTTTGCAATAGGATTGGCAACAAGTCTTAGTGAACCTGTGGCAATAGTTTGCACAAGTGGTACCGCTGTTTGCAATTTTTTATCTGCAATGACAGAAGCATTTTATCAACAAGTGCCGTTAGCTTTAATTACCGCGGACAGATATGCAAGTTACGTCGGTCAAATGGAAGAACAAACCATACCTCAAACAAACTTTTTCAAAGATGTATGCAAAAAAGCTGTTGCACTCCCAGTCGATGATACTCCTTTGGCAGAATGGGAATCTCGCCGTCTTGTTTGTGAAGCATTGCTTGAAATGACACATCACGGCGACGGTCCAGTTCAAATAAATGTTCCTATTGTGTATCTTGGAACAAAACAAAAACTTCCACTAGATTCACTTACTTTGCCACAAGTGAAAAAAATATTTCGTCATTTACCTAATTCACCAAAAAGCACATGGGATAATATTGCAAAAGTGCTTTCCGAAAGTCCGCGTATTTTAATCATTTGGGGACAACAACCTCCTATTTCTGACGCTGAAAATGAAATTCTTGAAAAATTTTTGGATAAATATAATGCTGTTCTAACTTGTCATGTTTTGTCAAATGTGAAATCCGATAGGGCGATTTATCCTTATAACCTTGCTAATGCTGAAATTAAGAATAGTGTTTGGCAACAAATCGACCCAAAAATTGTAATTACTGTTGGTAATTTAGATTTATTTCAAACTTTGAAAACTGAATTGCGTGCAAGTAAACAGGCTGTTCATTGGTATGTCAATGCTGACGGCGTTCTTCGTGACCCTTTTAGAAAGCTGAAAAGAATTTTTGAATGCACTCCGCAATATTTTTTCAAACGTTTGACGGAAATTCCTAATGTTCAAAGTTTGCATACTGACTATAAAGAAAACTGGCTGAATATTATCCAAAATTATCCGCCCAAGGCACAGTCAAAAAAATTCACAACAAGATATACGGTTCAAAATACACTTGCGAATATACCTGATAATTCTCTGCTTCATATTGCAAATTCTTCAACAATACGTTTTGCAAATGAGTTTCCTCTAAATAAAACCTTGACTGTTTTTTGCAACAGAGGCACAAATGGTATTGACGGCAGTGCAAGTTCGTTTATGGGACAAGTTGCGGCAACACCAGAAGAAAAACTTTGCTTTTTGTTAATAGGTGATTTGTCATTTTTTTATGATATGAACAGTATATGGAATAAAAGACTTACTGCAAATGTTCGTATTCTTCTTAGTAATGATAATGGTGCAGGACTTCTTCGGGGACACAAAAGCCCTGGGACATTACACGCTCACACCGCGACTGCGGTGGGTTGGGCACAGACTTGCGGTTTTGAATATCTTCGAGCAACAACAAAAGAAGAGTTCGATGAAATATTACCGCGTTTTCTTGCGGAAAAAAGTGATAAGCCGTTGTTTTTTGAGGTGATTGTTTAATGAATTCCAAACGCGTTGTTATTACTCGTCCGATGAATGCACAGTTATTGGATTTTGAAACCAAACCTTTGAAAGATAATGACGTTTTGGTTGAAAATCAGTTTTCGCTTATAAGTGCAGGAACCGAACGAGCAGGGCTTGTGGGATTGCCGAATACACCTGGCGGTTTTCCTTTTACCCCTGGTTATTCGTCTGTTGGAACAATTATCGAAACAGGAAAAAGTGTTAAGGAACTAAAAGAAGGCGACAAAGTTTTTGTTTTATATGGCGGACATGCGAAACATTCTGTTAAAGACGCAAAATTTATTTTCAAACTGGATATTCCCACGGTAGCCATTCATGCGATGGCGTCTGATATTCCCCACGGTAGCCACTCCCCTGAGTTGCTTAAATATGTTTTTATAAAACTCGCGTCTTATTCGCTTTTGGGAATGAGAAGATGTGGTTTGGAAATTGGCGAAAACTGTGTCATTTCGGGATTAGGGCTGTTGGGTCAATTTGGTGTATATTTTGCGAAAGTAGCAGGAGCATATCCTGTTATTGCCATTGCAAGTCAGGAAACAAGCTTAAACAAGGCAAAAGATTTCGGTGCGGATTATGTTTTTTCGTATAGACAAGCGAATTACGAACAAGAAATAATTGATTTAACACACAAAACAAATCTTATCAAAGGTGCGGCGGTGACAATTGAAACTTCGGGTGAAATCAAAGCACTCCACAGTGCTTTGATATATGCCGCGAAACAAGGCAGAATTTCACTCACAGGTTGTAATAGAGTTGTAAACGAACCGCTTGATTTATATAACACAATTCATCGCAAAGGTTTATTTTTAATAGGCGGACATGAGCAGTCAAGGCAAATTTTCTCCACAAAAAACAATTTCACATGGAGACGAGATTATACGTTTATTTTTCATCATCTGAAAAGCGGTCAGCTTGATGTTTCGTCTTTAATCTCAGAAATACACTCTCCTGAGGACACAACAATAGTATATGAACGTTTGGCAAATGAAAAAGATTTTCCGCTTGGTGTTGTTTTTGATTGGACTAAGTGTTAGTTATAATTATACTTGTTCTAAAACTTAATAATCTTTCTTTTTTTGTATTGCTATAACGTTAAAAAATAAAGACGGGTGTGGGGGCGACAGTACGAACAACAGTCCAGTGGACTGTTACAGTACCTCGCGACCCACTTTTTAGAGAGAACGTCCTCATTATTTACAAGTTAAACTATTTATGGAATGAGTTTTTAGAAAAGGTCTATTGTTTATCTTTAAGTAATTATAACTGTTTGTCTTTAAATTGATTTATGAGTAAGCATAAAAACCTTAGTCAATATTCACATAAGACTTGTGAATTTGAAGATAAATTTGTGAAAATCGCTGAAATTACTAAATAAATAAAATTTAACTTGCTTTGTTTAAAATGTTGTGATAAAATATTCGAGGTTTAAAATTCTGTTTAGTAATTTAAAAAGTTTTATTAAAGCAATTTAAAATAATTTTAAAAATTATTCGGGGAAAATATATGTCTCACAGTCCTAATCTTAATCTAAACGTGATTATTATTGACAACGTTATCGTCGTGGGCGATAGCGTCATTTTTAGTTGCGTTGCTGTGAGGAAATAGAGTTTAATAAAAGAAACTTTACGAGCTTGCAACGCAATGTTGTGGGCTTTTTTGTTGAGCTTTTATAATTAACTAACTTGGAAAATGTTTAATAAACTTGTTCTAAAATTTATTTTTTTTCAAGTTAGACAGTACAAAAAATGCAGATTTACTGTTGTAATACAAGAATTTTCAACGTAAAATAATACAAAATTTATTAAAATATAGGCGTTTATGTTTAGTGTGAACACGCTCTAATTTTGGAAGATTAAAACTTACGAAGATTTTAAATAGTGGAAATATTACTCGAAAAAAATACAGCATGATACATGACGGAAAATTATAAATTAGGAGAATAACAATGCAATTAAGCGGTGCACAAATACTGATTGAAGAAATTGTGAGACATAAAGTAAAGACGGTTTTTGGTTACCCTGGTGGGGCGGTTTTGGATATTTATGACGAACTTTACAAAAATTCTGACCGTTTAAATCACGTTATTGCAGCACATGAACAAGGTGCGGCACATGCCGCAGACGGCTATGCGAGGGTCACAGGTGAAGTGGGATTGGTTATTGCAACGAGCGGTCCTGGTGCGACTAATCTCGTTACGGGCATTGCAAATGCTTATCTCGACTCTGTTCCTCTGGTCGCAATAACTGGAAATGTCGCCGCTGCTTTGCTCGGAAAGGACAGTTTTCAAGAGGTCGATATTGTTGGAATTACTCAGCCAATTGTCAAGCATAATTTTAGTGTTCGGAGTGTTTCTGAACTTGCTGATACCATAGATAACGCATTTTTGCTCGCCAATTCTGGGAGAAAAGGTCCTGTTTTGATTGACATTCCAAAGAATATTCAGCGTGACACTTGCGAGTATATTCAAGGTAATGCGGTGAATGTAAACAAGCCCAAACATATTCCTCACGCGAATTTTGAAAGAGCTTTGAACGCAATTAACAACTGCAAAAAACCGTATATTTACTGCGGAGGCGGAGTAATTTCCGCAAATGCTGAAAATGAGGTTTTGGAGTTGTCAAAGAAAATTTCTGCACCAATTGGGCTTAGCATGATGGGTCTTACCGCGATTCCGAGTGATTATGAACTGGGGCTTGGCATGTGTGGTATGCACGGAAAATATGCGGCTTCTGTTGCACAGTCAAAAGCCGACCTCATGATTGCCGTCGGAGTGCGTTTTTCAGACCGAGCAACAGGTGATATTGCCGCATATACCAGCCAATGTACAGTAATTCATATTGATATTGACGAAGCTGAATTAGGAAAAAACTTACCAGAAATTATCGGGCTTTGCGGTAACGCCAAAGATATTTTGACAGCACTTTTAGCCGAAATTGATGAGAAACATAATGTGCAGTGGTTAGACACAATCCGAGTTGATAAAGAAATTGATAAACCGCAAATTGATGAATTTTTTTCGCCTGCAAACATTATTAGAACGGTTCGCGAATATACAAAAGATGATACTGTAATTGCAACAGATGTTGGGCAACATCAAATGTGGGTCATGCAACATTATGCGTTTAATAAACCGCGTACTTTGCTGACATCGGGCGGGTTAGGAACAATGGGATATGGACTGGGTGCGGCTATTGGGGGTTGTATTGCCTCAGGGGAACGTACTGTGCTGTTTACGGGTGACGGCAGTTTTGGTATGAACTTGACAGAGATGGCGACAGCAGTTTCACAGAATTTACCGCTCACAATTATTCTTATGAACAATGGTGTGTTGGGAATGGTTCGTCAATGGCAGGGAATGTTTTATGCGGAGCGGTATTCCTCAACGACTTTGCAAAGAAAAACAGATTATGTTGCTCTCGCAAAAGCATTCGGTGCGGACGGTGCGGTGGTGACATCTCTTCGTGAACTCCGTGCGATATTAGACAGCAATTTGCCAAATGATATGCCTTTTCTAATTGATTGTCATATTGATATGGACGAGAAAGTTTTTCCAATGATTCCACCAGGGAGTTCCGTAAAAGATATTCGGATCAGATAATAAAAATTTGTTCAGCGGTTTTAATAAAATGATTTTTTAAAAAAATAAACAAACAGTTTTTATTTATAAAAAATTAAACAATTTATTAGAAGTTTCAGAATAATTTTAATAGACATGTTTTAAAATGCTGATTTTATTAAAAGTGAGTGTAAGACATGTATCCCAAAAAAGCGGAGCGTTGCCCTGCACCAAATTTTGTCTTTATTTGTATGAAGTAAACAACACATATAAAATTTCAAGAAAAAGGTGTATAGAACTGTTTTTAAAAAAATTTATGTTAATTTTGATAAAGTAATAGTGACGTGTGCTATGAGGAAGCGGGGCGTTGCTCCGCACCAAATTTTGTCTTATTTGTATGAAGTAAACAAACAATTTTTATTTATAAAAAATAAAGTAATTTATTAGAAACCTAAGAAAAAAATTAAAAAGACTGCTTAACGTGCAGTAAAACCGAAAAGGAGAAAAAATGAATAATAAGATAACAATAGGTTTAATTGTCTCTAATCATTTTGGCGTTTTGAACCGCATTGCGGGGCTTTATAATAAACGCGGTTACAATATCGACAGCCTTGCAGTCGGTGCAACCGAGGACCCAACGCTCTCCCGCATGACTATTGTTTCAAGTGGTGACGAGTATACCAAAACACAAATGGTTCGGCAATTGGGCAAACTTTATGATGTTAAATCTGCCGAAGTGATTGACAATGACAACGCAGTTTTTGTTGAACATTTGCTTATAAAACTCAAAACAGGCACGGTGAAAAACTCTGAAATCAACGCTCTTGTTAACCGCTATGGAGGCAAGATTTTAGACATCGGTGCTGACTTTGTTCTCGCTGACATTACAGGAAGCCCTGATGCCGTGGGAGCGTTTATTGAACGCTGTAAGTCTATCGGTATTCATGAACTTTGTCGTTCGGGAGAACTTGCATTGTCCACAGTTTCACGTCATATTGAATATGATATTCAACATAATTTTTCGAGTGTTTTGAAAGCTTAAAATATTATTTTAATTCTTGCAATTTGTTTGGGTATATATAGTAATTTGATTTTCTATAGATTATATTGGCTTGAATATTAACAAAAATATATAAATGATTGCGAGGCTTGGCTTGTCTGTGAGTGGTGGGTAGCACGCCCCACGCCCGTATATGAGATTTATCTTATGATTGAAAAATAGTCTATAAAAACGAAAATTGCTATAAATAATGAGAATCACCCTTTAAAATTCGCAATAGAACTATCTTAAAACTTCTAAAACTTATTTCTTTATAGTTTTTGTAAGTAAGGGGGTACGGTGGTTCGCCCCCGATAAGCGAGCAGAGAGAGCAACCCATTGTAATATTTATACTATACTGTTAAAAAAAATAGGTTTTGAAAGGAGATTTGCATTAATTAATAAATAAAAAAAACAACCTCTAAAACTTATTTCTTTATAGTTTTTGTAAGTAAGGGGGTACGGTGGTTCGCCCCCGATAAGCGAGCAGAGAGAGCAACCCATTGTAATATTTATACTATACTGTTAAAAAAAAATAGGTTTTGAAAGGAGATTTTCATAAATAAGAGATACTAATTTTCTTATGGTAGTTGCTTATAATAAAACAAGTTTTAGAATAGACTGATTAAAAATTTCACATGTTGAAATATTATCATAAAAAGGGTAAATTAAAAAAATAGACTTGTCTACTAACCTACTATTTAACAGAATTTGTTTTTTAGTGTAGAAAACAAACAATTTATAGGTTAATGGACAAGTCAAATAAAAAAAGACGTTAAATCGTCCAATAAAATATGCTGAAAGCATATGGAATATTTGTGCTAAGCATAATTAAAAAGGAGAAAAACAATGGCTACAATGTATTATGACAAGGACTGTAATTTAGGTCACTTAGAAGGAAAAACGGTTGCAATAATTGGTTATGGAAGCCAAGGGCATGCACACGCACAAAACTTACGCGATAGCGGTGTTTATGTTATTATCGGGCTTTACGAGGGGTCTAAGTCTGCGGAAACTGCTAAATCCGACGGGTTTGAAGTTTATAACACAGACGAAGCAACTAAAAAAGCTGATATTATTATGTTATTGGTAAACGATGAGAAAATGGCGTCTATTTACAACGAAAAAATAGCTCCAAATCTTAAAAGCGGTTCAACTTTGGCTTTTGCACACGGTTTTAATATTCACTTTAAACAAATTGTTCCACCAAGCGATATTGATGTTATTATGATTGCTCCAAAAGGTCCAGGGCACACCGTTCGTAGTCAGTTTACAGAAGGCAAAGGCGTTCCGAACCTCATTGCAGTTGAGCAAAACTTTACGGGCAAAGCACGTGAAACAGCACTTGCTTGGGCAAAAGGTATCGGCGGAGGACGTGCGGGTATTCTTGAAACAACATTTAAGGAAGAGACTGAAACTGACCTTTTTGGTGAACAATGCGTTCTTTGCGGTGGTGTTACAGCTCTTATGAAAGCAGGTTTTGAAACTCTTGTGAACGCTGGTTATCAGCCAGAAAGTGCATATTTTGAATGTGTTCATGAGATGAAACTCATCATCGACCTTGTTATTAAAGGTGGATTGTCGTTTATGAGATATTCAATCAGCGATACTGCGGAATATGGGGACTATACCGTTGGTGACAGAATTATTACCGACACGACCAAAGAAGAAATGAAAAAAGTTCTTGGCGAAATTCAGTCGGGAGATTTTGCTAAACGTTGGATTGACGAGAACAAAAACGGACGTCACAGTTTTCTTGCTCGACGTGAAACTGAGTCTAAAATGTTGCTCGAAAGCGTTGGTGCAGATTTACGCGATAAAATGAGTTGGAAAGACGAAAATAAAGGTAATTAAGAATAAACCTGTTCTAAAACCTGTTTTATTAATAGTTTAACTTTGAAATAGCGATGACGTTTTTTTTCTAAGAAGTGGGGCTTTGCCCCACACCCCTTCTTTATTTTTTAACGTTAAAATAATCTAAAAAAAGATAGATTATTAAGTTTTAGAACAAGTCTAAATTTAGGGCAGGTCAAATGTTGCTCGAAAGCGTTGGTGCAGATTTACGCGATAAAATGAGTTGGAAAGACGAAAATAAAGGTAATTAAGAATAGACCTGTTCTAAAACCTGTTTTATTAATAGTTTAACTTTGAAATAGTGAGGACATTTTTTTCTAAGAAGTGGGGCTTTGCCCCACACCCCTTCTTTATTTTTAACGTTAAAATAATCTAAAAAAAGATAGATTATTAAGTTTTAGAACAAGTCTAATATAAATAGACGTCACAGTTTTCTTGCTCGACGTGAAACTGAGTCTAAAATGTTGCTCGAAAGCGTTGGTGCAGATTTACGCGATAAAATGAGTTGGAAAGACGAAAATAAAGGTAATTAAAATGTGTGATAATAATGCAAATTGTAATAATTATAAACTGGGTTTAAATGACCCCGAAAGTGCTCCGAAACGTGCTTTGCTTTATGCTATGGGATATTCGCAAAGTCAAATGCAAAAGCCTTTGATTGGTATTGTAAACTCTTTTAACGAGGTTGTCCCAGGGCATATTCATCTGCAAAATATATCACGTGCGGTTAAAGACGGCGTTTTAGCAGCAGGTGGAACCCCTATGGAGTTTAACACAATTGGGGTTTGTGATGGTTTGGCAATGGGACATTCAGGCATGAAATATTCGCTTCCGACACGTGATTTAATCGCCGATAGTATTGAGTGTATGGTTCTTGCACATTGCTTTGACGCTCTTGTTTTTATTCCCAACTGTGATAAAATCGTACCAGGAATGTTGATGGCGGCAGCTCGTTTGAATTTGCCGAGTGTGTTCGTTTCGGGCGGTCCTATGCTCTCGGTTGACGGTACGGATTTGAACACTACTTTTGAAGCAGTTGGTGCATATAAGGCAGGAAAAATTACTTTGGATTCTCTTACGAATATCGAAAAAAATGCTTGCCCAAGTTGCGGTTCTTGTTCGGGAATGTTCACCGCGAATTCGATGAACTGTCTTTGCGAGGCGCTTGGAATGGCATTGTCGGGCAATGGAACTATCCCTGCTGTATATTCCGAGCGTATCCGTTTGGCTAAAAATGCAGGGGAAACTGTTTTAGATTTATTGAAAAATAATGTTCACCCTTCTGATATTTTGACAAAAGCCACGATTGAAAACGCTGTTCGCGTTGATATGGCTTTGGGTTGTTCTACTAATTCTGTGCTTCATCTTGCCGCATTAACTCATGAACTCGGTTATGATTTTGACATTAATTTAATTAATGAAATCAGCGATAATACGCCTAATTTATGTAAACTTGCTCCTGCGGGTAAACACCATATGCAAGACCTGAACCGTGCAGGCGGAGTGTATGCGGTTATGAAAGTTTTAGCTGATAACGGCTTATTAAATACCGATGTTACTACTGTAAACGGAAAACTTTCTGCTCTTTTGGAATCACATTCCGTGCTTGATTTTGATGTTATTAAACCTTTTGATACGGCATATTCTCAAAACGGTGGACTTGCTGTTCTCTTCGGAAATCTTGCTGAAAACGGAGCAGTTGTAAAACGTAGTGCAGTCAAACAGAGCATGTTGAAATTTACGGGCAAAGCACGTGTTTTTGACAGCGAGGAAGAAGCGATTGCTGTTATTTATGCAGGTGGAATCAAAGCGGGGGACGTTGTTGTTATACGTTATGAGGGTCCTGCTGGCGGTCCGGGAATGAGAGAAATGCTCTCGCCAACCTCTGCGATTGCTGGAATGGGACTTGACGAATCTGTTGCACTCATTACAGACGGACGCTTTTCAGGTGCAACACGCGGTGCGGCTATCGGACATATATCACCCGAGGCGGCAAGAGGCGGACTGATTGCTTTTGTTTGTGACGGAGACGAGATTGCGATTGATATTCCCAGTCACTCATTGCAACTTTTAGTACCGCAAGATGAGATTAAAAAACGCAAAGCAAATCATGTTCCAAAGGTGGCAAAAAAACTTAGCGGATATTTAGAAAGATATGTGAAGAATTTGCGATGAATAGTTGTGGTGACGCTGATAGGTAATAGGTGTAGGAACAGTGAATAAGTAATAGTATATAGTCCACAAAATTTCTCGTTCAATTCACGCGTGCGAATATTTTATAAAAAAAATAAAAAATTCAACCGCCGATTTTAAAAATCGGCGGTTTTTTTGGTATAGTGAGTTTTTCTTTTATTAAAAATTAATCATTTCAAATCATTTAAATAAACAACATTTTTATCTGTATATTGTTTTTGACTTAGCGGTTTTACACTTAAACCAAGGATTTTTAGTGTTTCAAAGTCTGGTAAATTAACGTCACGAAAAATCGCAAATTCTAAATTTGCACTAGTTAAATTCACAACTCTTAAATCCACATCACTTAAATTCGCGCCTTTTAAATTCGCACCACTTAAATCTGTACGGATTAAAAACGCACTAATTAAATATGCACCTTTTAAATTTGCACCCATTAAATTCGCACCTTTTAAATTCGCACAACTTAAATCCGCATAATTTAAATTCGCATTACATAAATTTGCATTGCTTAAATTCGCACCTCTTAAATTCGCATAACTTAAATTCGCATCACTTAAATCCGCACCTTTTAAATTAGCATTACATATTGCATTGCTTAAATTTGCACCTCTTAAATCTGTACGGATTAAATGTGCATCTCTTAAATCTGCATCTCTTAAATCTGTACGGATTAAAAACGCACCAATTAAATATGCACCTTTTAAATTCGCACCCATTAAATTCGCACTTTTTAAATTCGCACCTTTTAAATCCGCACCTCTTAAATTAGTATTACATAAATTTGCACCATTTAAATCAGCACCATTTAAATCCGCTTCTCTTAAATCCACACTACTTAAACTCGCACCTTTTAAATTCGCACCTTTTAAATCCGCACCTCTTAAATTAGTATTACATAAATTTGCACCATTTAAATCAGCACCATTTAAATCAGCACTACTTAAATCAGCATTATTTAATTTCGCATCACTTAAATTCGCATGTTTTAAATCTGCCGATTTCAAATTATAACCCGTACCAATAGCTTGTTTTTCTCTAAAAAATCCGATAATAGTAACATGATAATAAAAAATGAACGCTCGTCATACCCAACTGATTTAACAGATACGCAATTTGAAATAATCGGTGGGCTTTTGCC
>BNZF01000003.1 GCA_026000865.1 Clostridia bacterium
CATTTCTCCGCGCATCAAAAACGCATTTGAAGTTCAACCTGTTCGCTGGGTTGTCGAGCGAACTTTTGCTTGGTTTAACTCCTCTCGCCGCCTTTCGAAAGATTACGAAATTTCCTCTTATTATGAATAACAAATCTGTATTATTTCCAATTTGCATACTCTTTTAAGACGTTTTTAACTTATGTGGTCAGGTTCTAAATTATATGGAGGGGTTCTTGCCGCAAAAATATGCTTGTAAACCTAAATAAGATATATAAATTCTATAATGGCGTTCAGATATTGAAAAACATTAATTTAACTATTCAAGATAATGATAGAATAGGTTTAATCGGCAACAATGGTTGCGGTAAATCTACTCTTTTACGCATATTAACAGGAGTAGAGCAACCCGATGCAACAATAGATACAGAGGGAATAATTGTTACAAATTGTAATGTTGGTTTTCTTATGCAGTCTGGTACTGCAAATACTATTTCAAATAATAATGTTTTTGATGAGATGAAAGAGGTTTTTTCACCTTTATTGGACGCGTTTTCTGAAATGAAATTTCTTGAAAAAGACCTTACTGCGGAGAATACAAAAAAATATGCGGATTTATCGGCATATTTTGAAGCTAATGACGGTTATAATATTGATGTAAAAATTAAAACTGTGCTAAGCGGTATGGGTTTCCCTCCAAATACTTATGAGAGGGCAGTTTCAAGTTTCAGCGGAGGTGAACAAACACGTCTTTCAATTGCTAAATTATTATTGCTATCCCCTGCCCTGCTAATTCTTGATGAACCTACCAACCACCTTGATTTTAAAACAATCAATTGGCTTGAAGACTACCTCAAAACCTATAAAGGTGCATTGCTGATTGTTTCTCACGACAGATATTTTCTTGATAGGCTTTGTACAAGCATTTGTGAAATTGAAAATAGCGAACTCACCCGTTACAAAGGAAACTACTCCGCTTTTGTGAAGTTAAAAGAAGATTTAGTCACGCGAAAAATCAAAGAATATGAAGCACAACAAGAACAAATTGCAAAAATGGAAGAATATGTTGCAAAAAATATTACTCGGGCTTCAACCTCAAAATCTGCAAAATCACGTGTTAAAGCACTTGAAAGAATGGATTATTTAGAAAAACCTCAAACTTATTACAAACCTCCAAAATTGCAGTTTGAATATAATATTGAACCACCTCTTGAAGTATTAAAAGTTTTTGATTTAGCCATTACAATAGGTGAGAAAACTCTAGTTGAAAATGTTTTGTTTGAGTTAAGACGTGGCGAGAGGCTTGCGATAATTGGTGAAAACGGCACAGGGAAATCTACCATGCTAAAACTAATCACAAAACGGTTGCCATTAATCAAAGGCAGAGTAAAATGGGCAGACAACACTAAAATTTCTTTTTATGAACAGGAAAATACTGCACTTAACCCGAACAACACAGTTCTTAGCGAAATTCACAGTAAATTTCCGCATATGAACGATGTGGACATTCGTTCACTACTGGGTAAAGTCAGAATAACAGGTGAAAATGTTTTCAAAAAAATCGGTGTGATTTCAGGTGGCGAACGAGCAAAAGTTAGGTTTGCGGTTATGGTGCTCGAAAAAGGAAATGTTTTAATTCTTGACGAACCAACTAATCACCTCGATTTAACAACAAAAGAAGTTCTTGAAAATGCTTTGATTGATTATACAGGCACAATAATTTTTGTATCGCATGACAGATATTTAGTAAATAAAGTAGCAACAAAAATAATAGAATTAACCGATATTGCAACAGAATATAACGGCAATTTTGATTTTTATCTTAGAACAAAGGAAAATAACAATGTGCTTTCTAAAGAACAATCAAAAAATCTTGATGTAAATTCTAATGCAAAAAATAAGTCTGGCAAAGAACAACGCAGATTAGCAGCCGAAAAACGCAATGAAATCAGTAGGCTTGAAACTGAAATTGCCGACTTAGAAGAAAAATTAAAAATTTTAGAACTTGACATAACAAAAGAGCAAGTTTATAATGATTTCAAATTAATGCAGGAAAAATGTGCGTTAATTGATGAATATAAAAAAAATATTGACATATATTTAGAAAAGTTAATAGAATGTTCTACGTAGCAGAATACAAACAAAACACTAACAACACAGTGGGTGATTTTTAAATCTCTGAAGGACGTAACATTTGAGTGTATATTGCATTCAAGAGTAAACCTGTTCTAAAACTTATGATATAAATAGTTTAACTTGGAATTTTTTCCTAAAAGTGGGTATTTACCCCACCCATTTTGATTTTTTTAACGTTAGAATAATCTCAAAAAATAGACTATTAAGTTTTAGAAAAGTTAATAGATTGTTCTACGTAGCAGAACATGAACAGCATACTAACAGAATAACAACACAGCGGGTGATTTTTAAATTGCCAAAGGACGTAACATACATTCAAGAATATAAAAGAGGTATCAAAAATGAAGCAGGTAGGTATAGTTGGCTTGGGGCTTATCGGTGGTTCTTTCGCAAAAGCGATTAAAAAATTTGACAGTTCTATTAAAATAACAGCATTTGATAAGGACGAAAAAGCACTTGAAAGTGCTCTTATTGAACATTCAATTGACGATTATGACAGCGAAAATTTGAAAAATTGCGACTTGGTTTTGATTTGTCTTTACCCGCAAGCAACTGTTGATTTTATTCGCAATAACGCTGCAAAACTTAAAGATGACGCTTTATTAATTGACATTTGCGGTATCAAAAAAGGTATTGTCTATTATGTTGAATACATTCTCGGCTCAGAACACAGAAACGATGTGGACTATGTCAGCTGTCACCCAATGGCAGGGCGTGAATGTTGGGGATATGAAAATTCACTCGCAAGTATTTTCAAAAATAAGAATTTTTTGATTACAAAAACACCTAATATCAAAGAGAGTGCAATCGAAAAGGCAAAAGAATTTGCTACTAATTGCGGCTTTTCCAATATTCAAATTACAACTCCCGAACAACACGACAAAATTATCGCTCTGACATCGCAACTCGCACATATAGTTTCAAGTGCGTATATAAAATCACCAACCGCACAATATGCAAGCGGTTTTACGGGCGGGTCTTTCGCGGATATGACAAGAGTTGCAAACCTTAACGAAAATATGTGGGCAGAGTTATTTTTGCAAAACAAAGAATATATTATTGAAGAGCTTGATATTTTTGAAAAAAATCTCGAACAATTCCGTTATGCTATCAAAGGTAATGATTCTAACATGTTAAAATCTATCCTCGCAAAGGGACGTGAACGCCGAGAAATGCTTGACCAACTTGATGTAGAAAATTAACTCATTATTTTGTGCACTTTTTCGCTAATTTCTTATTGACAACACGATAATTCGACGATATAATTAAATTACCGCAAGGAATTTTTATTATTTTGTGTAAATTGCACAAGTTGGCTGTTTAATGGATTTGTTTGTGAGCTAATTAAATAAGGTTTTTTCGCAGTAGGGTAATCAATTATGATATAAAAAATTCACAAGCAAGAATAAGAGGTTTTGTGAAGTTTGCTAATTGCAAACATTTAAGTTACTAAGGACTGATATTAATGACTGTTTATAATAATATTGATACGATTGGTGCGGCTTTTGATGCAATGGGTTCACTTGCAAATTCTGTTGCAGGTTTGAAAGAAATAAACCCAAAGGATTATTCTAATAAAGCAAAAGATATGGGTGCGGGAAGATTTGACAGTCTTGAACTTTCGCCTGAATATCAAAATGCTATTGCAAGCGGATACGACCCAAATTGGCAAAACTCTGGGCAGTATGATACTGCAACCGCTTTAATGCAAGTTGCTTCGGGTAGTAGCGGTAACGCTAATATTACTCCTGAAACAATGACTGCAATGAACGTAATCGATTTTTTCCAAGAAGCAAACACAGCAATGCTTGATACTGCATTAAAAATGATTGAAGATACTGTTGCAGGTTTGCACGGAATAAACACTTATAATCGTGCGGCAGAATGGTTTGAATAATATTTTGCCAAACTAACTAAATTAATAGAGCACAATAGTCCGTTACTGGTAGGCAATTATTTACGACATATTTACACAAGACGGTTTGTTTTGTGTTGGCATATACAAGTTTCTATGAGGGAGGATTTTTTTCTCCCTCTAATTCTTTACCCATCAGTCAATAGAACTGTTCTAAACTTTATATTAACTTGTTGTAGGGACGGACGAAGTTCCGCATATTAGTAACTCTGCCAACGAACTATTAAACAAGAACATGTTTAAATATATGTGAGGAAAATATGATTAAAGAAATTCAAGAACAAATATTAAAACTAAAAAAAGAAACGAACTCTGCTATCCTTGCACATTCTTATCAATCAGAACAAATATGCGAAATTGCAGATTATTGCGGAGATAGTTTTGCTCTTTCACAATGGGCAAAAAACACACCGCAAGAGAATATTATTCTCTGTGGTGTTAAATTTATGGCTGAAACGGCAAAGATTTTATCGCCGAAAAAAAGAGTGTTTTTGCCGAACAAAAACGCAGGTTGCCCAATGGCAGAGGCACTCGACTATGATTTAGTTAAACATCTTAAAAAAGCAGAGCCTGACCGCAAAATTGTTGCATATATCAATACAACTGCTAAGCTGAAAGAATTAGCAGACGTTTGTGTCACATCGTCAGCTGCTGTTAAAATTGTTAAGGCAATGCCTGATGAAAAATTATATTTTCTGCCCGATAGTAACCTCGGCGATTATGTTAAAAAGCAATGCCCTGAAAAAGACATCAAGTTAATCCAAGGAGGTTGCCCTGTCCATGCGAGCGTTACGCTTGATGACTTTAACAAGGCAAAAGCAGAACACCCGAACGCTCTTGTGCTAATTCACCCTGAATGTAATCCAAAACTTGTTGAGTTAGCTGATTACGTTGGCTCAACATCGGGTATTATGGATTACGCAATTGCTTCAAGTTCAAAAGAATTTATTATCGGCACAGAAATCAGTATTGTTGAACATTTACAATTTAAGGAAATGGATATTTTCAACTCACAGTCAAACATTAAAAATAACGATAAATCTGGTTACGGCCCAAAAAAATACTATGCATTATCTAAAAAAATCACTTGTCCAAACATGAAATTAACAACACTTGTTGATGTTTTCAATACTTTGAATGATTTAGATAACGCTTTTGAAATTAATATTTCAGAAGAAGAAATTGAAAAATCAGAAAAATGTATTCTAAAAATGCTTGAACTTGGTAAGTAAGTTGATTACAAAATTTTCTATATCTTTTGTTGTTTGTTCACAATATTTACTCACCAGCCCATTTGCAAAATCTTTTGCGAAAATATTCGTAATAAGCAATAATAACGAAATTACTAAACAAACAATACATTGAGTTATAAATATATCGCTTATTTTTTCTTTGCCACTGTTATTTAACTTTTTTCTTTGTTCATTTCTACGTTCTCGTATTGTCTCTACTAAATCTAAGTTATGTGTATTCTGTCGTTGCACTATATTTTCATTTTCTGACGTATCTATAATTTTATTGTCAATATCTGTCCAAAATTGCTCCATTTTATATCCTCCTGTTTATGCTTTTTTATAAAGTCTTTTTCTAAATGTTCACGGAATAAAAATAATAATCCGCGACAGTTAATCAACAAATAAGTTAAAATATGTCGCAAAAATGTCACGGAAACATGTTATGTGCATGCCAAAGCAACACACAAGCCTCAACATAATTATATGTTGAGGCTTAATCTATTATGATTTAAACTTCTTTGAAGTCAGCGTCAATTATTCCATCGTCTGCGGGTGGAGGTGTTCCGCCTTCTTCTTGATAATATTGCTGTCCGTCCCCAGGTGCAGCTTGTTGATAAACTTTACCAGAAATCTCATAGAATGCTTTTTGGAGTTCATCAGTTTTTGCTTTAATATTTTCAGTGTTGTCTTCTTTTTCAAGCTCTGCTTTAAGGTCAGCGATTTTACCTTGTATCATAGTTTTTTCTTCTGCTGAAACTTTATCACCAAAGTCATTCAAAGCTTTCTCGCATTGGAAAGTAAGATTTTCACCATTGTTCTTTGCGTCAACAGCATCACGGCGTTTTTTGTCATCGTCAGCATATGCTTCCGCGTCACGAACCGCTTTATCAATATCGTCTTTGCTCATATTAGTTGAAGAAGTGATTGTGATATTCTGTACTTTACCTGTACCTAAGTCTTTCGCGGTAACATGAACAATACCGTTTGCATCAATGTCAAAAGAAACTTCAATTTGAGGTACACCTCTTGGAGCAGGTGCAATGCCATTCAGTTGAAAAGTACCGAGTTGTTTGTTGTCTCTTGCAAATTCACGCTCACCTTGCAAAACATTAATATCAACAGCAGGTTGGTTATCCGAATAAGTGGAGAAAACCTGTGATTTTTTAGTCGGAATAGTAGTATTGCGGGAAATCATTTTAGTACAAATACCACCCGCAGTTTCAATACCGAGAGAAAGCGGAGTAACGTCAAGAAGCAAAAGCCCTTGCTTAACATCACCGCCAAGAATACCGCCTTGATAAGCCGCACCGAGAGCAACGCACTCGTCAGGGTTAATACCTTTAAAAAGTTCCTTGCCTAGCAATTTTTTAATCGCATCTTGAACAGCAGGTATTCTTGAAGAACCACCAACCATAAGCACTTTTTGGATTTCATTTGCGGCAAGTCCGCTGTCTTTGATTGCTTGACGAACAGGTCCGATAGTCGCTTCAACAAGGTCAGAAGTTAATTCATTAAACTTTGCTTGTGTGAGCGTTAAATCAAGGTGACAAGGTGTACCAGACGGGTCAACAGTGATAAACGGGAGGTTAATGTTAGTTGTTGTAACATTTGATAAGTCAATTTTTGCTTTTTCAGCTGCCTCTTTAAGACGTTGCATTACCATTGCGTCACCAGTTAAATCAATGCCATTAGCTTTTTTAAACTCAGCAACAATCCAATTTATAACTTTTTGGTCAAAATCATCACCGCCAAGACGGTTATTGCCTGCTGTCGCCAAAACTTCTGTAACGCCGTCACCCATATCAATAATTGATACGTCGAAAGTACCACCACCAAGGTCATATACAAGTACTTTTTGCTCATTTTCTTTGTCGATACCATAGGATAAAGCTGCTGCGGTCGGCTCGTTGATAATTCTTTTTACTGTAAGTCCTGCGATTTGACCAGCGTCTTTTGTCGCTTGACGTTGACTGTCAGTAAAATACGCGGGAACTGTAATAACCGCTTCTGTTACTGTTTCGCCAAGATATGCTTCTGCGTCTGCTTTTAATTTTCCTAAAATCATTGCAGAAACTTCTTGCGGTGTATATTTTTTACCGTCAATATCAACTTTATAATCCGTACCCATATGTCTTTTGATTGAAGATATTGTATTTTTTGCGTTAGCAACAGCTTGACGCTTTGCGATTTGACCTACAAGTCTTTCTCCTGTTTTTGAAAAGCCAACAACAGACGGTGTTGTTCTGTTTCCCTCGCTATTTGTGATAACGACAGGGTTTCCGCCCTCCATTACTGCTACGCAAGAGTTTGTTGTTCCTAAATCTATTCCTATTATTTTACTCATTATATATTCTCCTTTTCTAATTTTTGTATTTTAGTTGGACCTTCTCGAAATATTTTGGCAAGTGGATTTGTGAGTATAATTTTCGTTATGCAAGGTAAATGCTGATGTTATCACAGAAAAGTTTCACAGAGCACCGAGAACAGCCTCTACCATGTCATTGCGAAACGCCAACCATAGCGGGTCTGATTAATTTATCTTTATACTTAAAACCTTTTTGAAAAACTTGACAAACTTTTCCACTTTCAAACTCATCTGTTTCAACAGTTTTAATCGCGTTGTGAAAGTTAGGGTCGAAATCTTCACCAAGAGGTTCAAGTTCAACAGCACCGATTTTTGTAATAATATTTTTAAATTGTTCGAGCAACATTACGACACCTTTTTTATAAGTTTCATCGGTAGAATCAGCATTTGCCGCACGTTCAAAACTATCCAAAACTGGTAACAGTTCCGCAATAACATCAACAGTCGCGTTGTTATACATCTCTGTTTTTTCTTTAACAGTGCGTTTGCGAAAATTATCAAACTCAGCGTAAAGTCTAAGATATTTATCTTTTTCAGCTTCAATCAATTCCTGAAAACTTGGAACTGCTTGTTCCTCTTGTTCGATTTCTTCCTCAAATATTTCCTCTGTGGTTTCGTCTAAATTTTCATTTTCAATATCCATTTATTTCTCACACCTTTCTGTGTTTATTCACTTTATTTTTTATAGTTTTTGCAAGAGGGTTTTCCTGAAAAATATTCCAAATAATTATGAGTTTCAGGAAAAGTCTACTGTTTACAACCAATAAGCTTGTTCAATTATCTTCTTGTTCCGTAATTAAATCCGTTATTTTATCGGTGTAAAATTTAAGATATGGGATAACTTTTTGATAATCAATTCGCATTGGTCCAACTAGTCCCAATGACCCAGCGACTTTACCGTCTTTTTTATATTTTGAAACAAGCATGCTAGAATTACCAATTACAAATCCGTCATTTTCTTTACCAAAAATCACTCGTAAATCAGAAAATGTTTCATCAAGAATTTTTGCGATTGTGTCTTTTTCTTCAATAAACTTAACAACTTGATGAGTGTCAAGTTCCTCGGAAGTCAGTAAGTTTTTTTCACCTTTTAAATGTACTCCCGATTTTGCGTTGGAAATATCTTTTAAACCTTGAACAAGCGGTGTGAGTGCCGTAATATAAGTGCCAAGCGAAACCACGAGTTTTTCGATATGCTCATCTGTTAAATTTTCAAGCGGAAAGCCCTCTAAGTTTTCACGCATATAAGTTTCAAAACTTTCAAGTTGCTCATTAGTTAAGTCAAATTCAAGTCTACACGCTTTATTTTTAATATCTCCATCAGAAGTTATTAATAGTATAACGTAAAGCCGTTTGCCAGTTGGAACAATTTCAACTTTTGATATTAGCGAAAATCTTGGAGCAAGATTTGTAACAGCAACCGCACATTTTGTAACTTCCGCAAGAGCAGTCGCGGCATTATGAATAATGCTTTCTTCTGTTGGATGGTTGCCAATTGCTTCGTTAAGACGTTCAATTTCTTCTTTTGGTAATTGCAACTGTGGCATAATTTTTTCGATATACAACCTAAATCCTGCAAAAGTCGGCATTCTTCCCGAAGAAGTGTGAGGTTGCTCTAAATATCCCAAATGTTCAAGAACATTCATATCATTGCGAACAGTTGCGGGGCTGACTTTGCTTTTGAGTAATTCGGTGACGGCTTTGGAAGAAACAGGTTCGCCAGTACGTATATACTCATCAATTACAAGTCGCAGAATTTCAATTTTGCGTTCTTCCAAAACACACCTCCTATTTTAATTTGTGAGCAAAAATTCTTACTGAGACTGACAAATTTAGTCATTAGATTTATTTCTTCAGCTCATAATTATTTGTGATATTTTTTAGGGGCAACCCTTTGGGATATAATCTCTTTGGAATATATGAAAGAATAAAGGGTGCGTCATTGAAGTTCGCTTATCGGATATCCATGAATACCTTATTTGCAAATACTATAAAAAAAGTTTTAGGTCAGGTCTATTCCGCTCTGTTCTGCATTCAATTTAACTGTTTCAAAATTGCTTGCTAACAATTTATTGTGTCTTCTGTTAGCACTCTATCTCTTAGACTGCTAATAGTATATTATTATTATTTCCACCTGTCAACAATTTTATTCATTTTCGGCATTTTGCACAATTTTTATATTTTCAGATTGTTGATTATACCTTAAATCTAAGGGTATAAGCTAAAAACTGTGCTAGTTTAGTTAATAAAACGCAAGAATTAAGTATAAACAGTCGCTTTTAGATTTTTTTACAAAAAGATGTTATTTGCATAATTATATTAAGATTTTTGAAGTTTGATTATTATAAAAATTTCAATGTAACTATAAAAATGTCAGTTATAACAGATTTATTTGAAAGTTGCTTGCAAATTTCAAACACGGCATATACGCTGTGCAAAGTTCGTTGGAAACCTTGTTTTTCATACAAAATTCCGAGCGTGCTCCCTTGCCGTACCTACATCTATATGTCAAGCGGAATTGCTATATAGTAATTTGACTTTTTATAGACTATATTGGCTTATATATTAACAAAAATATACAAATGATTGCGAGGCGTGCCTCGCTGTCTGTGAGGGAAGGGGCTTCGCCCCACGCCCATATTATGAGATTTATCTGTGATTAAAAAATAGTCTATAAAAACGAAAATTGTTATATAAAGCAGATACTATAATTATCATAAAAAATACTATAATAGATATACATTATAAATCCTAAAACAAAAAGCCCACAAAAGGGCTTTTTTTGTTTATTAAACTTTTTTTGCTTTTTTCTTTTTGCTCGTTGGTTCCTCTGCTTTTTCAACAGCAACTGGGAGTAACTCCAACAACGCCATTTCAGCAGCATCACCTCTGCGAGGTCCAAGTTTTGTAATGCGAACATATCCACCGTTTCTTTCAACATATAAAGGTGCAATATCCTTAAAGAGTTTGTTTGCAACATCTTCTTTTGTAATATATTTCAAAACTTGACGGTAATTATGCAAGCTATAAACTTTTGCAATTGTTAACATTTTTTCAGCAACAGAACGAACTTCTTTTGCTCTTGTAACAGTAGTTTCAATTTTACCGTTCTCGAACAAATATGTCACCATACCTCTTAACATAGAGAGGCGATGGTCAGTCGGTCTGCCAAGTTTTCTTGTACCGGGCATACTTTTTCAACCCCTTTGTGATTTACTTCTTACTATTTTTTTCAAATCATCAGCGACAATAAATATTGATATTATAATAAAACACACCAATAATTAAGTCACGAAAACCAAGACAGCATGTTACCGCTTAGTCATCTATCATAAAAGAAAACCCTAAATTAGACAATTTTTCTTTTACTTCATCAAAAGATTTTCGACCAAGATTGCGAACTTTCATCATTTCGTCCTCATTCTTGTTTACTAAATCAGAGATGTTATTTATCTGTGCACGTTTCAAACAGTTGAAAGAACGCACAGACAAGTCAAGTTCCTCAATGGTCATCTCAAGGAGCTTTTCCTTACCCTTATCGTCCTTTTCGATAAGAGTTTCGGCAAATCCTCCGCCCTCAAATAAATTAGTAAACAAGCGGAGATGTTCATTGAGGAGATTGGCAGCTTGTGAAACAGCATCTTTTGCGGAGATAGTACCGTCAGTAGTAACTTCCATAGTGAGTTTATCATAGTCGGTAACTTGACCAACACGAGTTCCCTCAACAGCATAATTTACTTTTAAAACAGGACTATAAATACTGTCCACAGGTATTGTAAAAATAGGGAAGTTGTAAATTTGTTTATTACGTTCCGCAGAAACATAACCTCTGCCTTTGTCGAGAGTTAATTCCATATTCAATTGTGCACCCTCGGTAAGAGTAGCAATATGTGTATCTGGGAATAAAATTTCAACTTCGCTATCGGTTCTGATATTGCCAGCTTTAACTTCACACTCACCGTGAGCTTCAATATAAAGCGTCTTGGGCGTATCAGAATACATTTTTGCAATTAAACCTTTGACATTAAGCACGATTTCGGTTACATCTTCTTTTACTCCTGGGATAGTTGTGAGTTCATGACTGATACCCTCGATTTTGATAGAAGTAACTGCAACACCAGAAAGTGAAGACAGCAAAATCCTACGCAAACTGTTACCGAGTGTAACACCCCATCCACGTTCAAGAGGTGAAACTATGAAAATCGCTTGACTGCCATCAGGTTTTATATTTTGAATATCAACATTGGGTTTTTCAATTTTTTCGAGCATAATCGGCTCCCTTCGTTACAATTAATATTAACGAATATTAATGGTCGAAGCGGTTACATATTTTGTCACAAGCAACACACGTTGCCTGCCGTATACCGCCTGTTTATCAGCAACACTAACTTGTTTATACCACAAATGTTTGCAAAATATTGTAGATTTCAAGTATAATTCAATATTTTATTTGGAGTACAATTCGACGATAAGGTGTGCTTCAACAGGATAATCAACATCTTCAATGCTCGGAAGTCGTTCGATTGTAGCTTTAAACGCTTCTTTATTCACAGTCAACCAACTTGGAGAAACGCGACTGCTTTCAAGAGCATCTTTGAACTTTGTGATAGATTTAGCTTTGTCGGCAAGTGTAACTACATCACCTTTTTTAACTCTGTAAGAAGGAATGTCAACTCGACTGCCATTAACATAGATATGACCGTGGGTAACAATTTCACGTGCATCACGGCGAGTTGTTGCAATTCCCATTCTGAAAGCAATATTATCAAGACGAGTTTCAAGACAAGTGATAAGATTATCGCCTGCTTTACCCTCCATTTTTGTTGCTAATTCAAAATAGTGATAGAATTGTTTTTCAAGCACACCGTAAATAAATTTTAATTTTTGTTTTTCTTTAAGTTGCATTCCATATTCGGAAAGTTTTTTGCGTGTATTAGTATCTTTCTTTCTGTTTGAAGATTTAGAATAACCCAATACTGCAGGACTAATTCCAAGATAACGACATCTTTTAAGAATTGGTTCTCTACTTACTGCCATAGATTTCAGCACCTTTCAGTTAATAATGCGAATCACCTTTTAAAATCTATTAATTTTATTAGATAAAACATAGTAGGTTTGTCTTAAACCAGTTTTTTTAATAGTTTTGACACAATAGCGTCTGAGGCAATTATCTTTATAAAGCGTAACTAGGTTACAGTAACAGTCCACTTGTAGCTTGTACTGTCCACACTCTGCCCTTGCGTTGTGACGCACCTTGCTATTTTTTAAAATTATTACAATTTCACGTCTAATATTTTTTTAGACACTTCATAGGAACACCCTTTTGGCAAAATCGGCTAATATCGCAAATTTCAAATGAGAATTCGTATTAATAATTTTAACTGTTCAAAATTTTATTTAAAAAAACTTGGTATTATACAAATATTTGCCCTAACATTCGTTTTTTTTTGTAATAATCTAAAAACGAAACTAGACACGGCGACGTTTAGGAGGACGGCAACCGTTGTGAGGGATAGGTGTAACGTCTTTAATCATAGAAACACTCAAACCAACAGCTTGTAGTGCTCTGATTGCAGCTTCACGACCTTGACCTGGACCTTTAACAAACACCTCAACAGTTTTAAGACCATGTTCCTGAGCAGCTCTTGCAGCAGTTTCAGCAGCCGATTGTGCAGCAAAAGGTGTTGATTTTCTTGAACCTTTAAATCCAAGACCACCTGCGGAAGCCCAAGATATTGTGTTGCCATGTGTGTCTGTTATGGTTACAATGGTATTATTAAAAGAGGATTGAATATGCACAGCACCGCTTTCAATATTTTTACGTTCTCTGCGACGACGTATAGTCGTCTTCTTTTTTTGTACTGCCAATTTCTTTCACCCCTTTATTTCTTCTTATTAGCGATTGTTTTTGCAGGACCTTTTCTTGTACGAGCATTAGTTTTTGTTCTTTGACCACGTACAGGTAAACCTTTCCTGTGACGCACGCCACGGTAGCAACCAATTTCCACAAGACGTTTAATATTTAAAGCAACTTCTCTGCGTAAGTCACCCTCAACAAGACGTCTTCCAGTACCATCAAGTTCGCCAAGACGAATAATTTCAGCAGTGAGTTTTGCAACGTCCGCATCAGTCAAATCTTTAACGCGAATATCGGGATTAACACCTGTCGCGGTAATGATTTTCTTCGCTGTTGAATGACCAATACCGAATATATAAGTTAAACCGATTTCAACACGTTTGTTTTTTGGTAAGTCTATACCGGCAATTCTTGCCATCTATTAAAACACCTCCCCTACCCTTGTCTTTGTTTATGCTTTGGATTTTCGCAAATAACCATAATTCTACCTTTGCGTTTAATGACCTTACATTTCTCGCAAATTGGCTTTACCGAAGGTTTTACTTTCATATCAAAAGCCCCTTTTTTTGTGAATAATAAACTATAACTATGCATCCGCATATATAAATTTTTACGATTATAGACTGCAACTCTCAGTAAATATCGCAAAACGGTGAAATGACTCTTTTTTTGTTTTCAACAACTTTTACAGTTTTTGCAATTAAACTTGTTTTTTTAGTCCTCAACAACTTTTATAGTTTTTTTGCAATTAAACTTGTTCTACCCAATGTTCAACAAACTGCTACCTCACAGGCTTTGGCTGTAATGAACGTTCGCAATTTAAGCATTGTCTTATTCAACAATTAGCTTGCTTTGGCTGTAATGAGCGTTTGCAATTTAAGTGTTGTTTAATTCAACACAACCTAGCTTAATCAATTTAAACAAGCCTGCTTAGTTAAACTAAGTATAGACACCAGGTAAAAACTATTTCGCACGCCAAGTAATACGCCCTTTTGATAAGTCATAAGGCGACATCTCAACGGTAACCCTATCACCAGGAACAATTCTGATATAGTTCATTCTGAGTTTGCCTGATATATGACCCAAAATCTCGTGACCATTTTCAAGTTGAACTCTGAATGTTGCATTTGGGAGAGCTTCAATTACTTTGCCCTCAACTTCGATTGCATCTTGTTTTGACATTTTCTTTCACTCTCCCTGCGGGTAAAACCCGCCTGTATTTTCGCAATTTATTTTTTAGAAAATTTTTCTTTTAAATTCGCGGACAAATATTTTAGTCAAACGAATAGCATTCGCCTGTATTTTTGCAATTTATTTTTAGAAAATTGTTTTTTCAAATCCGCGAATAATTATTTTTAATTAGTCATTAATTTTCAGTAAAGTGCGACCTATTTTTCAGTTAAAGTATCAACATTTTCAGTTAAAATTACCTCTTTTTGGACACATCCAACCTCAAACCCTTTGATTATACGCTTTAATGACTTGTTTGTCAACAATTTTATTTCAATTTTTTTATTTGTATAAGATAAATGTTTAATATTTTTCTTTTTTGGCGTTTCAAGCTTACGGCTTTTACCATTTGCAATCAGTACATATCGGTCAGAAAACACTTGTATTTTTGGCAGGTCTAAACAGGTTATCTCTTCTTTTACTAAAAAACTCTCGTCAAAAATCCCAACCACAACAAACCAATCGCCCTCGTCACGCCCCGCAGTTGCTCTTACAATACTGCCAATTTGAATTTTTTCTTTCATTAGCAATACCTTTGTTTCAAATGTTTCAAAATCTACTATATCAATGCACTAAATATGCGAATCACCCTTTGAAATTTGTTATATTAAACTATTTTGCCAAAATTAAGGTGCGTAAAGTGCCTATATTAAGATATAGCCGAGAAATTGTAGTAATTAAAAAAGGGTTGCAGGGATTCCCCCGTCTTATATAAACAGTTGCCTTTAAACGCTATTTTAACAAAACTATTAAAAAACTGTCAAATTTACTATGTTTCAGCTAATGAAATTAATAGATTTTAAAAGGTGATTTGCATTAAATCAGTTCACCTAACAAATCCAAGAAACAATTATTTAAAGAAGTGTTAAAATCTTTGGACCTTCATTAGTGATTGCGACTGTATGTTCAAAATGAGCAGAAAGCGAATGGCTTTTTGGAATTACAGTCCATTTATCTCTTGCAAAATAAGTCTCATCACCTTTTGCATTAATCATAGGTTCAATGGCGATAGTCATACCTGCTTGTAATCTCAGGCCTTTTCCAGCTTGACCATAATTTGGGATTTCTGGGTCTTCGTGCATATCTTTCCCGATACCATGACCACAAAAATCTTTAACAATGCCATAACCATTACCTCTGCAAATTTTCTCGATACACGCTCCAATATCGCCAATTCTCGCACCAACAACAGCTGTTTGAATTGCCGCATATAAAGCATCCTCAGTTACTTGTAAGAGACGTTTAGCCTCATTAGAAATTTCCCCAACATGAAACGTTTTAGTGGTATCACCATGATAACCTTGATAACAAGCACCAACGTCAACACTAACAATATCTCCCTCTTTGAGAATTCTGTTTTTTGACGGAATACCGTGAATAACTTCCTCATTAACAGAGATACAAGCAGAATTTGGGAAACCATATAAATGCAGAAAAGAGGGTGTAGCCTTTTCACTTCTCAAATATCCATATATTGCTTTATCAATAGCAAAAGTACTAACACCTGGGCGGATAATATCTTCGGCAATTTTTAAACAGTTAGCCGCAAGTCTACCCGCATACCGCATTTTTTCAAGTTCCTCACTTGTTTTCAATTTAACCATTTACTCCCACAGCTTTCAACACGAGTTTAGTAGTGTCCGCAACCTCGTCTTGACCGATAACTGTTTCGAGTTTACCAAGTTTGCCATAATAGTCTTTAAGCGGAGCGGTTTGGTCGTGATAAGTTTTAAGTCTGTCTTTAACAACCTCTGGGCTGTCGTCCTTGCGGATTATTGTTTTGCCGTCACATTTATCGCAAACGCCGTCAACTTTTGATGGCTTAAATTCAATATGATAAGATGCACCGCAACTTTCGCAAACACGTCTACCAGAAAGTCTGCTCTCGATTTTTTCATCGGAAACATAGACTTCGAGCACTTTGTCAATGGAAATTCCCATAGCAGAAAGAGCTTCTGCTTGCGGTACTGTTCTTGGAAATCCGTCGAGTATATACCCATTTTCGCAGTCACTCTCAGCAATTCTGTCTTTAAGAATACCAATTACAATTTCATCAGAAACAAGTTTACCAGCATCCATAGCCTCTTTTGCTTTAAGACCAAAATCTGTACCATTTTTAACAGCTTCACGCAAAATATTACCAGTTGAGATTTGTGGAATTTTCAAAGCATCAGAAATAACTTCCGCTTGAGTTCCTTTGCCCGCACCAGGGGCACCCAATAGTATTAGTTTCATTTTTTCTCCTTATAGATAGCACCCGCCTGCATTTTCGGCAGGTAATACCTGCCTGCATTTTCGGCAGGTAGTACCTGCCTGCATTTTCGCGGTATATTTTAACTGTATCGTTAATTTGCTTTCGCGGGCAGGTAGCACCTGTCAGCAATTTCGCGATATAATTTAACTGTACCATTAGTTTGCTTTCGCGGGCAGGTAGCACCTGTCAGCAATTTCGCGATATAATTTAACTGTACCATTAGTTTGCTTTCGCGGGCGAGTAGCTCCCTCCTGCATTTTTGGCAGGTAGCACCTGCCTGCAATTTCGCGATATATTTTAACTGTATCGTTAGTTTGCTTTCGCGGGCGAGTAGCACCTGTCTGCATTTTGTAGACCTCTGGATTTTAGATAGAGTTCAACTATATTGTTTGTTTAATTTCGCGGTGACAAAGTGCTATGTTTTGTGATAACTAACATTACCTGCTACAAAAAACCTTTATGCGTTCTCATAATTAATTGAGATTCAAGTTGCCGAACAGTATCAAGTGCAACGTTTACAACGATAAGCATTGAAGTACCGCCCATAGTCAAAGTTTCCAAACCCTCAATTCTCGAAAAGAAAATTGGGAAAATAGCGATAAATCCAAGGAATAAAGCACCAACAAAAGTAATTTTCGACAAAATCCTTTGGATATAATGAGCAGTAGGCTGACCAGGACGAATACCTGGAATTGCACCATTATTTTGACGTAATTGGTTAGCGATTTCAACTGGATTATATTGCATTGAAACATAAAAATAATTAAACAACACAATCAAAATCATATACATAACAGCATATGACCAACTCTGCATGCTAAATGCACGACAGAACCAGTAATAAAAACCGTGAGTAGAAGTTGGAACGCCTTTCCAAAGTTGGATAGTAGACGGCAAAGACATAAATGACATAGCAAAGATAATAGGCATAACACCGCTCATCAAAACTTTGATAGGCATAAATGTTGACTGACCACCAAATTGCTTGCGTCCTACCACTCTTTTTGCATAGTTAATCGGTATTCTGCGTTCAGCACTATTCATCAAAACGATAATTGTAATCATTCCGATAAACACGATTGCAACGATTGGCATAATAACAATATATCTGCTCTTATTTGCTAAAAATTCTGACCAAAGTACACCGATGTCAGAGGGATAGCGAGCAACGATACCAGCAAAAAGGATTATAGAAATACCATTACCAACACCTTTTTTTGTAACAAGACCACCAAGCCAAACGATAAGGCTTGAACCTGCAACAAAGCAACCACAGATAACAAATGCAACAAACACACCATTGCCGCCCTCAGTAAAAGAAACAGCGTTAGCATTTTTCAACGTTACATAGTAGGCAAATGACATAAAAGCCGCAAGTGCCATTGTAAGAACAGTGGTAATTTGACCGATACGTTTTCTGCCTTCGTCGCCCTCGTGTTGTAGCCTTTCAAGAGGAGGAATTGCAAAAACGAGCAGTTGAATAATAATAGATGCGTTGATATAAGGCGTAATTGAGAGAGCAAATATAGATGCTTTTGAAAGCGAACCACCCGAGATGATATTCAAATATTCGAGGAAGTTGCCGTTTGAAGCATTACTGTCCATCCAAGTTTTTACCATATCAGGGTCAATGAAAGGAACGGTAATAACTGAACCAATTCTGAATACTACGATAATCCAAAGAGTAAACAGCAATTTCTTGCGTAACTCAGGGCTTTTCCAAGCCATTTTAAGTGTTTGGAACAAGCTTACCTCACCTCAGCTTTCCCGCCTGCCTTTTCGATTTTCTCCTTGGCAGATTCTGAAAAAGCATTCGCAATAACAGTTAATTTTTTAGTTAATTCGCCGTTTCCAAGAATTTTAACGCCGTCTTTTTTTTGTTTAATTAAGCCAGACGCCTTTAATAAATCAAAATCAACGGTAGTGCCGTCGAGGAATTTTTCGAGTGAAGAAACGTTTATACCAACATATTCTGTGCGGAAACGATTTTTGAAGCCACGTTTAGGGATACGTCTTGCGAGAGGCATTTGTCCGCCCTCAAAACCTATTCTTACACCGCCGCCTGAACGAGCGTTTTGACCTTTATGACCTTTGCCAGCAGTTTTGCCGTTACCTGAACCGTGACCGCGACCAATTCTTTTTCTCTCGGCAGTCGAGCCGTTTGCAGGTTGTAATTCGTGTAATTGCATTGGATTTTCCTCCTGCGGATGTTACTCCGCTGGCATTTTTGTAGCATGTAAACTACAATCTGAAATTTTACTTACGCATTTTGCAACTTTATTTTACATCACATTTCACAATTTTTATTTTAATATTGCGGCTTGCAATTCTATTTTAAAGTAACAATTTATCGTTTTTTCAAATTTTTAGATAATTTTCATGTTACTTAAATGCTTGGCTATACGCAAGTGCAACATACTCATGTTTCCACAGCACATCGCACTCACTCGCCTAATAACAATTTTAGATAATAGATTTGTTCTTAAAAAATCTAACAAAGTTTGATTTTCACAAATATTTTAAAGAAGTTGTGAAGATATATCCGAATTATTAGAGTAATATCGTCAAAAACAAGTTATAGAATAGGTTTAATATTTTATAATCTAAAAATGTTTACTTTACAACTTCAACTAAATATCCGATTTTTGCCAATTTACCTTGTGTTTGAGCATTATCAGGTTGAATAACTGTTTTGCCGATTTTAGTCAAACCGAGAGAAACAGCAGTAGCGATATGGTCTTTTTTGCGACCTGATATACTCTTTACGAGTTTAATTTTAATATCAGCCATTTTGCGTATCTCCTATCCTAAAATTTCTTTAACAGTTTTTCCTCTTTTAGCAGCGGCTTCCTTTGCAGAAATACAGGTAGAAAGACCGTTAAATGTTGCTCTTACGACATTGCAAGGATTGTTTGAACGCAAAGATTTTGTTCTTATGTCCTTAACGCCCGCAACTTCAAGTACTGCACGCACAGGACCGCCTGCGATAACACCTGTACCAGGAGCAGCGGGTTTCAAAAGAACTCTTCCTGCACCATAAATACCGATATTTTCGTGAGGAATAGTGGTGCCACGAAGCGGAATTTTTATAAGATTTTTCTTAGCATCATCAATACCTTTTCTGATAGCGTCTGGAACTTCTCCAGATTTACCAAGTCCAAAACCGATTGTACCCTTGCCGTCGCCAACTACTACCAAAGCAGAAAATTTCATTATACGTCCACCTTTTACGGTTTTTGAAACACGTCTGATGGAAACAACTTTCTCAATAAATTCTGAGTTATTTTCTGGTCTTGCCAAAGGGAACCTCCTTTTTGTTTGTTATTTTAGTTTGGTTCGTATATTAAATACCCCCAAAACTTTCAACAAACAGATTTATTTTTTAATATAATCGCAGTATTTTTTTCGCGACTGAGAAGCTTTAAAATAATCGCAGTAAAAAGCTATATTCGCGACATAGAAATAAAGAAATAATTTTAATATATCGCGAAAATATATTCCGATGCTATCTGCTTAAATATATCGCGAAAATATATGCAGATGCTATCTGCTTAAAACTCTAATCCGCTCTCGCGAGCAGCATCTGCTAAGGCTTTTACACGTCCGTGATAGAGATAACCACCTCTGTCAAAAACGACTTCTTTGATATTTTTTTCGATTGCAAGTTTTGCAACCGCTGTACCAACTGCCTTTGCACCATCAACATTACCGCCGTTTTCAGTAATACCTTTTTGTAAACTGTTAGCAGAAACGATAGTTATACCGTTTACATCATCGATAATCTGAGCATAAATGTGTTTTGCAGAACGGAAAACATTAAGGCGTGGACGTGCCGCGGTGCCTGAAACCTTGGAGCGAACACGTAAGTGCCTTTTGATTCTTGCCTTGTTGCTGTCAAATTGCTTAACCATAGTTTAGAACACCTCCTATTTCTTACCTTTACCTGTTTTACCTTCTTTACGGATAATATGCTCACCGTGGTAGCGCACACCTTTACCTTTATATGGTTCAGGGGGACGTTTACCTCTAACCTCAGCAGCAAATTGTCCGACTTTTTGCTTGTCTATACCCGAGATAACGATTATTCTGCCTTCTTTATCAGTAATGGCAGTCGTAATATCTTCAGTATCTTCAACGATTACTTCGTGAGAATATCCAAGTTTCATAATGAGTTGTTTACCTTTTTTCTCACAACGATAACCAACACCCTCAACATCAAGTTGTTTTGAAAAACCATTTGTAACACCTTCAACCATATTTGCTAAAAGTGTACGGGTCAAACCATGCAAAGAACGATTAATGGTCTCGTCATTCGGACGTGTTAAATTCAACACACCATCTGCGAAATCAATTTTAATATTTTTATGAAGTTGCTGTTGCAATGTTCCCTTTGGACCTTTTACAGTCACAAAGTTGTCAACGTTTGTATATTCAACGCCGCTTGGAACAGTTATTGGCTTTTTACCAATACGTGACATTTGAATGTCCTCCTTATAGGAATTTCAGCACAGATAGCATCTGCATGCAGTCTCGCGACAGGTAGCACCTGCACGCAGTATCGCGGTATATTTTTAAACATACCGTTAATGAATATTCGCGGTTGGAAACACCCGCCTGCGTTTTTGCGATAAACAATATGGTATAAACCGCTGTTTCGTTAGCAAAATAAAACTTTTTCACTAAACTAGCAATATGCAAGCAAAACTACTATAACTCTGCTGTACTACCTTAATGTGAGATTATCTTGGAAAACTATTAGTATTCTTAGAAACACACAATAGTATCAAAAAACATCTCATCTTACCAAATAAATGCTAAAATTTCACCGCCGACATTGAGTTCACGAGCCTTTTTGTCAGTCATAATTCCTTTTGAAGTAGAGATTATTGCTGTACCAAGACCTTTACGAACTTTCGGCATTTCTTCACGACCAGAATATATACGCAAACCAGGTTTGCTGACACGACGTAGACCCGTTATAACAGGAGTTCTGTTGTCGCCGTATTTGAGTGTAATTCTGATAATACCTTGTTTACCGTCCTCTAAAACTTGAAAAGCCCTAACATAACCCTCATCAACAAGAATTTGAGTTATAGACTTTTTAAGGTTAGATGCAGGAATATCAACAGTTGTTTTCTTTGCTGAACTTGCGTTGCGGATTCTTGTCAAAAGGTCCGCAATTGCGTCAGTTATTTGCATTTTATGCTTTCCTCCTTCATTGTGGAGTGGCAGGTAACACCCGCCTGTATTTCTGTAGCGGGTAACACCCGCCTGTAATTCCGCGATGGGTAACACCCGCCTGTATTTTCGCGATTCATTTTAATATAGCTGTTAGTTTAATTCCGCGACGGGTATTTCGCGACTTAGTTAAATTTAATCGTTAGTTTAATTCCGCGACAGGCAATGCCTGCATATATTTTTGCGATTTATTTTAACAAAATCGTTATTCTAATTCCGCAAGCGAATATCTAAATAAAACATTCACTCATAATAACGAAACTAAACGTCTTGTCGCGATTTATTTTAACAAAATCGTTAGTCTAATTCCGCAAGCGAGTATCTAAATAAAATATTCACTCATAATAACGAAAGTAAACACTTATACTTTACGACTAGTTATGATGGCAGAACAAAAAATCTGCATTCAAATACCATTCTAAAACATTTCGCGATTTTATTTTCCAGTTTACAAAATCTAATATATTTAAAAAACAATGCCAAGCAACCAGTAACCGTCTATACAGAAAATTCGCGAAATTAATACAACAGTCTAATTAAACTAATTCGCGAAGCCACAGACGGGCGTTGCCGTTTAAAACAATGCTAAGCAAACAGTAACCGCCTATACAGAAAATTCGCGAAATAAGTTAACCGCAAAGTCAAACTAATCCACAAAAACCACAGGCAGGTGTTACCTGCTTACCAAGATGCTTTTCTTACTCCGGGGATTTGACCATCGTGAGCAAGTTCTCTGAAACAAATACGGCAAACACCGAATTTGCGTAAATAAGCGTGAGGTCTACCGCAGATTTTGCAACGATTGTATTTTCTCGTTGAATATTTAGCAGGAGCCTGTTGCTTGTTAATCATAGCTTTTTTAGCCATTAGTCTACCCCCTTTACTTCTCAAATGGTGCACCGAGGAGGGAGAGAAGTTCTTTCGCTTCCTCGTCAGTTTTTGCAGTAGTAACAAAGTTAATGTCCATACCTCTTACTTTGTCAATTTTATCATATTCAATTTCTGGGAAAATCAATTGCTCTTTGATTCCAGTTGAGTAATTGCCTTTACCATCAAAAGAGTTGCCGTTAATTCCACGGAAGTCACGCACACGAGGGAAGTTAATGTTAAAGAGTTTATCAACAAATTCATACATTTTTTCTCCTCTGAGTGTAACTTTAACGCCGATTGGCATACCTTGACGTAATTTGAAGTTTGCAACAGATTTTTTTGCTTTACAAACAATAGGTTTTTGACCTGTGATTGTTGAAATATCAGTAATGATTGCATCAATTACTTTTGTATTTTCTTTTGCTTCACCCGCACCAACGTTGATTACAACTTTGTCAAGTTTTGGAATTTGCATTACACTTTTATATCCAAATTTTTTGAAAAGTGCAGGAGCAACTGTTGCAGTGTAGAAATCTTTTAGACGTGCCATTTTTACTCCTCTCCAAGCATTTTTCAGTTGACAGTTAAAGAATGACAGTTTTATTAACTGCTTTAATAACCACAACACCTACTTGAAATAGCTTTCGCTCTTTTTTTTAGAATGCACCAAAAAATACGTCATAACATTATTTGGAATGCTAATATACACTCACATTTTAATGTAACACATTTAAAAATGCATTCAAACTTTTATATACTAAAAAGATTTTTCGCATTTTTTGCAAACACGCTTTTTGAAACTTTTTTCACCGTTTAGTTCAGTTGTATGACCAACACGAGTTGGCTTGCCACAATGTGGGCAAACAACTTGTACTTTGTTCGCATAAATCGGGCTTTCAACCATAACAATACCGCCAGATTCATTTTGGTTTCTTGGCTTCATGTGCTTTGTAACAAGATTGAAACCCTCAACGATTACTTTGCCTTCTTTTGGGCTGACTTCAAGGACTTTACCCTCACGTCTTTTGCCGGTAGGCGTTTTTTTATACTCATCTTTACCGGTAAGAAGAATTACAGTATCGTCTTTTTTAATGTTTAATTTTGGCATAATGACACCTCTCCTTACAGTACTTCTGGTGCAAGACTGAGAATTTTAGTAAATTGTTTCTCTCTTAATTCTCTTGCAACAGGTCCAAAAATACGAGTACCTCTCGGGTTTTTATCTTCTTTAACAATTACAGCGGCATTATCATCGAAACGGATATAAGTTCCGTCTTCACGTCTAAGTGCAGCTGCTGTACGAACTATTACACATTTAACAACATCGCCTTTTTTAACTGTACCACCAGGTGTTGCTTTCTTAACAGACGCAACAACAATGTCGCCAACGCTTGCATAGCGTTTTCTTGTACCCCCAAGTACGCGGATACACATAAGTTCTTTTGCTCCTGTGTTATCTGCGGATTTGAGGTAAGTTTGCATTTGTACCAAGGATTTTCCCTCCTTATTCACGGGTAACACCCGCTGGTATTTTCGCAGGCGGACAATATCCGCACATATTTTCGCGAGCGGACAATGTCCGCATATATTTTCGCGACATATCAAAACTGTATTGTCAGTTTATATCCGCGTTTTGTAGTTTAATATTTACCAGTAACTAACGCTAGCATTTTCGCAACATATCAAAACGGTATTGTCAGTTTATATCCGCGTTTTGTAGTTTAACATTTACCAGTAACTAACGCAGTATTTTCACGATATATTAAACATGATATACTAAAACAGTACTGTTACTTTATATCCGCGTTTTGTGGATTAACAATTAAATAACGGTAATAATCAGATATACATATCAAACTATAACACCATTACTTAGCCTTTTCGATAATGTTAATAACTCTCCAACGTTTGTCTTTTGAAATTGGACGAGTTTCCATAACTTCAACTTTATCACCAATATGGCACTCATTTTTTTCATCATGAGCTTTGAGTTTTACTGTTCTTTTAACAATTTTCTTATATAAAGGATGTTGCACGTTATCAACGATAGAGATTACAACAGTTTTGTCCATTTTATCGCTTACAACCTTGCCAACACGCGTTTTACGAAGATTTCTTTGAATACTTTCAGCCATTTTTAATAATCCCCTCCTATTCTGTTGCCGCTAGTTCAAGCTGTTTTTGAAAAGTTTTAACTCTTGCGATTTCTTTTCTGACAGCTTTCAAGCGGGAAGTGTTTTCAAGTTGATTAACTGTATGCTGAAAGCGGAGGTTGAATAGTTCTTGTTTGAGTTCGAGTAATTTTTCAGAAAGTTCTTCTGCTGACAACTCAGATAATGCTTTGCGTTCATCACGTTTCATTATTCAACAACCCCCTCTTCTTTTTCGCCTGCTTTCACGAATTTACATTTAATCGGTAATTTGTGCATAGCAAGACGCATTGCTTCTCTTGCAGCTTCTTCGGACACGCCAGCAATTTCAAACATAACTCTGCCCGGTTTAACAACTGCAACCCAATATTCGGGTGAACCTTTACCAGAACCCATACGTGTTTCAGCAGGTTTTTCTGTAACAGGCTTATCTGGGAAAATCTTAATCCAAACTTTACCGCCACGCTTGATATAACGTGTCATCGCGATACGTGCAGCTTCGATTTGATTTGAAGTAATCCAAGAAGCTTCGAGTGCTTGTAAACCATATTCACCATCAGAAACTTTATTACCTCTATATGCTTTACCTGTAAGGCGTCCTCTGTGAACTCTGCGATATTTTACTCTTTTTGGAAGTAGCATTATTCGTTACCTCCTTCTTTTTGATTTGTTACTTGTGGGGCAACAGGTTGTGGTACAGGTGTAGTAGAAACAGGTGCTGTTTGTGCGGGTTGAGGTCTTGTTGCTTGTGGTCTGGGAGTAAACGGACGAGCACCTTGTGAAGTCTGACCCCCTTGTCCCATATGCACACCTTGATTGCCTTGCCCACCTCTGTAGCCACCGCCAAAACCTTGACCTCCTTGACTGCTTCTGTATCCGCCAGCATTGCCTTGTTGACCACCTTGTCCCCCTTGACCGCCTCGGTAACCGCCACCTTGCGGACGTCCACCGCCTTGACCATCTTGACGCGGACGGCGTGGTTTGTCAAATTTGGGTTTTGGAGGTTCTGGTACTCTTGCACCTTTTTCGCCTTTGAGTACTTCACCTTTATAAATCCAAACTTTAACGCCGATTTTGCCATAAGTTGTGTCAGCTTCCGCAAAACCATAGTCAATGTCAGCACGAATAGTTTGCAGCGGAATAGTACCTTCTTTGTAAGTTTCTGAACGAGCGATTTCAGCACCTCCAAGACGTCCACTTACCATAGTTTTGATACCTTTTGCTCCTGCTTTCATTGAACGGCTGATTGCTTGTTTTGTAGCACGTCTGAAAGATACACGCTCTTCTAAATCTTTTGCAATTTTTTCCGCAACAAGCTGAGAGTTAATGTCTGTGTTTTTAACTTCAACAATGTTAAGATAAACTGTTTTTTTAGTTAATTTTTCAAGCTCGGTTTTGAGTTTGTCAATTGCCTCGCCACCTCTGCCGATAGCGATACCAGGTTTTGCACAATGCAAGTTAATTCTTACTTTATTTCCACCGAAACGTTCAATTTCGATTTTTGGAATACCAGCATCTTTTAATTTTTTCTTCAAGTATTCGCGTATTTTATAATCCTCAACAAGAGTATCGCCAAATTCTGCTTTATTAGCAAACCAACGACTATCCCAATCGAGTATTACGCCGACGCGTAAACCATGCGGGTTTACCTTTTGTCCCATTGTTTCCTCCTTCGTAATCTTGGTTGTGTATCTACACAACCGCTCAAACACTAAGTCTTCAAATATGTTTCTATTGAAACGAGCTATTGGTTACTGCACAAAATATTTTAGTTTGTAAAGTTGTGTTTGCTTTTACAAAGCTCCGTGTGTATCACAAGTATCCACACACCCAAAGCGATATATTTAGCAAATACAATTCACATGTGTCATTTAAATTTGTACTTTTAAACTTTACCCTCATGTGTCTATGGACTACACAATTGTAATTTTTAGACCACATGTCTAATTCACCTTAACAGTGCTCACGCACTCTGCAAACTACGCAGCTTTCTCTTTTAAGACAATTGTGATATGAGAGGTTCTTTTGTTAATTCTAAATGCTCTACCCTGAGCACGCGGCATAATACGTTTCATAATCATACCAGGGGTTACAAAACAAGTCGCTACATACAAACTGCCTACGTCCATAAAATGATTATTTTCAGCGTTAGCAGCAACAGATTTTACTAATTTGATAAGAGGTTCGCAAGCAGCTTTTGGGGTGTATTGCAGAATTGCAATTGCTTCTTCAAGAGGTTTATTTCTGATTTGGTCCAAAACAATTTGAACTTTTCTTGGAGAAATTCTTACATTACGCAAAATCGCCTGTGCTTGCGGTTGAGTATATTCAGCCATTTTTATTCCTCCTTTGCTCCATAGTTTAAGAGATAATTTTCAATTTTTTCAGCAAATTCACTATTTGAATTTTTGAGATATTGAACGATGTCAGTAGTTTTTATAATTGAGTAAACATCAATCCCATATTGCTGACTTATTTGTTTAGTTGCGGTAATTTCAGTATCAATACCTTTTTCCATTCTGTCAACAGAAATATACAGAGCAACGATTTTAGCGTCAATATTTAATGCTTTTAACAATCGAATAGTTTCTTCAACAGATGTGCCTGCCGTTGTAACATCTTCGATTATAGCGATACTGTCATCATTTTTCGGAGTATATCCGAGCAGTGCACCGACATCACCGTGGTCCTTGATTTCTTTTCGATTAAAAGAAACTTTTGGATTTGATTTAAGCATTGTAGCAGTTATGCTAGCCAACGGGATACCTTTATAGGCAGGTCCATAGAGAACATTAAATTCTTTCTTGGACTGCTCAATAAGTTCCGTATAATATTGACACAACGTTTTCAACTGTAATCCGTCGTCATATCGACCTGTATTGATGAAATAAGGAGATTTGCGTCCACTTTTCAGAGTAAAATCTCCGAAAAGCAACGCCTCTGAGTTAATCATAAACTCTATAAATTTGTTCTTGTCCAAAGGAAAACTCCAATGTTTCTCTAATAATTAGGTAATATTTATAAAGCACACGAGTACATATTAGAAATTAATATCTGTTCTTGTCTTTAAAATAGTAACCCAAGTTTACTTTTTGCCATTATTAGACACCTTACTGCCCGCGTGACCTTTGAAAATTCTTGTTGGTGCAAACTCGCCGAGTTTGTGTCCAACCATATCATCAGTAACATAAACAGGAATGTGCTTTTTGCCGTCGTGAACAGCAAAAGTATGACCAACAAAATCAGGGAATATTGTCGAAGAACGACTCCAAGTTTTCAAAACTGTTTTTTCGCCTTTCGCATTCAAATCTTGAACTCTTTTAAGGAGAACTTCTTGGACAAAAGGTCCTTTTTTAATACTTCTACTCATTTGCCCACCTCCTACTTCGCATTTCTGCGTTTAACAATATATTTATCAGTTTTGTGATTTTTCTTGCGGGTTTTGTGACCGAGAGTAGGTTTACCCCAAGGTGAAACAGGTCCTGGACGTCCGATTGGTGATTTACCCTCACCACCACCATGCGGGTGGTCACAAGGGTTCATAACTGAACCGCGGACTGTTGGGCGTATGCCCATATGACGAACTCTGCCAGCCTTGCCAAGATTTACATTCTCGTGGTCAATGTTAGAAACTTGACCAATTGTTGCTTTACAGTTAATGGAAATTTTTCTCATTTCAGATGAAGGAAGTCGAACTGTTGCAAACGCACCTTCTTTTGCCATAAGCTGAGCCATACAGCCAGCTGACCTAACAAGTTGAGCACCTCTGCCAACATAAAGTTCAATGTTATGAATGAAAGTACCAACAGGTATGTTGAGAAGTGGGAGCGTGTTGCCAGGTTTAATATCGGCACCCGCACCTGTTCGTATAACATCGCCGACTTTCAAGCCATGAGGAGCAACGATATAAGCTTTCTTGCCGTTTTCATATTGAATAAGAGCGATAAACGCAGAGCGGTTAGGGTCATATTCAAGTGATAAAACAGTAGCGTCACTATCCTCAATTTGTCTTTTGAAATCTATAATTCTGTATTTTTTTCTATTACCGCCGCCTTGATGACGTACTGTGATACGTCCGTAACTATTACGCCCGCTTTTCTTTTTCAAAGGTTCAAGAAGTGATTTTTCAGGGTCAACCTTTGACAAAACGGAGTAGTCTGTTACAGTCATCTGGCGTCTTGCGGGGGTAGTCGGTTTATAAGACTTAATCGCCATTTGATTTTTTTCTCCTTATTTGGATAGTGTTACAAATTATTATACATATCCGCCTTTTTATTGAGTGGTCTATCGATATTTTTTAGATGTGTCAATAACACTTTCTTAAAAAAAGTCACCATTAATAACATTTATCGCCCAATAAATTCCTAGAATACACTAGCCGTTACACAGCATTTGTTTTTAAGAAATTTACTTAGAACACCAAGCTGTTACACAGCATATAATTCTAAAAAGCTTACTTAGAACACCCTCGCAATAGTGCAATTGATAGTGCAAATTGTTAGTGCAAACTATCGAAAAACTCGATTGTCTTATCACCTTTAAGGGTAATGATTGCTTTTTTCCAACTTGCGGTTTTGCCCTCTGAGCGTCCCATTCTTTTTGTGCGTCCACGAACATTCATTGTATGAACTTTCTCAACGTCAACCTTGAATAGGCTTTCAACAGCGGATTTTATTTCAAATTTATTAGCGTTCTTAGCAACTCTGAAAGTGTACTTGTTTTGTTCGAGCAAATCAACACTACGCTCTGTAACAACAGGTTTAAGGATGATGTCTTGTGGTAATCTTGCCATTATGCGTACACCTCCTCAATTTTTGTGAGAGCAGATTTAACAACGATTAATTTTTCATAATTAAGAATGTCATAAACACAAAGAGTATTTGTGCCAGAAACAGCAACACCAGGGATATTGCTTGCACTCCTAACAATTTTATTGTCAGCATCTGGAATAACAATTAATGCCTTCTTTTCCACATTCAAAGCTTTAAGAATTGCAATAATTTTCTTAGTTTTATATTCGTCAAGAGAAAGTGAATCAAGAACAATTAGATTGTTATCAATAACTTTGCTTGAAAGAGCGGATAACATTGCAAGCCTGCGTTGTTTTTTATTAATCGTATAGGAATAACTTCTCGGTTTTGGTCCCAAAGCGATACCACCGTGTACCCATTGAGGTGAACGGGTTGACCCTTGACGAGCGTGACCTGTACCTTTTTGTCTCCAAGGTTTTTTACCGCCACCACTTACTTCTGTACGGGTAAGAGTAGATTGTGTGCCTTGGCGTTGGTTTGCAAGGTAATTAACTACCATTGCGTGTAATACTGCTTTATTCGGAGTAATACCGAAAACTGCATCATTAAGTTCTGTTTCAGAAACTTTATTTCCTGTAATATCAAAAACTGATACCTTAGCCATTTTCAAATACACTCCTTTCTAATTCTGTTTAATTATTTCAGCGGGCTTGCCTTTTAAGGTAGTACCCTTAACTGCGTTTACTACACGAACAAGACTGCCATTCGGACCAGGAATTGCACCTTTTACAGCGATAAGATTATTTTCAAGGTCAATCTTAACCACTTCAAGGTTTTGGACTGTAACAGTCTCAGCACCCATATGACCTGGCATTGTTTTGCCCTTATAAATTCTCGATGGGCTCGAACACGCTCCCATTGAACCTGCGTGACGGTGTACGGGACCCGAACCATGAGTTTCTTTAATTCTGTGGTTATTGAAACGTTTAATAGTTCCTTGGAAGCCCTTACCTTTGCTTGTTCCTGAAACGTCAACGATGTCACCGACTATAAAAACATCCGCTTTCAACACTTTACCGAGTTCATAAGAAGTAACATCCTCAAATCTAAACTCTTGTAAATGTCTTTTATTAGCAACATCTGATTTGCTGAAATGACCAGCTTGTGCTTTATTCACGTGCTTAGGCGTAACATCGCCATAACCCAACTGAACAGCCTCATAACCATCATTCTCTTTTGTCTTAACCTGCGAAACAACACATGGACCCAATTCCACAACAGTAACACCAATTTGCTTACCATTAATATCGAAAAGTTGTGTCATTCCGACTTTCTTACCGAGTAAACCTTTTGTCAAAGCCATACTCTTTCTCCTTTCGTCATTGGTTCTTTCTTTATTTTGGGCAGTTTGTATTTTCCTTTGCGACCTCATCGGCACTTGCAATTTTGATTTACCCTTGCGGGTTTTTCCGTTTTACTGGTTTGCAAACACTCGCCATTTGCCTCTACACTATACAACACAAATTAGACAATTTGCAACCACAGGAATTTGCAGGTTTAATTGGCCTTTGCAAATTTTTCTGTCTTACCGGTTTGCAACCACTCGCCATTTGCCTCTACATTTGTAACAAAAATTAGACAATTTGTAGCCACAGGAATTTGCAAATTTAATTAGTCTTTGCAGATTTTTTCTGTCTTACTGGTTTGCAACTTTGTTGTAGCAGAATGATTGCATCGTATCACATATCACACAAAGGTTTGTACCATTTGCACTCAAAAATAATAAAAGAACTTAACGCGTCATTGGTTTTTCATTTTACACATTATAAATTTCTCAAATATAATCACATGATATTTTTAATTGAGCCTATAACTGTATTCATAAAAAACTTAACACATTTATTTTGTGCAACTCATAACGTTAATTGTTACCTCACGGTATTTACAGCTTCTGTTATCTTTGCACCTATATAATAATAGCAACGTAACGGGTTGCCAATTATTTCACTTCCATTGATATCTCAACACCTGCGAGAATATCAAGTTCTTTCAACGCACTCATAGTCTTTTCAGTCGGACGAATTACATCGATTAGACGTTTATGAGTTCTCAATTCAAACTGTTCGCGACTATCTTTATATTTATGAACCGCACGTAAGATTGTTATAATTTCTTTTTCAGTCGGAAGCGGGATTGGACCAGAAACCCTTGCACCACTTCTGATTGAAGTATCGACTATTTTCTTAGCAACTGTATCAACAGTGGCATGTTCATAGCCTTTGATTTTAATTCTGATTTTTTCGGTTGCCATATTTTCTCCTCATTAACTATTGTTTACAAACAGCCGTGTGTTTCGCTTTTTAACAATACACGGATTTTTAACAGTTCACAAATCAATTAGCCTATCACCATCTTGGGTGTAGATTTTTTGGTCAAGGTTTTAATGCAAAGTTTATAATATTGCATATATTTGAAAGTTGTAGCAAACAAATATTAAACAAAACAGTCACGAGTTTAGTGAAAGCACTTGTGTATTAGAGAAATGTCACGTCTAATTGTCCATACAAAATTACTTACTCCCCCTGCCCTATCATCGCTAAGCATTAACCTATCAACGCAGAATTTACCTCGTGTACAAGGAATACAACAAGCAATTTTCCGCTTCATTTTGGATATAAACCCAATATATGGACATAACCATACCAAAATGCCTTAGTATTATATCACAATAAAAAGGTCAACGCAAACGTTCCACAAAATTATCATGTAGAAATTTGTGCGTTTTTTAAGCTAAATTTTGTGCAATTTGCATAAAAGTTTTATATTGACAAAATTCTTAATACATAGTAATATACCATAATACTATAAAATGCAGTCCAAAACATGCACTTTAACTGCTAAAACCAAGAATAATTATGCACTTCCTGCAATTTCTAGTCTTATTTGTGTAAAATCACACAAATTATTTTATTGAAATATTTAGGTCTAGTGTTAGATTGGTTCTAAAAACTCATTCTGCTAATAGTTTAACTTGGAAATAGCTAGGACGTTTCTTTAAAAAGCGGGATTCCCATGCCGCCTTGATTTTTTTAATGTTAGAATAATCTAAAAAAACAGATTATATAAGTTTTATAACAGTTATGTTATATTATTACAAATTAATCCATACAAAAAAACCATGTAACGAAAAGGAGAATACTATGGCTGAAAATAAAGTTATTGAGGATTTGATTGCAAAAACTCAAAAGAAAATTGCGGAAGCAAATCTTGATTTAAGCGGGTTTAATGATAAACTTGCGTTTCAGGTGAACATAACTGGCAGAGAAACTGGTGTATTTTATGTTGAGGTAAAAGACCATCAAATCAATGTAGCACCTTATGAGTATAATGACAGAGACGCCTTGTTTATTACTAACAAAACAAATTTTGAGAAACTTCTGAGTGGCACTTTACCCATACCTCTTGCTATTGCAACAGGAAAACTCAAAATCGAAGGTGACCTTGAAAAAGCAAAACTTTTTGGTGTTATTTTGAAACAATAATTCATTGTGCGTGGCAACACGCACTTTTTTTATTTTTATCCGTCAATTATAAGTTTTCAATTGTATTAATATCAGAAGACAATTTATATAAAATATTTTTGATTTAATAATAATCACGATAAACAGGGGAGAAGTATCCACCCTGATAAAATGTTTTTGAAATCAATTTATTTGACCTGTTCTAAAAACCCTTTCTATGAACAGTTTAACTTGGAAATAGCTAGAAGACGTTGCTTTATAAAAAAAAGTGGGGATTCCGCCCCATTCCCTCTTTAATTTTTTTAACGTTAGAATAATCCAAAAAGGGAGATTATTAATTTTTAGAATAGGTCAATTATTACTATTAGAAAAACTTTCATGACGATGCATAATTAATCAACAAAAAAATATTACCTCTTATTTGTGAATAATACACAGTATACATAAACTTAACCATCTTAACCAAATAAAACATTCAACAAGTTAATAAAAAAGACAGGTGAAAAAATGAACGCTTTGTTACGTACAGAAGAAAGTCCCATAATAACATATGAAATCACAGGAAGCAAACATTCACTGTCCGCTGAATATGAGCAAATATACAGGCGTCAAATTAAGACTGTTTATCGCGTTTGCTATGGATATATGAAAAATTCAGCTGACACAGAAGATGTTGTTGCAGATACTTTTTGCAAAATGATTTCCTCAAAAACAAAATTTGAGAGTGCTATTCATGAAAAAGCTTGGCTAATTCGCACAGCGTCCAATATTTGTAAAAACAAACTCAAACATTGGTCAAGAAATAATGTTGATATTGATGAACAAATAAATTTGGAAACCTCTGACTATATCGACGACACTTTAAAAATTGTTTTGCAATTACCAGAAAAATTCAAAACTGTGATTTATCTATACTATTATGAGCAATATAGTTCAGAAGAAATTTCGGCAATATTAAAAAAACCCTCCTCAACAATCCGCAATTACCTCTCCGAAGCGAGAAAAATATTAAAAGAACAGTTAGGTGACAATTATGAGAATTAAAGACAGTTACGAAAATATTACCCCAACTATGAAGCAAGAAGAAGAAATTTTAAGTTTGATAGACAAAAAACTTAAAACATCGCCAAACAATATCACAGTTTCAAAGCGAAAAATGTTCATGAGGAACATTCCGATTATGGCTTGTTTTGCTGTTGCCCTCGCTATTTTAATTGCGTTTCCCAGTAAAATGTCAGAAAATAAAGATTATGAATATTCAAAAAACGAAAGCTATAAAAGTTTCTTTGCTGATGAAAGTGATTCATATGCTGTTGTCCCACCCTCTTATGTTGAAGAAAATGCTGACAGGGAAAGCGGATTAAGAGCAGAGGGTGAAGATGTTGAATTAGAAATAGGCGAAGAATTGCCCGTCGAACCTAATATTTTAAAAGATGAAAGCGCAGAATATTACGGAGATGGCGATATAGTGGTTGATGTATACCTTGCCAGTGAGGGCGAACCTACCAACTATGTTGAACCGCAAGCAGGAATGCTGACCGCAAGTAAAATTGATGATGTTGCAGACTTTGCACATTTCAAAGATTATTTGCGTGAATATCAGTCTTTTTGGGATTTCCCAACGACTTATTTTAATATTATACAACGTGACAATTCACCAAAAACGGCACTCGACTTAATGTTCACAATTGATACAACAGGTTCAATGTCTGACGAATTATCATATTTACAAATTGAACTCGCAAATGTTATTACACGTGTTAAAAATGATAACGCACAAATTCCTGTAAGACTTTCCGTGAATTTTTACCGTGATAACGGTGATGATTACGTCGTAAAACCTATGGCTTTTACGAATGATATTAAAAACGCTATCAAGATAATGAAAGAAGAGAATTGTGATGGCGGTGGCGATTTTGAAGAAGCGGTTGAAGTTGCACTCGCTGATGCTATTGAAAAACATAACTGGTCTGTTGACAATAAAACTGCTAGATTGCTCTTTTTAGTCCTTGACGCTCCTCCTCACCAAACCGCAAAGATTAATCAGCAAATACGCGACTTGGTTTTGGAAGCACAGGAAAAAGACATTGTAATTCTTCCTGTTGCTGCAAGCGGTATTGATAAAGATACAGAGCGTTTACTCCGACAAATGGCAGTTATAACGAACGGCACATATCAGTTTTTAACAAATAACTCATATGGTATCGGCGGAGACCACCTCACACCTACCGACACAGAATATGAAGCTTTACCACTAAACGATTTGCTCGTTAATATAATAAATTCTTATCTATAATATACACTCAAAATTTATATCCGCGTAAAAAAGAGCCTGCTCATGCAGGCTCTTTTATTTTGAGCCGCAGTAGTCTCCTTTGCAACTTTTAATCATTGCTCCTTATTATGAGCCACTGCGACTCTTTTATTTTGAGCCGCAGTAGTCACCTTTGCAATTTTTAATCATTGCTCCTTATTATGAGCCACTGCAACTCTTTTATTTTGAGCCACAGTAGTCACCTTTGCAACTTTTAATCATTGCTCCTTATTATGAGCCACTGCAACTCTTTTATTTTGAGCCGCATTAGTCACCTTTGCAACTTTTAATCATTGCTCCTTATTATGAGTCACTGCGAGTTTTTTAGCTTAATTAGTTTGCGACCAGCGGATTCTTTGTAAAATTGCAAAACGTTACTGAGAACAAACGATATAATATAACTATATCGTGTAACGGTTGGCTATTCGACATAATAATTGTCCATTATCAATTGTCAATTATCTAGTCTCGCATGTAAACAAATTGTAAATTAAAATCTATTGCATTGTAATATTTCATATGATATAATGATGTGTCTATCCAAACTGAAAGAGGTGTACGTATGATTACATACGCTCCTGCAAAAATAAATTTGACGCTTGACGTTTTTAATACCCGTTCGGACGGTTTTCATGAGATTTTAACCGTTTTTCAGACTATTAGCTTGTTTGATGTAATCGAATGGGAGGTTAATGACAGTGGAAAATTTGATATTCAATGTCAGCTATATGAAATCAACGGTCATTATAATATACTTTGGAAAGCGGTAAAAGAATATTTCAAGTTTGCAAATATGCCTGAAAAAGGCTTTACGGCTGTTGTGAATAAAAATATACCAATAAAATCTGGGCTTGGCGGTGGGAGTTCAGACGCCGCCGCGATTATAATGGCTCTTGCGGATATGTTTAAAATTTATCCACCTATGGAGTTTTTCTCTGCTTTGGGGGCAGATGTGCCTTTTTTCACAATGCGAGGTACTGTTCTTGGCAAAGGTAAGGGAGAAGAACTCACACCTCTCAAACCTGCCGAGAATGTTTTTGCTGTTATCGTACAAGGCAACAGCAGAATTTCAACAGAAAAAGCATATGAGATAATCGACAAACTCCCCGAGAAAAAAACAATCAATACGCAAGAACTCATCAATGCAATTTATGCTGATGATTTTTACGCTTTGAGCAGAAATTGCGGTAATGTTTTTGAACAAGTTGCCGCCGAAATGTCAATTTGGGAAATTGATGCTATCAAAGCGACACTATCGTTAAATGGTGCGTCAAACGCTGTTATGAGCGGTTCTGGTTCTGCTGTTTACGGACTTTTTAATGATGAAAACAAAGCCCGTCGGTGTGCCGAAGAATGTCGCAAAGATTACCAATTTGCACAGCTGACAAAATTTATATAGCAAGGCGGACCCCCCGCTGGTATTTCGCGACGGGGAACCCCCGCTGGTATCCCGCGGCGTAGTTCTACTGTGCGGTTAGCTAACTCACGCGGGCAATTATTTTTATTTTATGTAAAACAAATCGTTAGTTTTACTATGTGAGAAATTATTTTAATTTTATGTAAAACAAATCGTTAGTTTTTACTATGTGAGAAATTATTTTTACTCAGTTGAAACACTTTCTTATAATTTTGCGATATTGTGATATATAGTTAACAAAGATATTTTTGTTTCCAATGTCTTTTGGTATCTGTTACTCACTATTTTAGTTTAGTTGATAATTTATTTTTGCATTTTATAATTTATTAGAAAATAATCGCCCGCGTGAAGTGAACTAATGGTATTGTGAACTGTGCCGTGAAAAAACATCGGGTGTTACCTGCAAACTATGTCGCGAAAAACTAGCGGTTACCCGCTAACTATACCGTGAAGAAACAGCAGGTGTTACCTGCTTATAGGGATTTATAAATGAATATAGAAAATTCTACTCGCTCACAAGTTTTAATTGATGCTTTGCCGTATATTCAAAAATACAACGGAAAAATTGTAGTTGTTAAATACGGCGGAAACGCTATGACGAATAATGAACTCAAACAAGCTGTTATGAGTGATATTGTTTTGCTCACACTTGTTGGAATAAAAGTTGTGCTTGTACATGGCGGAGGTCCTGAAATTGATGAAGTTCAAGAAAAATTCGGCATTGAGAAAAAAATTATAAGCGGTTTAAGATACACGCCAATCGAACTCATTGATGTTATTAAAATGGTGCTTGCAGGTAAAGTCAACAAAGAATTAGTTGCTTTGTTCACCGAACACAAAGGACGAGCAATCGGACTTTGCGGACTTGACGGCAATATGCTTACCGCAGAACGTGCATTTGGTGATAATGGCGAAGACCTTGCATATGTTGGCAACATCACACAGGTCGACACGAGAATTATAACTGATTGCCTCGAAAAGGGATATATTCCAGTTATCGCAACAATCGCTACTGATGACGACGGAAACGTTTATAATGTCAACGCTGATACCGCTGCTTCAAGAATAGCGTCTGCACTTGGAGCGGAAAGTTTTATACTTATGACAGATATTGTTGGTCTTTTGAAAGACAGAGACGACCTTAACTCGCTAATTCCATTTGTCAACGTCAGCGAAGTGCCTTTTATGAAACGACAAGGCATAATATCAGGAGGCATGTTACCGAAAATTGACTGCTGTGTTGAGGCAATACGCCGTGGGGTTGCAAAAACTTCCATTATTGATGGACGTGTCCCGCATTCTATTTTAATAGAAATTCTCTCAAATGAGGGGATTGGAACACAGTTCAAGTAATAGGTAATAGTGAATAGGTGTGCTTTCCTTTGTAGACTCGTAAAATGCGACAGTAAAATAAATGTTTGTTTACGCGTCATGAACGTCCACGTAGCGGACATCGCACCTCTTACCTATTAACTATTACTTAAAAAGCCAGCAAGGAGGAGTTTATTATGGTTGTTATGGTTCTTATTCTTCTATGTGTTGGTATGTTTTTAGTATTTACACTTGCTGCTAATATTGTAATAGGCGTTTGGTTGTTTGACTTTTTATTTATGTTGCCTATTTCAATATTCTTAATAAAAAGCAAAAGAAAGAAATATAAGGTTTTTGGAATTATCAACTTGTTAATAAATATTGCACCGTTTATTACATTTTTTGTTTTATATTCCTTATTTTTAAGAAAAGATGAGAACAGAGAACACCCAGTTTTAAGTTTTATATTTAATCTTCCTGATACGGTTTTTCACCCTGCCGTATTCTATAATTTTCTTGTCATTGCTTGGATTGCTTTTTTGATAGGCATAGGTCTTTTCGCAAGCGGGTTCAAAGGTGCAAAGAAAATTATCAAAGAATATGACGGGAACTTAAAAGGTACAGTAAAATCGAAATGGAAATCAATGGGCTCTGAAATAGTAAAAATTGTCTGTTCTCCACCTCTTATTCTTGTAAATATTATATTTGTCTGTGCGGAAATTGCGTATATAGTGTCGGCATGATTGGTCATAGGTTATTATTGCATAAGTAGTACTTTTGTGTCTCAGACAGTGTTTATACCGCGGGGCGTTTCTGTGCCATATAAATAAATAGGTGCAGGTTCTGTATTGTAAGCATGCGACCATAACACATAAACTGCAATAGAAATTTTTCGGCTTATTTTATATGGGGGAACGATGAAATACGACGTAATAGTAATCGGTGCAGGTGCGGCGGGAAGTTTTGCCGCAATTGAACTGCTCAGACGAAAAAAGAAAGTCTTGTTGCTTGAACCCAATAATTTTATTGGCAGAAAATTATCAATCACAGGCAAAGGGCGTTGTAATCTCACAAATAATTCTTCTGTTGAAGAACATATGCAAAATATTCCACATAACAGTCGATTTTTATTTAGTGTATATTCAAAAATAACTCCGCAAAATGTTATGATTTGGTTTGAAGACATTGGAGTACCGCTGAAAACTGAACGCGGTCACAGGGTTTTTCCAGTGAGTGACGACGCGAAAGATATTACCAACGCACTTTTTGAAGAGTTATTAAGATTGAACGTTGACTTAAAAGCCAAAAAAGTTACCAAATTATTGTTAGATAAAAATAAGTGTATTGGTGTAAAATGTGATAATGATGAATATTTTGCTGATAATGTAATACTTGCAACAGGAGGACTGAGTTATCCGCAAACAGGTTCTGACGGTAGCGGTTATTCACTTGCAAAACAGGCGGGACACACAATTACTCCTCTTTCTCCTTCATTAGTACCGCTTGAATGCAATGAAAGTTTTTGCCGAAAATTAATGGGAGTGACTTTGAAAAACGTCACTTTAACAATAAAAACAAAGGCAAACCGCAGAGTTTTTTCCGAGCAAGGCGAATTGCTTTTTACCCATTTTGGGATAAGCGGACCGATTACTCTTAGTGCTTCCGCACATTTATCAACACCATTTGAAAAATATTCTGTTTCAATTGACTTAAAACCAGCTTTGTCGATTGAACGGCTTGACAGTCGAATAAGGCGTGACTTTGACGCTAATATCAATAAAGATTTCAAAAACTCTTTGAATGACTTACTCCCTCAAAGACTAATCGAAACAATTATCGAACTCAGTGGAATATCACCAGATAAAAAAGTTAATACTATCACAAAAGAAGAGCGAATGATACTTGGCAATTTACTTAAAAATTTACCGTTAACAATAAGAAATTTTCGACCTCTCCATGAAGCAGTAATCACAAGAGGTGGTGTTGATGTTCGGGAAATTGACCCGAAAACTATGCAAAGTAAAATAACAAAGTCCCTTTATTTTGCAGGCGAAATAATTGATGTTGACGCTTACACAGGCGGATTCAATTTACAAATTGCTTTTTCGACTGGATATGTTGCAAGCCTGCTAAAAGGCTAATAGCAGTTAGCAAAATTAGTATTGTTTTTTTTAAAGACATTTATGTTACTTTTTGTTGTAGTAGTTAAGTAATAATTGTAAAAAAGATAAAGTGTGCAAGCCATTAAGCTGTAAATTTAAGTTATAATTTCAGAAAGGTTTTAATGTTAATATGAGTAAGAAAATTACAATTGTTGGAACGGGATATGTTGGAATAGTTGCGGCGGCAACTTTTGCTGAATATGGACATACCGTTACTTGTCTTGATGTTTTAAAAGAAAAAATTGATTTACTTAATGATGGCGAATGTCCGATTTTTGAGCCGAATTTGCTTCAACTTTTGACTAAAAACAAAGAAAGACTGACTTATACACTTGATGATGAAATTGCTTATAAAAATTCAGAAATCATTTTTATTGCTGTTGGTACGCCTGAACGTGAAGATGGTTCAGCAAATTTGAAATATGTTTATGACACGGTGAATAGCATTTCAAAATACAGAAAATCAGCGTTTATTGTTATGAAAAGTACCGTTCCGATTGGCACAAACGATAAACTTGTTGAATATGGTAAATCACTCGGAGCTGATTTTGACTTAATCAGTAACCCAGAATTTTTATCGCAAGGCACAGCTGTTGACGATATGTTAAGACCTGCAAGAATAGTTATTGGTACTGAAACTTCGGTAGCAAGAGATATTATGGAAGAACTATATTCTCCTTGGAATTGCCCGAAAGTTTTTACAAATAGACGTTCTGCAGAAATGGTAAAATACACTGCTAATGATTTTTTGGCATTGAAGATTTCTTATGTGAATGAGATTGCTAATCTTTGCGAAAAACTTGGTGCAAATGTTTTGGACGTCATGCAAGGTATTGGATATGACGACAGAATCGGAAGTAAATTTTTAAACCCTGGTTGTGGTTATGGCGGTTCTTGTTTTCCAAAAGACACAAAGGCTTTGCACTGGCTTGCGGGTTTTAACGACTGCGAACTCAAAACTGTAAAGGCAGCTATTGATGTCAACGAAAACCAAAAACTTGTTTTAATCAAAAAAGCGAGAAATTATTTTGATACTTTTTTAGGGTTAAATGTCGCTATTTTAGGGTTGACTTTTAAGCCCAACACAGATGATTTGCGTGAAGCACCAAGCTTAATTAATATAAGACTTTTAACTGATGAGGGAGCGAACATCAAAATCTTTGACCCAATTGCAACTGAACTGGTTAAATCAAAATTTCCAAATGTTGCAATTTGCAAAACTCCAGAAGACGCTCTTAAAAACGCTGACATTTGTTTTATTTTTACAGAATGGGCCGAAATAAAAGCAATACCCACTGATGTTTTCGATGTTATGAACCAAAAATATGTTTTTGATGGGCGTAATTGTTTTGATATGAAAACAATGCAAAACAAAGGGATACACTATTTTGGAGTTGGGGTAGTATCTGCATACGGTTAGTCTCCAAGTTGTTAGTTTGCTACCGCGATTTGCTCTTTTTTTATATTAAAAAAAACGCCCAAAAAAAAGAGCGTTTTTTTAATTTTGCTTCGTCCAAATAATTACAAATTAATTACTTATACTCAAAAAGATATACAAAAATTTCGTTAGTTGCATAATCGCCAAATATATCTACCTCTCCATAATCATCTATTAAACCGACAGTATTTTCTCCTTTTTCCAAGTCTGAAAATTGCAATATTTTATCCGACTTTATATCATACACACAAGGCAAATTGTTTTCAAGATAGTTAGTCCAAGTTAAAAATGAATCAGATACTAATAAATTTCCAACTGTTGATACTGATGACATTATTTTTTCATCAGTTATAAGGTTCAGTATTGTCCATTCAGAATATCTATGCTCTTCATTGGTAACAATAGACATTCCATAGATAGATTGGTTATTTGTCTTTAAACCTACTAAATTACTTGGAAAGTCAAACCTAAAACTATCATCGAGTGAAGCAATAGTGTTATATTTATTTTCATCATTTAGTACAACAGAAACAATTTCATTTTTATATAACATTGGTAATTGTGCATATTTTTTTATAAGCTTCAATTCTTTTTTTGATATGTTATAACTATATAAATTTGCAACTAAATCATCATTCTCATCAAAGGCATAATCATCAAAATAAACAACTCCATCAATAAACAATATTTCATTATAAGTTGGTTCACAGAGTCTGCCGTCTCTTGTAGAATGCTCAAAGAAAAGTGTGTATTCTTTTGTTTCTAGATTATAATAGTATAGATTAGAATATAAGCTACCAAACGATGTATATTCTGCAACAATTAAAAAATCATCATCAAATGACATAACTGATTTAGAAGTGTTAACATCATGAGTATCAACGTCAAGAATTTTTACATATTCCTTAGTAAGGAGATTATATACTCCAAATTCTTTATCAACAGTTCTTTCTCTCAAAGTGACATATAACTCTTCTTTGTTTTTTATACTACAGGACGCAATATAGCCATTGATTTTCGGAGGGACATCAATTTTTTTATAGGATAAAACTTCTTTGGCGTCTATAACTTCTTTATATAGTTTATAACCTTCTGCCACAAGTCTATCTCTTTCGTACATGGTTTCACTTACTTCTGGTTCGCTGATAATAGATGTAACTATCGAAGACGTACTACCATCTGAAATTACAGTAATGCTATCTGAATTTCCAGAATTGCTATTACAACTACTTAAAATAAACATAGCACAAAATATTGAGATAATGATTTTCATGTTTATGGAATTCATTATCATCACCATATAATCCCATGTGTTTGTGCAAAAGCAGTCAATTTTTCAATCGAAACACTTTGATAAGCACTAATATTATCACTCCAAGTAACGGCTGGTGATTTAGCAGGGTCAACTATCCAAATGGTATTACCTGAACTGGCATATCCATCTATTGCAACCCAATGTGAAATATCAGTGTTGATTGGATAACCATAAAAATGGCTTGCATCTTCAGTGCCGTTTGATTTGTTTTTTCTCGAGGTTCCTAACGCTAACACACCGTGATTTTGGTCAATTGTTGCAGTAATCTTGTCCTTGATGTTTGATGAAACCAAAGTGGTCGCACCTACTCCTCCATATGGATATGGAAGATATGTGAAACCGATTTTTTCTGTCAATACAACCGCAACTGGGAATTGACTTGTGCTATTTCCGTTTGATAAATACCATGGGCACGCCAAGCTCGGACTATATGTCCAATTTGCTATTTGAGTTTGAGTGACATCTTGATAATCATAATCAAGCAAACTCTCCATTGCTGCATAACCACACCAAAAATTCGTTTGTTGGGGACGTTGCCCAAGAGTAGCTAACCTCTTCATTGTATATGATGCAGTAAAAGTCGAAGGAGTAGCAAAAGTTTGAGTTTCAGTGGGATTAGTTGAGAACATCGCATTTGCAGAATTAAGTAAAGCCTTAGCTTCAGCATAATTTCCAGAACTTTTTAAAGCATAATAATTTTCGGCAAACTCTTCTTTTTGTGCAACAAGTGCACTGTACTCTTCATCGGGAACAAAATCACCAACAACAAGTGAATCATTTCCATCTGTTGTTTCTTCGTCTGCCACTGCAACCAAAACTGCACCTGAATTTTTTGTGGTATTTGGAATAATTCCTGCTGAAAAAGACGAACTCACAAAAACCACAGCCAAAGCCAAGTTAATTAAACGTTTAACTTTCATACACAAAAAACCTTTCCTAAAACTCATATTTTTTTAGGTTCCAAACTTTGGAATATGAACATAACAATGGGGTTGCGGGGCGAAGCCCCGCACATCGGGGTCTCCGCCCACAAGCTCCGCCCTCACTTACAAAAAAACTATAAAAAGTAAGCTTTAAGATGGACCATAATTAGATAAAAAAAATGAAACCTTATAAATACTTAATTCTGTCAATATTATACTTACCAAAATTTGTTTGTCAAGTATTTTTTTGAAAAAAATATATTTTTATAAAAAATAAACCTCTCCAAAATAATTCGGAGAGGTGAAAAATTTTCTATCTTTTTGAAAATTGTGGAGCACGTCTTGCAGCTTTAAGACCGTATTTTTTACGTTCTTTCATACGTGGGTCACGTGTCAAGAAGCCCGCGGCTTTGAGCTCTGCCCTCAATTCAGGGTTATAAAGCAGTAATGCTCTGGAAATACCGTGACGGATTGCACCAGATTGACCTGTAACACCACCACCGACAACTGTTGCACGAATGTCAACTTTGCCGTCAACTTTTGTCAAAACAAGAGGCTGACGAGCGATTAATTTGAGAGTTTCAAGACCAAAATATTCGTCAATGTCTCTGTCATTAATTGTGATTTTGCCCGTACCTGCGGTAATAAAAACACGAGCAGTTGAGTGTTTGCGTCTGCCTGTGCCATAGTAGTATTTTTCTTTTGGTTCGTAATTAACAGCCATTTTTAGACCACCTTTCAATAAAATATCTGCATATTTAAAACAATTATCTTTTTTTGTTTTCACGAAATAAAAATTCAATTAAACTAAATAACTTGTGAGTGCCACTAGCCACGAAAATATAAGTTAGTGCCAACTGATAAAGCTAATAGAACTAAAAATTTAATTAAACTAAATTGTTAATAAGGTTATTTGCCCGCGAAGTCAAACTAAAAAATCAGTAAGACTAAGTCGCGAAACTGCCGACGTGGCTCCCCGCCGCGAAGTCAAACTAAAAAATCAGTAAGACTAAGTCGCGAAACTGCCGACGTGGCTCCCCGCCGCGAAGTCAAACTAAAAAATCAGTAAAACTAAGTCGCGAAACTGCCAGCGGGGGCTCCCCGCCACGAAGTCAAACTAAAAAATCAGTAAAACTAAGTCGCGAAACTGCCAGCGGGGGCTCCCCGCCACGAAGTCAAACTAAAAAATCAGTAAAACTAAGTCGCGAAACTGCCGGCGTGGCTCCCCGCCACGAAGTCAAACTAAAAAATCAGTAAAACTAAGTCGCGAAACCGTAAATGGGTGATACCCACTTATTTTACTTCAAATGGGCAAGCTTCGGGCTTTTGTGCCTGTTGACCGTGGTTTTCACCTTTGTAAATTCTAACTCTTGTTAATTGTTTTCTGCCAACGGTGTTGTCGGGTAACATGCCTTTGATTGCAACCATCATTGCTTTCTCAGGACGTGTAGCCATAAGGGTTTTATATTGGGTTTGTTTCAAACCGCCAATCCAACCGCTGTGGGTAATATAGTTTTTCTTTTCAAGTTTTTTACCCGTCAAGACTGCTTTTTCAGCGTTGATTATGATGACTTGGTCACCGCAGTCAACGTGAGGGGTGTAAGTTGGTTTATGCTTGCCATGGAGCAGATGTGCGGCAAGAGTTGCAACTCTTCCCAATGGCTTGCCAGCCGCATCTATTATATACCACTTGCGTTCAACTTCGAGTGGTTTTTGCATATAACTTCCCATTTTAGTTAATCCTCTTTATAACATAATTATCATAAAAACAAAACTATTCGCCTTGTTTTTAGATTGCCATTCGGCAAAACTATCAACACACGCATTTATATATGCTGGTTAATCATACATAAATACATCGAACTGCAAACGGGGATTTACAGACCAATTATTTGTATTGAATAATATATAATAACCTGTTGGCATAAAAATTTCCGTCGTCTTTCATAATCCTTTTCACACCTTTACTATGTCAAAAAAACCTTGCCATATACGGATATATCTGAGGATTTTTTCCTTGAAAATCATTGCAAAAATTCAACAAAAATTTCTACACCAACCAGTTCTAAAAAACACCACAAAAAAGCCTTTCGACTATTTTGCAACGTTTAATTTTTTCATAAGTTGTGATTTTTTTCTTGAAGCGGTATTTTTGTGCATAAGACCATTTGCTGCTGCTTGGTCAACTTTCTTGATTGCAAGTTGAATATTTGTTGCACTAACATCTGTAAGAGTTGATTTTAAAGTTGTTTTTAACGCTGATTTTCTCATTTTGTTTTGAAGTGATTTTGCTTTTATAACTTTTACGCGTTTTTTTGCTGATTTAATATTTGCCATTTAATTTCTCCTAAACCCTCTTAATAGAGGTTTTTTATTTTTAAAAAGTAAAAATTATTCGCAGTTAATAAATTTCCTAAAAACAAACTACAAAAACGTCAGCAGATATTATCTGCTTTCGGAATGTAAATAATCGCTTATAAATTGTGAATTAACCGCAAAAATACCCAGCAGGCATTACCTGCAAATTCAACAAGTGATATTCTACCATACTTATTTACAAATTGCAACAATATTTTTTCAACAAAAAATGCAGATAATATTAGGGCAAAATATACAAAGGATACAAAAAATGAACAAAAATATTACCCAAAACGCTAAAAATACTAACAGAACAGATTTAGCAATAGAAAATCCCATAAAAGGTTTACAATGTCTTGAAAGAGGAGAATGTTTCTCTATTACAGAAATTGTAATTGATACAGACGAACTCGGAGCAAAAATTGGCAAAAGCAAAGGGCGATATGTTACACTTGAAACAAAATATTCAAACCGTTTTGAGCAAAATTTTGAACCAAATTTCGAGATAGATTATGCAGAAACAGTCGAGGAGTTGTCTGGCGAAATTAAAAAGTTTATTCCAAATGAAGGACTTGTTTTCGTTGTTGGACTGGGAAATAACGACATAACTCCTGACAGTCTTGGACCTAAAACAGCGAATAAAATCTTTGCAACAAGACATTTAAAAGATGAAAATGCAGATTTTTTTGAAAATTTGCGACCTGTCAGCGTGCTTTCAACAGGTGTTTTGGCACAAACAGGCATTGAAACCGCTGAAATTACCGAGGCTATTTGCAAAAAACTCAGTCCGTCAGCAGTTGTCATAATTGACGCTCTTGTTTGTTCGGATATTTCAAGACTTGGTAAAACAATTCAAATTTCTGATGCAGGAATAGCACCAGGTAGTGGGGTAAAAAACTCACGTAAACAGTTAAATACAAAAACCCTCGGCACTCCTGTAATTGCAATCGGAGTACCGACAGTTGTTGATATTCACACTATTATTAAAAGTTACACGGACATTGAGCCAGATATGGAAAATATGATGGTAACACCGCGAGACATCGATAAATTAATCGACAAAGCAAGTGATTTGCTCGCAAACGCATTAAATCATGTTTTTCATCCAGATTTTTCAATTGAGGAAATCAAAAATTTAACAGGCAGTTAATTTTTATAACTAGCGGGTATACCCATCTGGCAGTTTCACGACATAATTTAACCTAATTAATGTTTAACTCAGCAAACAATGGTTGCAAATTAGTGAAACTAAAAAAGTCGCAAGAATTCTTAAAAGTTGTAATTATTAGAAGTCGCAGGGGCGAGCGAGGCGTATCAAAGGAAAAAAGCAACCTTCTTTGACTTAATTTGTAATGATTAAACAAATTTATATAAATTTCATAATAGGTATTTAATTGACAGTTCTCAACTGTTTTCATAAGCAGAAATAATTTCTCCGACATATACCTTGTGCAGAGGATTAGTTTCGGAATAATAAGCATTAAATTTTTCTTTGTCAAGAAACTTTTCCTCAACAAGGTCATGAGTATAAATCTTTTTGCTTACTATTATTTTTTTCGCTTCCGCGAATGCAACAGACCCGTCAACTGCAATAGGAGTTAACCCTGTTTCTTTTGCTTTATCATAGTCTCTGCCCGATTTTGAACCACAAAAACTTAGTGCTTTGGAATATTTTTCATTGTCAAAAAAAGCAGCTGTAAAATATTCGTTATTTTCAATAAACTCAAAAGTATAGCGGTTATAGCGGACATAAACTGTAAAAACAGGAACAGACCAAACCACACCGAGCTGTCCCCAACCCGCTGTCATTGTGTTATATTTATCCAACGTTCCCGCTGTAAGTAAAAAACTTCCATCCGAAATTATGGACAGCTTTTTTATATCGACATTATTCATTGTCATACCTCCATATAATAATAAAGAAAGACGTGCACAAGTTGCGACTGACCATCGAAAATAGACCTGTTCTAAAACCCATTTTTATGACCCGTTTTTTTATGAATAGTTTAATTTTGAAATAGTGAGGATGTTTCTCCCTAAAAAGTGGAGGCTTCGCCTCACACCCGTCTTTATTTTTTAATGTCAAAATAATCACAAAAAAATAAATCATTAAGTTTTAGGACAGGTTAAATCACTACTTAGTATAACGATTGATGAAAATAGTAGCGGAGTGATAAATGTCGTCTAAAAATCACAACCTGCTAATAGCTAGAAAAAAACGTAGACATTTCACCGCTGTTCTAGTCATGACCCAAAATTATAAATGTGTATTACTACATTATATTAAAAATATATGCATTGTCAATTATTTTTATGTGATATTTCAAATTATCGTATAACTATATTTATGCTGAGTAGCTTGTTTCTTCAAATCATAATTATTTGTGATACTTATTTAGTCTCTGCCCTTTGGAGTGTAAATAGAAAGGGAGTGTCGGATAGTTTATAGTTAAAAGTGTATAGTGTATAGTATGTGTTTCTTTTTTTAAACAGTAAAACGCGACAGTAAACTAACGACTAAGTTAAAATATACCGCGAAAAAACGTCTGTCCGCAGGCACACGTGCTTTGTAGAACAAATAGTGTAGCGATTCGTTTACGGGGAGAGGTCCACCATGACTATTAACTGTTAAATATAAACTATCAACTATCCGACACCCCTACTTGCAAAAAAACTATAAAAAACAAGCTTTATAACAGGTGAACAAGTATAGTATACACGTATCCTAAAACAGCTATTTAAACAGCTTGTACGCTAAATTAACAAATGATTAATTAGCGTACAAACTGAATATTTAACACCCTTGAATTAACTACACGATAGACACACGTAGCAGATAATAACAGGTTCTAAAACTACAACCGCCAGTCTATGCGATATTCTGTGCAACTTGTCTATATCTCAAACGAATTTTATCAACAAGCAATGCGATAAATTCAGAGTTGGTGGGTTTGCCCTTTTGTTGGTTAATCGTATAACCAAAATATTCTTGTAAGATTTCAACATTGCCTCTGTCCCAAGCAATTTCAATAGCGTGTCGGATTGCCCGTTCAACTCTCGACGGTGTTGTGAGAAACTCTTTTGAAACAGTCGGATAAAGTTCTTTTGTGATGCTTTCAAGCAATTTTCTATCATTCAAACAAAGCAAAATCGCATTTCTGAGATAATGATAACCTTTGATATGAGCAGGAACACCAAGCTGATGGATAAGTTCCGTAACAATTACCTCCATATCATGTTGTCCAGAGTTTAGTTCCATAGCGAGTTCTCTGCTGGTTTTTAATAACTCTTTTGCAATTTTAACGAGTGTTACAGGATGAAATGGTTTAAGAAGAAAATAAGATGCACCATACGCTAGCAATTGTTTTTCCAAAAGAGGGTTTTCATATGCAGTTACAATTAAAAATATCGGCATATAATCGCAGGTTTCGCGAAGTGTTTGCATAATTGAAAGAGCATCAAAATTCGGAAGAGTGCTGTCAATTATTACTAAATCAAAAGATGCAGATTTCAGCGTTTCAAGTATTACCGCTCCGTCTTTCGGTCTTGTCGCAACATAAAACGATGCTTGTCTCAGCAAGTCCGCGCTTACGTTACCAAAATCTTTGCTCTCATCTCCAATAAGTATCCTTGGTTTGTTTGTTACAGTAATGCCAGATGTCATTATAATAGCCTCCATTAACGATTAAAATACAAATTAATGGGAATAATAAGAGTAACTGCGTTTTTTCTCTGTTTCTTAATCCCTTATGTATCATATCACACTTATTTTGTTACTTTCAAGAAATTATTCTGTAACCTTTTGTAACCTTTACAATATATATGTCGAAAAATAAAATTTATAAATATATATCGTTAAAATATGGTTTTATAATAAATATAAACACAATATTATGTGGTTAAAGTAAAAAGTGTAAAAAAAATAAGACGTTTGCCTTGCTCGTCTTGAAATTATTGACATTCAATACAAATTTAGTGTATAAAAATACTATGCTTTTTATTTTATCTTAAAAGCAATACAATATCAATAAAAAAATATATTTTTTTTAGTATTTTGTTATTTTTAATGTAAGGTAAAATTTTAAATTTTTGTAACCATAATATTAACTTTGTTAAAATCGCCAAAAAAGTAGAAAATATAACATATTGATGTATGTTATTGACAATGTGACTATTAAGTATAATTAAATTATTAAGTATAATTAAATTAAATGAAAGGTGAATGAAAAATGAATTACAAAAAAAGTGAGGAAGACTCTTTGGAAGATATAAAAAAAAGTAGCAACAAGTCGGTAGTCCATAAAATTATTTCAAGAAGTATTGCCTGCACTGCTTTAATACTCTTTAATATCTGGGCATTAGTGGGATATTACAATGTAAATTTGCCAGATGAATATTACACAAGCGGAAATAACAGACTTTTCCTGAACACAGCATTTGAAGTTTCAGCAGTTCAAGATGGCGTTGCGTTAGTTTCGAGTTCAACAGATACAAAAATCACACCAAGCAGTGCAACTTTAAAACTTTTTGGTACAATTCCGATTAAAGAAGTAAATGTCACACAAGTTGATAGACCCGTTCTTGTCCCAGGAGGCACACCTTTTGGTATAAAATTACTGATGGACGGAGTAATGGTAGTTGGAATGGGAGATGTTGCGAACGGTGAATGTCCCGCACAGGAAGCAGGGATAAAAACTGGTGATATAATACTAACTCTCAATGAAGAAACTGTTGACAGCAATGCTGATATAAAAGAAATAATTCAAAAAGACGGGGACAAGCCTGTTGTTGTCAATTTAAGACGTGATGATAAAGAGCAAAAAGTTTTGTTAATCCCTTCATATTCCGAAAAAAATAATTGTTATCAAGCTGGGATGTGGGTGAGAGACAGTACAGCGGGAATAGGTACGGTAACTTTTTATGACCCATTGACAACTAAATTTGGCGGTCTTGGTCACCCAATTTGCGATACCGACACAGGCGAAATAGTACCTATTTCAAGCGGTGAAGTAGTTGATGTTGAAATTACAAAAGTAGTCAAAGGTTTATCAGGAATACCAGGAGAGCTTTGCGGAATGTTTGCGGGTTCAAAACCATCGGGCACTGTAACTGGCAACAATCAATATGGTATTTTTGGTGAAATGAAAAAGCCACCGTCTGATTTTTCCGCCTTACCAATGGCTTTCAAACAAGAAATCAAACAGGGGAAATGCGAAATTATTTGCACAGTAAAAGGTGATACGCCGAAAAAATATTCCGCAGTAATCGAACAAATCAACTACACTGCGGAGAATACGAAAAATATGGTAATTCGCATAACTGACCCCAAATTACTGGAAATCACAGGCGGAATAGTGCAAGGCATGAGCGGTTCACCGATTATCCAAAATAACATGATAGTTGGAGCTGTCACTCACGTTTTTGTTAACGAACCAGCAAAAGGATATGGCATTTTCATTGAAAACATGTATGGCGAATAGTGTCGGCTAACGCCGACAGTTAATAAGTAATAGTTAAGAGTTAATAGGTAATAGTGAATAGTTGTGGTGTCCGCCTTACGGCGGACTTTTTTTCGCGAATTGTTTTTAATTGGATGTTTATTTCTCTGTCGCGTTTTGCAACAATTATAAAATACAAAACGGCGAGATGAATTTTATATATTGCAAAAAAAGTCCGCCGTAAGGCGGACACCACAACTATTCACTATTACCTATTAACTTTTAACTATTCGACAGGCGGACTGAGCTATTAACTATAAACTATTAACTATTAAAACGCGAAGTTAAACTAACAAATAAGTTAAATTGTATCGCGTAATCGTCCGCGAAGCGGACACCACAACTATTAACTCTTAACTATTACCTATTAACTATCGGCGTTAGCCGACCAACATTTATTAATTATCAAAAGGAATAGCCTTTTGATTTCGCGTTGTCGATAAAATCTCCAAGAATTTCTGCGTTAGTAGAAGAAACAGAGTGAAGAAGATAAATCGCGCCTTGGTGCAGACTTTCTGTTAAGTTTGCCAATGCTTTTGCCTTATCAGGTTGTTTGTCAACAAGCCAGTCAACATGGGCGAAACTCCATAATAAAGTTGTGTAACCTAAATCTTTGATTTTTTCTAAACATTCTTCGGAATATTCACCACATGGCGGGCGTAAAAAATTCATATCAACGCCGTATTTTTCTAAAACAAATTGGTGCAAAGACATAATTTCTTCTTCAACATCACAAGTTGCAAGAGAAAGATGTTTCATGCCGTGATTACCGATTATATGCCCTTCTGCAATCATTCTTTCAACAAGTGCAGTCTCCTTTTCAGCATAATCACCTGTCAAAAAGAAAATTGCTTTAACATTTTTTTCTTTTAAAGTATCAAGTATTTTGGTTGTATATCCGTTTTCATATCCTTGGTCAAAAGTTAAGATAATTCTGTTGTCATTTTCATTAAGAGCATATGAATTATATTTTGAATATTGAGCATTAAAATCCAACGCACCTGTTGGTCGATTTAGACTATCAGTATTTTTTCCCTGTCCATATCCAATAACAGCTGTTAGGTTTGCAGATTGTTCTGCATTCAAAGCTATATTGAAATTAGTAGCCAAAATACAACTTGTTAAAATAATTGCTAATGTTTTTTTCAAATTTCTACCTCCTTTTTTATTATATTCTAAAATCTGTAACGGTTTTAGCAAAACAAAGTTTGTAACTTTATATTAATAGATTTGTAACTTTTTTTTAGAGACGAAGCATTACTCCTTAATTTACAAAAACAAAATAAATTTAATAACAGTTTTATTATAGCAATTCCACTTGACATACGGACTGGCGTATACGTCGTGCAAAGTTCGTTGAAAATCTTGTTTCATACACAATTCTGAGTGTACCTTTGACACGCTCCATCGTCGTACGGCGAGGACTCCAGCATCTATGGAATTGCTATTTAACCAATTAAAAACACGTTACTATTTTACCGCGTAAACATGTTACTATTTTACCGCGTAAAATGGTATAACAATATTATTATCTTTTATCTCTAAAATACACTTGTTAATGTTTGTATCCAATTTTTTTAGTTCGTCAGCATTATCAGATGGTTTTTGCATATCGCCAAAAACATTTCCCGAAAGCATAGCATTAGTAATTAAATTTTCGATTTTATCTTGTATTCGGCGTCTCAAAGGTCTTGCACCAAACTGTTCAGTTTCTTTACAATCAGCAATATAATCTATAATCTCATCAGAATATACCAATTCAACTCCAAGACTTTCTGCTCTTTTTGATAATTTTTTCAGCATAAGTTCTGCAATTGATTTTAGATTTTCTTTTGTGAGTTTATTAAAAAGAATAACTTTATCAAGGCGATTAATTAATTCTGGTCGCATATGCTTTTTGAGTTCTTTTGTAATATCATTTATATTTGTCTCCAATTTACCAAAACCAATAGATTTTGAGGACAGCAGTTCCGAGCCTATATTTGAAGTGAGAATAATAACAGCATTGCGAAAACTCACTTTTCTGCCCTTGTTATCTGTTAAAAAACCGTCTTCCATAACTTGCAAAAGTATATTAAGAACATCAGGATGAGCTTTTTCAATTTCATCAAACAACACGACGCTATACGGCTTTTTTCTGATATTTTCTATTAATATACCACCCTTGTCGCTTCCAACATATCCTGGTGCAGAACCTATTAGCCTTGAAATAGTATAATGTTCCGCATATTCGCTCATATCTATTTTGATAAGACTATTTTCATTGTCAAACATACACTCCGACAATGCTTTCGCAGCTTCTGTTTTACCAACACCTGTTGAGCCAACAAATAAAAAGCAACCTATCGGGCGTTTTTCATCTCTAAGCCCTACCCTACCTGCTTTTAGACAATCACTCAAAGCTTTCAAAGCATCATCTTGACCAACAACTCTCTTTTTCATTTCGGTTTCAAGAGATAAAAGTTTTTCACTCTCAACTTCTGATAATTTATTTACTGGTATCCCAGTCCAAAGGCTAATAACTTCTGCAATATATTCTTCTGTAACACTAACTGGAAATTCTCCGTGTGGCTCAGAAAACTTTGCTTTTGAACAAGCCTCATCAATAACATCTACTGCTTTATCAGGAAAAAATCTATCATTAATATATCTCTCGCTGAGTAAAATTGCTTTTTGCAAAATATCGTCAGAAATTTTAACCTCATGAAATTTTTCATAATAAGGCTTCAATCCTTTTAATATTTCAAATGTTTGCTCTCTGCTTGGCTCATCTATCATAACAGGTTGAAAACGTCTCGAAGTTGCAGAATCTTTTTCAATATTTTTATGATATTCATCGATTGTGGTTGCACCGATAACTTGTAATTGTCCTCTTGCAAGCTGAGGTTTAAGAATATTTGCCGCGTCAATTGCACCCTCTGCTGCTCCCGCTCCAACAATAACGTGAATTTCGTCTATAAACAAAATAACATCTTTTGCTTTAATGACTTCGTCAATACAAGTTTTTAATCTGTCTTCAAAATCTCCCCTATATTTTGCTCCCGCAACCATCGCTGTTAAATCAAGAGAAAAAATCTTTTTATCTCGCAAATGCCGTGGAACATTATTTTCGCGGAACATTATCGCAACACCTTCAACTATCGCGGTCTTACCAACACCTGCTTCACCCAGCAAACAAGGATTGTTTTTATTTCTTCTGGATAAAATCTGTAAAACTCTTGATATTTCTTTTTCTCTGCCGATTACAGGGTCGGTTTCTTTTTTATTGTCCGTCAGATTAACACAATATTTGAAGAGAGTTGGATATTTCTTTTGGTCAAGTGTTTTATTCACAGGTAAAGTATCTGCATGCATTGAAACGCTTACACAGGCATTCATTATCCTATTCAAATTACTTCCAATATTTTGCAACAATTCAACTGCTGCGTTACGATAATCTTTCAGTAAAGCGATTATGATATGTTCTGTTCCTACTATGTTGGCATTTTGCTCCTTTGAAACATTACAAGACAATTCTAGAACTCTTTCCAATGCTGGCGAAAAATATTCAAAGCCCAATACAGTTGCTTTGCCTCGTTTAATATTCGCATCAATTTCATCTTGTATTGACTGTTCGGTAACTCCGTTAGATTTCAAAATTGTAGCCGCAACATTATTGCTATCGTGCAAAATCGCCAACAGCAAATGTTCAGTTCCAACATAATTATGTCCCAACTCTTCTGCAAGACTTATCGAAACTTCCAATGCGCTCGCAGACTTACTTGTGAATTTTTTTATATCGTACATGTTTTTTACCTCAAATTGCTTTCAATATTTGCTATTCTAACTACTCTTCTGTCATAAGTAATTTGTGACTTTGCTGGCTTTTAGGTAATAGTTAATAGCTAAGAGGTAATAGGTATTGTGTCGACTCCGCCGACATTCCTGACGCGTAAATGAACGATTAGTTTACATCGCAATTTGATAGTCACAGTAGAAATTCTTACCAAAGTCGTAAAACGCGACAGTAAAATAACCGCTCGTTTACGCGTCACGAACGTCGCCCGCAGGGCGACACCGCACCTATTATCTCTTACTTATTCACTATTACCTGAACCTATTCACTGTTAGTTATCACCTTATCATACTATTAAAGTATGAACAGGACAAATTTTTTTATACATTTTTTATATATTGATTGCAATTTGGTTAATAATTAACTTGTTTATTGACATACTAAATATAAAATGTTATTGTTTAGAGGTATAATTATGTATAAAGAAAATAATGAAGAAAAAGATTACGGTCAAGAAACAAAAGAAAACAATGAAGAAAAAGATTGCAGTCAAGAATCAAAAGAAAAAGTAAGGCAAGAATTAATCGAAGCAACAGGAGAAATTGATAGTTCTAATTCAAAATATTTAATCCATTGTTTATCTATAATCGGACAAGTAGAGGGACATTATATCCTTCCGCCTCAAAATAAGACTACAAAATATGAGCATATTATCCCGTCTTTGGTAGCAATTGAACAAGACCGTTCTATTAAGGGTCTTGTAATCATATTAAATACTGTTGGCGGTGATGTTGAAGCAGGCTTGGCAATTGCTGAATTAATTGCAGGTATGAAAACACCTACTGTGTCACTTGTTGTCGGAGGAGGTCATTCTATCGGTGTGCCTTTGGCTGTGTCGGCAGATTGCTCATTTATAGTACCCACCGCCACAATGACAATACACCCTGTGCGAATGAACGGATTAGTACTCGGCATTCCTCAAACACTTTCTTATTTTGACAAAATTCAAGATAGAATTACAAATTTTGTTGCTGCAAACAGTCACCTTTCCCCTGAATATTTCAAGGAATTAATGCATAAAACAGGAGAATTAACAATGGACGTCGGCTCAGTTGTTGATGGTGCAAGAGCAGTTGAAATTGGTTTAATCGACAAACTCGGCGGTCTTTCTGATGCGATAGAAGAATTATACAGATTAATCGAAAATACCGAAGAGCGTTATATTTGATAATTTTAAGTATGAGGTAATATTCATATGTCCGCCTTATGGCGGACGTTACGCAGGTTTAAAAAATTTTTAATTTTACACTTTTAACGATAAACTCCAATACCCAATCATTTATACCAAAGCAATTTGGTCGCAAATCAATTAAAATAAAGGTGGAGCGGATATAGGTGAATCAAAAGCAGTTTAGTCCAAATAAGTTAGGCTGAAATTAGAAAAAATAAGTATACATAAAAAGGGTGAAAACTAAAAATGAGTATTTTAGAAGCAATTATTCAAGGTATTATCCAAGGATTAACAGAATTTCTTCCTGTTTCAAGCTCAGGGCATTTATCAATTTATCAGCATTTCACAGGTAACAGCGGTGAAAGTAGTTTTATGCTCTCAATAGTGTTACATCTTGGCACTCTGCTGGCAATATTTATAGCGTTTCGGAAAACTATATGGAATATCATTACATTAAAAGACATGCGTTTTTTTGGTATGCTCTGTATTTCTTTGGTTGTTTTAATTCCTTTTTATTTTTTTAAGAATTTTGTAGAGAAAATTTCAACCGATGATGATATAATAATAGAGGGCTTTTGCTTTTTATACACAGCTGCAATACTTTTCTTAGCAGAAAAATGGGGCAAAGGTCAAAAACAAAAAAGCGAAATCACAGTTAAAAACGCTCTAACTGTCGGAGTTTTTCAAGGTATTGCTTTATTGCCTGGAATATCGCGAAGCGGTTCAACAATTTGCGGAGGACTATTCAGCGGTTTTAACAGAAAACTCGCCATTGAATATAGCTTTATCCTTGGTATTCCCACAATTCTCGGCGGTTGCATATTGGAATTAAAAGATATGCCAAAGACAGTTGATGTGGAGATTGCACCTTTCGCGATAGGTTTCATAGTTTCACTCACAGTAGGTTTACTTTCAATCAAAATGCTTAGCTGGCTTTTAAAATCAAACAAATTTATAATTTTTTCAATCTATACATTCTTATTAGGAATAACGGTTATTGTCTTAGGATTAATGGGTGTCTGAGTGTCGCCTTCGGCGACAGTTAATAGGTAACAGTTAATAGTTGTCGTGTCGACTGACGTCAACGTTTACGCGACTTAGTTTAACTATATGATTAGTTTACTGTCGTGTTTTGCAGTTTACAAAAAAGCACATTGGTTGCAAATAAATAATGAGAAAAAAGTCGCGATGGTAAATTAAGCGTGTAAATGCCAAAAAGTCGCAGAGGCAAGTTCAGAGTGCCCAAAATAAAAAGGGAGAAAAAAGTCGCGATGGTAAATTAAGCGTGCAAATGCCAAAAAGTCGCAGAGGCAAGTTCAGAGTGCCCAAAATAAAAAGGGAGAAAAAAGTCGCGATGGTAAATTAAGCGTGCAAATGCCAAAAAGTTGCAGAGGCAAGTTCAGAGTGCCCAAAATAAAAAGGGAGAAAAAAAGTCGCAAAGGTTTCTAAAAGTTGTAATTGTTAAAAGTCGCAAAGGGCAAGCGTTGTGGCTCAAAGGAAAAAAGCGACTCAAAGGAAAAAAGCGGCTCAAAATAAAAAAATGCCAGTAAAAAAGGAAGTTAAAAAAATAACAGAGAAAAAAACAGCTGTTGAAGAAATGAAAGAAAAAAACTCAAAATGGTGGTCAAATATATTGTTTTTTTGTGGGTTACTTTCGTTTTTTCTTGTTTTTATAGATGGTACAAGCGGTTGGAAATGGATACATAATTTTCTGAGAGGATTATTTGGTATTGGTGTTTTTGCTTTGCCGATTTTACTGTTTTATACGTCTCTAAAAATTGCAAAAGATAAAAATGCAGATACTATTCCTAGGCGACTGTTTGCTTCAATAGGAATATTACTGCTTATTTGTGGCTTTATTCAGATTTATGCCAACAATATCGCTGAAAATCAAAGTTTCAACGAAAAATTAAAAATGCTTTATGATAACGGCAAAGATATGAAAGGCGGAGGTTTTGCTTCTTCACTTGTTTCAATGTCTTTGACTGGAATGTTGGGAAATACAGGTGCAATTATTATTGTAACTCTGTTGTTGGTTGTGTTTTTAATGCTTTTAACTAACACAGGTCCTCTTGAATTTTTTGCATTATTGGCATCTCCTTTTAAACATATTGCTAAAAAAGCAAACGAAAGTGTTCCAAGTTCTACCACAGGTGAAAAACCTAAAACTAAACATGAAAAGCAATTAATTATTAACACTACTGCTACCGAAGTTATTGAAAAACCTTCTTTTAATGCCAACGAGCCATCTTTTGAAGCTGATAAACCTCCTTTTGAAATTGACGAGCATGTAACAGAACAGCCAATAACAGGAACAACAGAAAAAAAAGGTTTTTTCAATTCTAAACCTAAAAAAGAAGACCAAACACTCATTGATGCGGAAACAGAAGAGTTAATCCGTAAATCCTTGGAAAACAATGCAAAAAAGAGTAAAATTTCTGTTGAAGAAGTTTTAGATATTCAAAGAGAAGTTTCTGCTAACAGAGTAATTGAACAAATTGAATATGTTAAACCGTCTTTGGTAATGTTAAAACAAGGAATTAATAACTCTAATGATGCACAGGCAATAGAAGAGATGCGTCAAAAAGCAGACTTGCTCATCGACACACTTAAAAGTTTTGGTGTTGAAGTGCGAATTACAGGCGTATTCAGAGGTCCTGCCGTAACAAGATATGAGGTACAACCTGCGGCAGGTGTTAAAGTTGCAAGGATTACTTCTCTCTCGGACGATATTGCTTTAAACTTGGCAGCAGCAGGTATTCGTATGGAAGCTCCTATTCCTGGTAAATCTGCTGTTGGTATTGAAGTTCCGAACACTCACAAAGATATTGTTTCATTAAGAGATGTTCTTGAAAGTCAAGATTTCAAAGACGCAAAAAGTAAGCTTGCTTTCGCTGTCGGCAAGGATATTTCAGGTAATATTGTAGTCGGCGATGTCGCAAAAATGCCCCACTTAATTATCGCAGGTTCAACAGGTTCGGGTAAATCTGTCTGCACAAATTCAATTATTATGAGTATACTCTACCATGCTACACCCGATGATGTACGTTTAATACTTGTTGACCCGAAAATAGTTGAATTTAAGATTTATGACGGTATTCCGCATTTGTTGATACCTGTTGTTACTGACCCGCGAAAAGCGGCAGGTGCATTAAACTGGGCTGTAAACGAAATGGAACGCAGATATAAGCTATTTGCGGAAAATAATGTTCGTGAGCTATCTGAATATAATAACAAAATACGAGATGAAGAGATTTCTGGCACAAAAATTCCTCAAATTCTCATAGCAGTTGACGAGTTTGCAGATTTAATGATGACCTCTTCAAAAGAAGTTGAAGAATCTGTTTGTCGATTGGCACAAAAAGCAAGAGCCGCAGGTATGCATGTAATATTGGCAACACAACGCCCGACAACTAACGTCATAACAGGTTTGATTAAAGCAAATATCCCGAGTCGTATAGCTTTGAGTGTTATGTCACAAATTGACAGTAGAACTATTCTTGATATGGGTGGAGCGGAAAAACTTCTAGGCTATGGCGATATGCTTTACTTACCTAACGGTACTCGTGAACCTGTGCGTATACAAGGATGTTTTTGTTCAACTAAGGAAATTGAGGGTGTTGTTAACTTCATTAAATCACAAGGCGAAGCAATTTACAGCGAAGATATTATGAATGACATTGAACGCAGTATACCTCTTGCAAAAGGTGAAACAAGAGACGATGATGACACTTACCTTGATGGTGACGGCGATATTATGGAAAAAGTCATTAAAATTGCTGTTGATAACGGACAACTTTCTACTTCAATGATACAACGCAAACTAAAACTCGGCTATAACCGCGCGGCACGTATTGTTGACGAGCTCGAAGAAATGGGAATTGTCGGTCCTGTTGACGGTGCAAAACCCCGACGTGTTCTCATTACACCGCAACAGTATTTGGAGAGAAGAAACAACAGGTAAATGCTTCGCATTTACAGTTAAAAGTTGAAAGTGTATAGTTATTGAGTGCCACTATGTGGCACGATTACGCGAGTTAGTTTCAGTGTATGATTATTTTATTGTCGCGTGTTGGATAGTTAATAGTTTATAGTAACAGTTAATAGTTATGTGTCGCCTTCGGCGACAGTCAGCGAAATAATTTTAATATTTTATATACTTCTTCTTTCTATTGTGATATATTATATAGTAATTTTACTTGACATTTATAATGTGGGTTTAATCGCCTATGGCGAGGGAGTGTGGCTGCAACACGCTTGAAATTGCGTATGCAACAAGTTTTGGCGTGTTGCACACGCACTCGGCGTATACGCCGAGTGTTGAAAATTGCTTGCAAATTTCAATTGAAACGGTTATATTGGTAAAGAAATGATACTGATTGCAATGATTTACGCCAAAGCCAGTAAAGCAGCAAATAAATCAAAATAAAAGAAGAGCAGTTAGAAGTGTAATTCTTGAAAACGATGTGAGAAACAAAATTATGAATTATAGAAAAGACAAAAACGGACAAGACTTATCGATTTTAGGGTTTGGGTGTATGCGGTTTCCTCGAGACAGCAAAGAAACAGAAACTATGATTTTAAAAGCAGTTGCAGAGGGTGTTAATTACTTTGATACAGCATATATCTATCCAGACAGCGAAAGAGTTCTCGGCAATATTTTACACAAAAACGGTTTGCGTGAAAAGATTTTCATTGCAACAAAACTCCCTCATCAAAAATGTCATCAATATGAAGATTTTGATTTGATTTTTAATGAGCAAAAAGCACGTCTTAAAACAAATTATATCGATTATTATCTAATTCATAATATCGGCTCTATTGAAACTTGGAACGACCTAAAAAGAATGAACATAGAAAAATGGCTTTCTTTAAAAAAACAAAGCGGTGAAATTCGCAATATTGGCTTTTCTTTTCATGGAATACAACATGAGTTTCCTGCACTTTTAAACGCATATAATTGGGAATTTTGTCAAATTCAATATAATTATATGAATGAAAATTATCAAGCAGGAACAAAAGGTCTTAAAGAAGCAAATGCAAAGGGTTTGTCAATTGTAATTATGGAACCTTTGCTTGGCGGTAAACTCGCGAATTTGCCTAAAAAAGGAGCTGATGTTCTCAACTCTGCTGATATTAAACCAGTCGAGGCAGCATTAAAATGGCTCTGGGACAAACCTGAAGTGACAGTTGTTTTATCTGGTATGAACTCAAAAGAGCAAGTATCTGAGAATATTAAAATTGCCTCCGAAACTTCACTTCTCACTATTGCACAGAAAAAAGCAATATTGGAAGTTAAAAAAATATTTCAAAGTAGTTATAAAATTCCTTGCACAGGTTGCAACTATTGTATGCCTTGTCCTAATAGAGTAAATATTCCTGGGGGATTTGCGTCATATAACGCCTATTATGCTAATGGTTTAATTACTGGTATGCAACAATACATCACAAGCACAAGTGCAAACGACCCCGAAAACAATTCCAGAATTTCTCGTTGCACAGGTTGCAAACTTTGCGAACAAAAATGCCCTCAACATATCAAAATTGTTAAAGAAATCAAAAATGTTAAAAAACGTCTTGAACCTTTTTGGTTTAATACTTTAATGAAAATAATAGCAAAAGTTATGAGTGGCAAGAAAAATTGAAAAATGAAAAAAGACCTCGCTTTTTTTGCTAGGTCTTTTTCTATTCCCTGTGCTTTTTCAGGCTTTTTTCTTTTTAAAATTTCTTAAAAAAATGTAGAATATTAGAAACAATAAGCCAACAGCAAAAATTACAACGCCTACTCCATTTAACTTAAACCCAAATGTCCCCGTGAAAGGTTTAATAACACTTCCATATTCACCACTAAACAAAAAATCGTGGAAGAAAAATCCTAAAACTTCATAAATAAGACCTGCTATCAAAAGTGGTATTGCTACACAAATTGAAGCGAACGAAATGCGTTTAAGGTTAAGTGCAAAAATTCCTGCAAATAATAAAAACATAATAATAAACCCGATGATATAAGGATATGACGCGAGCAATAATTTTGGTATCCAAACAGCAATATCTAATTTTTTGAGAATATAATGCACGCTTGTGTGTGATAACTCATAGTTGTCATCTATTCTATCCTCAATGGTTTCATAAGTTTCGCTATCAAAAGTATAATTAAAAGTTTTAGAGAATTTTTTCTCATTAGTTTTTATTATTGCAACAATATCTTTTGATTTTACGCGAAATTTCTCGTTGCCATCTGCAAAAGCGTTGACATACTCAACAGCAATATCGCTTAATCCAGCGTAATTAAGGTCTTCAAGTAAATTTTCAACGTCACTTTTTTTAACGCGATTATATCTATTATATCTATCAGGAACATTATTTAAAATTTCTTCTGCCAAGTCAATGTCTAATTCCTCTGCCAAGTCAATTACGCTTACTTTCTCAACAACCTCTGGCAAATCATCATTAAAATAATCCGAAATGATGTAAAAAGCAGGAGCAATTAAACCAAATATTCCTAAAAATACCGCCAAAACTATGCTTAATGCTTTTTTACTTTTGCTAATCGGCTGAACACTCACACCGATACTTACAGCAGAAGTTTCAATGTACGGTTTTTCGTAGTACGAGTCTATTGTAATAATCGGTTCATCTAACACATTTGAAACGTCTTGGGTAGTTGCAATATCCGTAACAATTTGTTCGGTTAAAATATTTTCAAATTCTGTTTCATTTATAACAATTCCATCATTATCATCAGATGTAATATCAGCAACTATTTGTTTGGTTATATCATTTTCAATAACTGCATTTTCCGCAACAGATTTATTGTTCTCACTTAAAATAAAATCTTCAACAGATGTGAATTCTTCGCTATTCTTTCCATCTTTAATAGGTTTTTTAGTTGCAACATTTTCAACAATTTTAACTTCTTCGAGAGAGTTTTCAGCTATAACATTTTCAACAGGGTTAACCTCTTCGAGAGGTTGTTCAGTTATAACTTCTGTGGTAGTAATAATCTCTTCAACCACTTTTTCCACAGGTGTAATATCCATAATTGGAGTAGTTGTAACAACCGCTGGATTTATAGGCAACTTTGAAACTGATGATTTAACAGGACTACCACATTTAAAACAAAATTTACTGCCTTCTGGCAAATTTACACCACAATTTGAACAAAACATATGTATCTCCTCTGTATTGACACTAAATAAATAGACATATTAATTATACTATTAACTAAAAATTTGTCAATATTTTTTTGCGGTAAAAATTAGTCGTAATTCAATTATCAAAAAAATAGTCAATATGTATATTTATAAGACTTTTTTTCGTTTATTTTATGCATATTGACAAATGTTTAATTCATGTTAAAATGTTTCTTAGTGGGTATTGCGGTCTGTTTACTTTAAAATATTTTAAAGTTAATCAACTATACTATCTTCTGATGGCTTATACTGGCAAAAAAATATAATATAAAATACATATACTGTTACATATTAAGTTGCAAGGATTACATATTAAGTTGCAAGGATTTAAGAAACTATTCTTAAAAGCAAAGCTTAGACAAATAAAAAAATGACCTTAGTTATTTTGAAAAAATAAAAAGGTTGTTAAAAAAATAAAACAAGGTGTTGAAAAATGAAAATACTAAAAAAATCATTAGCTATTATCTGCGGATTAGCTCTGACATTCACAGCAAATGTTTTCCCTGTGCCACATGAAACCGACATAACTGCTGCGGTTACTACTGCTTGACAAATGTTTAATTCATGTTAAAATGTTTCTTAGTGGGTATTGCGGTCTGTTTACTTTAAAATATTTTAAAGTTAATCAACTATACTATCTTCTGATGGCTTATACTGGCAAAAAAACATAATATAAAATACATATACTGTTACATATTAAGTTGCAAGGATTACATATTAAGTTGCAAGGATTTAAGAAACTATTCTTAAAAGCAAAGCTTAGACAAATAAAAAAATGACCTTAGTTATTTTGAAAAAATAAAAAGGTTGTTAAAAAAATAAAACAAGGTGTTGAAAAATGAAAATACTAAAAAAATCATTAGCTATTATCTGCGGATTAGCTCTGACATTCACAGCAAGTGTTTTCCCTGTGCCACATGAAACCGACATAACTGCTGCGGTTACTACTGCAACAGCTGCGAATTATGAATGGCAAAATGTTAAAATCGGTGGCGGTGGCGGATTTATCGCAGGTATTGTTTATAACCAGACAGAAGAAGGTCTTGTCTATGCACGCACTGATATGGGCGGAGTTTATCGTCGTGACAAAATTACAGGTGACTGGATTTCTCTGCTTGATTGGGTTTCGCCGACTAATTGGAATTTACTCGGCGGAGAAAGCGTTGCAACAGACCCAATTGAACCCAACAGAGTATATATCGCCGCAGGGACTTACACTAACTCTTGGACAAATATGAACGGCTATATTTTGCGTTCTGATGATTACGGTGAAACTTGGGAAAAGACAGAAATGCCTTTCAAAATGGGCGGTAATATGCCTGGACGCGGTATGGGTGAGCGTTTAGTTGTTGACCCTAACGCTAACAATGTACTATATTTTGGTGCAAGAGGTATGGCTTCCAAAGGTGAAAAAGACGGTTCACTTTGGAAATCAGTCGATTATGGTGAAACTTGGACGGAAATTACTAATATACCCGTAAGCGGTTCTTATGTTGAAGATGCAAGTTATGAATATTCTGCTGACCCGCAAGGTGTAGTTTGGATTACACCTGATAAACATTCAAGTACAAAAGGCACTGCTTGTCAAACTTTATATGTTGGTATTGCGGATAAAACTTGTCCTGTTATTATGACAACAGATGGCGGTAAAACTTGGAAGGCTGCAACTAATCAACCAACTGAAGTAACAATTCCAAAGCTTAATAATGAAACCACATTGACAGTTGGTATACCTCATCACGGTGTTTTAACTGACAATGGTATACTTTATATAACATATTCTGACCGTGCAGGTCCTTATCAATCTGACGATGGTGCAGTATATAAATGTGACACTGCAACAATGACTTGGACTAATATTACCCCTTATTTATCCGCGACTTATGGTTGGATGACTTTGCCTGACGGCACAAGCGGTCAAGGATATAGCTATGAATATCCAAACTATTTTGGTTTTGGCGGTCTGGCGGTTGACCCGCAAAATCCCGATACCCTTATGGTTGCGTCTTTGCAAAGTTGGTGGCCTGATAACTATATTTTCAGGTCTAATGACGGCGGTGTAACTTGGAATAATTCAGGCACTTGGACGTCTTATCCTGCACGTGACCTTAACTATACTCTTGATATTTCTGCTGCTCCTTGGCTCGACTGGGGTATGCCTGTTAATGCTGTTAATGGTGGTGAACTTGCAGACGGCGAAAACCCTAATCCAAAAATCGGTTGGATGATTGAAGCAATGGCGATTGACCCTTTCAACCCAAACGAAATGATGTATGGCACTGGTGCAACCCTTTATAAAACTGATAATGCAACAGCTTGGGATAGTTACACATATGACTATGACGTTTGGCCTGTCGTTGTCACAAAACCCGAACTAATGCATATAAAATCAGCTGCAAACGGCATTGAAGAAACTGCTGTTCTCGATTTGATTGTTCCACCTGTTGATGGTGTTAAATTAATAAGTGGTCTTGGTGATATTAACGGTTTTGTTCATAAAGACGTGAACGCCGTGCAGAACATGATGAGTAGTTTAGTAATGACTTCAACAACAGGACTTGACTATGCTGAACTTAATCCGAATATTATCGTCCGTGTCGGCAATGGTGACGAAGACGAATATACTCCAACAAAGCACATTATTGCAGTCTCGAAAGACGGCGGTGCAACGTGGAGCGAAGGTCCTCAACCAGCTTATGCAAGCGTTAATTTTGACGGCATACCAGAGGGCGGTTCTGTTGCAATGAGTGCGGACGGTTCAAGTTATGTTTGGTCTCCTTCGGGCAATAACCCTGTTGTTTTAGTAGCAGACGGTTCAATTAAAGCAACTAATCTGCCCAATAATGCGTGGGTCGCTTCTGACCGTGTAAACTCAAATATATATTACGCGTCAAGCGGTGGCAAATTATATAAATCCACAAACGGCGGATTGACTTTTACCGAAAATTTTAACTATGGCGTTAACTTTGGCACATCTAAAATCAAAGCTGTTCCAGGTGAAGAGGGTCATGTTTGGTTACCTTTAACTGCTGATATTGATGCTGGCAAATCTGGTGGCATGAGCTATACCACAGACGGCGGAGCAACTTGGACACAGGTTTTAGGTGAAGCTGGCTATCAAGTATTAGGTGCAACTGATTTCGCTTCTGTTGTTGGCTTTGGTAAAGCCTCTGACGGTGCAGACTATCCCGCAGTATATATTTGCGGAACTGTTGACGGAAATGAAGGCGTATATCGTTCTGATGACAAAGGTGTAACTTGGGTAAAAATTAACGATGACGCTCATCAATACGGCTCAAATAACTACGCTATTACAGGTGATATGCGTGAATATGGCACAGTTTATTATGGTGCAAACGGTCGCGGTATAATAATGGGATTTATATCTGAAACACCAAATACTCACCCCGACAATACTACAACTACTACGACAACCACTACAATCGAAAATATTAATTTAATCGGAGATGTTGACATTGATGGCAGTGCGGGAAAAATCGCTGATGTAGTGTTACTTGGTAAACATGTTGCAAGTAAACTCACTATCACAGGTCAAAGTCTCATCAATGCTAACTGCGACACAAGAGACCTTGCGATTAACGTTGCAGATTTGCAAGCATTGATTAAGTATATGCTCAAACAGATTAATTCGTTGCCTTTTAAAGGTTAATACCTAGCATTTATTCCTTAACCCAATTAATAAAAATAACGTTTGTAAAATTACAAACGTTATTTTGTGTAGTTCTTTATCAGAGTTCACTAAAACTATGAATTTTGATTGTTATATTTGTAAAACCAACAAATTATTAGACATGACTATTGTTATAGCAATTTAACTTTTTATAAACTATATTGGCTTAGATATTAACAAAAATATACAAATGATTGCGAGGCATGCCTCGCTGTCTGTGAAGGTGGGCTTCGCCCCACACCCATATTATGAGATTTATCTATGATTAAAAAAATAATCTATAAAAACGAAAATTGTTATATATTGTCAATCAAAAGATATTATTTTTTTGCAAATGAACTTTTTGAGATAATCATAAAACTCATAATTATTAAAATCAAAGATGGCAAAATACTCTGCTCATGTGTAAAATGCATTGTAGAAGTTGGTACTGTTGATACAAGTAATGGATACAATAATTTACAGATTATATACGAAAATAATGCAGCAATCACTCTGAAATATAAGAACTTCCAAATATTGATTTTTCCAAACGCAATGCTGAATATTTGCAACGCAACACATAAACCACCAAAACTCAAAAGAGCCGCTATAATCGGTAAAATATTATAATCGCCGTCCTTAACAAAAACAATATTTGTGACATCAATTACACTGTTTAAAAAAGCATTATCACAAAATGTTTTAATTAGCCCGATAACAACCGCACACATTAAAATCATTGAGCAAATTTTTAACATTACTTTTGCAACAGAATCAACAGCAGTATATATACAGGCAACGCCTGCCTGTGTTCTCGCGGTTTCGCAGGCAACGCCTGCCTGTGTTCTCGCGGTTTCGTTAACTGAATTTGCGACCTTATAGTCGCGATTTACTATTTTACTTGAAATGTCTTTAATACTCATATCATACGAACTATCACTTCTATCCGAAAACAAACCAGTAATTATTGCAATCAAAAAATTCGCGAGAGAAACTGAAAGAAAAAGCAATAATGCAACTTTTGGATTAGCATAAAGCACCCCTGAAACAGTACCAACTATAAAAGCTGGTCCGCTTGCAACACAATATAAACTCAATCTTTCGGCTAATTTTTTGCCGATGGCTTTTTTGTCCAATAAATCACAAATTAATTTTATGCCGACTGGGTAACCGCCAAGATGTGCGATTATAAATATTGATACGTACTCTTTCGGTATATTAAAAAGTTTTGCAAAGATAAAAAAAGGTTTTCCGATAATTTTATAAATATTAGTTCTCACGGCTAAATCTGACAAAATCATAAAACCATATAAGGACGGAATGATAATTTTTAAACAGTTATCAAGTGCGATTTGGACTTGCACCTTAACAGAAGGTGCGTAAATTATACTCACACTCATCAGAAAAACTATGCACAAAGTGAACAAAAGATTTTTGAATTTCATAAAAATATAATATATTCCTAACTAAGTTCTCCTATTTGTTTTTTTGCAGGGCATACGCGTGAAGCGAACTAACAAATATTTAAAACTATGACGTAAAAATGCAGGAGTGTACTCCTCGTCAAAAACACATGCGAGCATTACCAGCCGAAATCGCCAGCGAGCGTTATCCGCTAAAAATACATGCTAGCGTTCCCCGCCGAAAATGCAGGAGTGTACTCCTCTCCAAAAACACATGCAGGCGTTGCCCACCGAAACCGCCAACGAGCGTACCTGCCGAACTTTGCCCGTCCAAAACACATGCAGGCGTTGCCTGCCGAAATCGCCAGCGAGCGTTATCCGCTAAAAATACATGCTAGCGTTCCCTGCCGAAACCGCCAGCGGGGGCTCCCCGCCCGCCCGCCTGCTATTTTATAAATAAAGGAGATTCCTGACCAATTTCACCTTCGATTTTGTATGTGATGTCAAATTGTAAATATTCACTGGTTGCATTGAAGTTGCATTTCTTATCTAAAATTGTCATGTTTTCTAAAAAGTTTTTTTCATAGTTAGTAACTTGTTTTTCGAGTAGATTATTTGCTTCTTCGAGAGAATAAATAAATTCTTTTTGTAAAACTTCTTCGTAGTTATTTTTGATAATTCCGATTGGCAAATCTTTTTTGAAAATCTGAAATGGAGTATCTTCAACTGTAATGTTATAAGTTTTATTCCCTTTTAATGCAAAATCAACAGGTATTTTTAAACCAAAAAAATCAATTTTTTTACTTGTTTTAATATTTCCATAAATAGTTTTAGTTTCTTTGAATGGTTGCGTAAAAATCATGTGTTCCGAATATCTGCCGATGATTTCTCCTTCTGCGTGAACCTCGTGATTTTGATTATTAAGCGATGTATATATACCGCTTATCACCACTTGCCCTTTTTTGACAGGCATGCCCACAAGCCCGAACAATTGACCTGTTCGCACTGTTACTTTTGTAACGACAGCATCTTTTGTAACAATAATATTGCAAGGACTTTTGCTCATAATTTCAGGAGCGGTTTTCATTTCTGCAACAGTTATCAGCACTCTATTGCCTGTGTGTTGTATATTTGCCCAAGAAATTTCTGGGATAGCAGACATTAAACTTTTTTCTGCCTGTGAGTAATTGATATTTTGAACATTTTTGCCTTTTTTAATTCCCAAATTCTTTGCAACTGAGAAAATAGCACCATTTGAAACACGTTCATTTCCCTTGACTTCAACTGTCATAACTGTGTTTGAAACATACATAATAAAACTAGCTGCGATAAACAGACCAATGATAATTCCATAACGTTTTTTATATTTTAAAACGCCTGGCAGTATTCCTTTTTTATTTTCAATAAAAACTTCAATGTTATATTCTTTTGCTATTCTTTTGAATTTTTTAATATCAATATATAAAATTGACGCGAAAAACTCTTCCTGTTTAGTATAAGAACTCCTGCACTCGACACTATTCACACGCAAAGCATTGATAAATTTATTTAATTTTTGACCTCTGCAACGTACACTGATACTGCCTGCATTCACTTCTTATGACCCCGCATTTCTATACTCTCAATTTCTCCGTAAACTTCTAAACCGCCCGAAAGAAAATCATTAATTCTAAGATTTTTTCCAAAAATAGTGATGAGCAGTTTAGATGTCTCAAACCTGACCATAACCTCATCGCATTCTATAATTCTCCTGCAATCGGTGATGATTACGGAAGTATTATTTTGAATTTGTATATTAGTATTCAAGCGAATAATACCTCCCTTATTCTTATATCAATGACTTTACCAATTGTTCGGATACGTGAAATATTGCCGACTATATTGCTTAGAATATAAGATAGCACAAGACCATAAAAACCTATTAAAGGTACACATACAAGCAAAACTGAAATTCTTACTATATATTCAGCAATATAATTAAAAGTCGAAAAACTATATTTGCCTAGTCCACGCAAAATTCCTTCAAGAACTATTTCAAGGTAAATTAATGGTATTACAGGTGACAAAATCGTGATTACCTCTCCCGCGATTTTTTCACCCGAAAGCAAAAAGCCGATTTTTTGTCCAAAACAAAGCAAAATCACCATAACTAGCAAAGCAAAATACAAAGTTTTTTGCAAAGCGTTTTTGGTTAAATGCCTAACTCGGGCATCATTACCGCTTTCAGATGCTTTTGTAATTTCTGGCAAAAGAATGCAGGAAAGACATTGAACAATTACCGAAGGGAAAAACAAAGCAGGCAAGACTATCGCCTCAAATATACCAAATTTCGACAAAGCATCCTGCGTTGTTGTTCCAAACTGTTTCAAAGTTAAAGGGATTAACGCGTCATTAGTTGAGCTAAGCAATGCTATGATATAACTGTTAAGAGCAATCGGCACAGCTGCTTTCATAAACATTCTGATAGAAATTGAAGCTGCTTTTTCTGACTTAACAGTAGATTTGCAAAAGGCTATTGACATTAATATACATTCAATCGTTGTGCTGATAGTTGCAGAAAGTGCAAATGCTAAGAACACGCTCATATTTTCAAACAGAACAAAAAATTGTATTAAAAAAACTATAATTGCTATTCTGATTAGAAAACTTATACAATCTATTACACTCGGCAAGAGTATATTTCTATGTGCTTGAAAATATCCTTTTATGCAGTTGCTTAATGTGCCAATTGGCAATGATAATGCTAAAATTCTGATTGCAATTAATGATGACGGCGTTTTGATTAATTTAATCGCTATTTCGTCTGAAAAAACAAAAATGATAGTTGTCACAGTTAAACTGAGTGTTAAACAAAATATCACCGCATATGAAAAAATCTTTTGCGGATTTCCGTTGCTCGCAAGTTCAACTGACACCTGTCGGTTTGTGCAAATGAAAATATTACCGCCTGCTAACACCGCCGAAAGATAGTAAAAAGTTGATATGAGAGTGATAATTCCCACATTCGCCGTACCCAATGTTTTGGTAATATAAATATTGAGCAATAAACCAAGCCCCTGCAAAGATAAACTCACAAGTGTTAAAATTATAGTGTCTTTCGCAATCTTATTATTCAATCTTCACCTCGTATTTTTATAAGGTTTGTACTAATATATGTTACCATTTTATTTTTTACTCCTCTTTTTTTATTTTGAGCCGCTTTTTTATTTTGAGACGCAATGCTAACCTCTGCGACCTCGTATCATTGACCTTTGAAAAATCTTTGTGACTTTTTTAGCTTAACTGATTCGCAACTTTTTTATTTTGAGCCGCAATGCTAACTTCTGCGACCTTGTATCATTTCACCTTTGAAAAATCTTTGTGACTTTTTTATCTTAACTGATTTGCGACCATTTTAATTTTTTTTTAATGTAAAACGCAAAGTTAAACTAATTATTAAGTTAAACTAACTCGTGTAAACGTCGTCCGCAGGACGACACCATACCTATTACCTAATAACTATTCACTATTTATTCACGCTTAACTATTAAAATGCATATAATATAACTACTTAATTGTGATTTTAAAATAAAAGGAATAATAAAAATAATGAAAGAAAAATATTACTTAGGTGCGATAAATGAACTTTGTAAATATCTTTACTCAATTGCCGAGGATTCTCTTGATTATGAAAAACTTGACGCTTATGTTGACAGGCTATCTAAGACACTATTTAAACAAGCTGATAAAGCTAAAAAAGATGCAAAAGTTTCCGAAAACTGCAAAAGTCGAGAAGTTGCAGAGGTAGATACTGTTGCACAAAATAAAAGAATAAAAAAAAGAGGCATAGTGAAATTCGGAATTTCAACTATACCTCAAAATATTTATGTTATAAACGATGATTATTTTGCGGGAGCAGAATATTTATTACAATGGATTGTGATTAAAGCGATTGAAAACGGCATTGATATTGAAGTCGATTTTTGCAAGTTTTTTCAAGAAAACGTAATTGAAAATATTGCAATACCACAGTTAGATGTGGTATTTATAAGCAATAATTTTTTGTCGCAGGTTGTCACCAGCAATGAAACGAAGAAAATTAATTTTTCAAGGTTTTATAATAATTTAAACAAAAAAGTTAACAAACTTAGTTACACAAAAAATATTATCTTAGAACTAATGACCCAGTTCTAAAAATTTTTTTAATTTTGAATAAATAGAGTTAGGAGAAAATCCCTGAACCCAAGGGATTCCCCCACAATCATTTTTTATTTAAATTGTAAAAAATGGGTTTAGAAAAAAACCTAAAAAACTATTTAGCACCGAGTTTTCCAACAACACTCAAAACAATTTCTGCAACTTGTTTCGCTGCAATTTTCTCAAATTCATCAAAAGACATAGCAGCAGAATCGTCTGCGTTGTCAGAAATACAGCGTATTGTCACAAAAGGTGTTTTGTTTAAATAGCAACAATGACCAACCGCGGCACTCTCCATATCAATTGCATATGGAGAAAATTTTTCGCTTATTTGTTTTTTGAGAACAGCGTCTTCAAGGAATACTTCACCCGAAACAATGCGTCCGATATGCCATTTTACCTTAAACTCATCGCATGTTTCTGTTGTGAGTTTAATTAATTTTTCATCGGTTTCAAAAATATCGTGATATGGAGGGTAATTCCTCAAAAACCTTAAATCAAGGTCATGTGGACAAACATTATTTGCAATGACAACGTCGCAAACATGAACATCGGTGTGCATTCCGCCTGCGATACCCGCATTAATAATATAGTCGGGGCTAAAATGGTCGATTAGGACTTGTGTACAAAGTGCCGCATTAACTTTTGCAATTCCGCAACAAGCGTTAACGGTCTTAACCTTTTCTGTGCAATTAATATAAAATTTAAATCCAGAATATTCCTGTATTTCAGTCGCACCACTGTCTAAAATCTCGCGAATATCGTGCAATTCGGAGGGCATAGCCCCAATTATTCCAACTGTCATAAAAAACCTCTCAAAAATGTATATAAACATTATAAATAAATTTTCGCGAAACATCAGCGGGCATACCAGCCTGCTATTATATAGCAATTCCTTGACATATAGATGTGGGGTACTCACTGTACGGCGAGGGAGTGTGCCAATGGGACACTCGGAATTGCGTTTCCAATGGACTTTGCATGGCGTACATGCCGTGTTTGAAATTTGCAGGCAAATTTCAAGGAAATCTGTTATATGTCCCCAATTTCTAGTAATCTTATATTGCTGGCATTAAAAATTTCAATCGCTTTTTCGTTATTTGTAACCCGCAAAACTATACAAGCAAACTCCGTTGAGTGCGAATTAAAATCATACATATACTCGATATTGATATTATTTTTTGCGAGTAAATCTACAATTCCTGCCAAACACCCTGGTTCATCGCCGATACAAACAGCGATTAAATCGTTTAGTGTAACAGTACAATCCTCATTTTTAAGTGCGTTGAACGCATTTTCGGGGTTGTCTGTAATCAAACGCAAGATTCCAAAGTCGTGCGTATCCGCTATGCTTAATGCTCTGATATTTACCTTGTTATTTTTCAGTATGTTTAATATTGCTGAAAGTCTGCCTGTTTTATTTTCAACAAATACTGATACTTGTTTTATTAACATAATTTTTCTCCTTTTTTATTTTGAGCCACAATAATTGCTTTTCAACGAATTATTCATTGCGGGTAACTTTCCCTTTGCGAATTTTTCGCTTTTAATTGTCTTTTATAAATTGGTTTTTATTACTTGTAAAATTTAATAGAAAATTATCGGTTTTGCCATTCTTGCAATATTAAAGTTATAGTTGTCTTTAAGAAATTTCTTGGCTTTTATCAATTCTTTATCAGAAATACGAGTTTTATCATTTGCAAGAACAACTTCGCCATTACTTAATAGCCAAAATTTCGTTCCGTTTGGAGTGAACGACTTAGCCATATGAATATGGACAGGTTCATTTCCTTCAAGTGACCAAAAATAAAATTTGTATCCCATAAAATTAAAAATTGTAGGCATCTATTCATCGTCCTCATTGGCAAATTCCGTTATCAAATTTCTATTCACCATAAGAAAATTATGAATAAAAATCAATTCATTTGGTTCAAATTCGCCCTCTAACTGTGTCCATTTCACCTCGGGTAAAATACATTCTCTGGATTTGAAAAAATCTTTCGTAGGTTTTTCAAAAATCACACTAATACAATCACCTTTATTCTAATAGGTAACAACTAATCCATCTGGAAAAGTAACATAGTGTTGACGATATTTTTTTGTAGCCATATTATCACCTTCTTTAATACTATTATCCGATTAAAAGAGGATAATAAGTATCACGGCGTGTAACGCCGTACGACTGCATAGCAGTCGAGAGCAAGGGCGAATTCATTTCGCCCTTAGCGAATATCAAATTAAATTGTGTCAACAATTTAATTTGATATTAATGTTAGTGCAGTTTACGTTTATCAATAACTCTGACCGCCTTACCCTCGGAACGTGGAATAGTCTTAGGTTCAACAAGGTGAATTTTTGCGGATATACCGAGAATAGAAAAAATTTGCGAGGAGATTTTTTTCTCTTGGTCTTCAAGAGATGACACAACATCGCTGAATATTTCCGTGGAAATTTCGACATTAACATCGAGAGTATCTGTGTTATTCACACGGTCAACAATGATTTGGTAGTGCGGGTTTGTATTGCCGAGGTTAAGTAAAACACTCTCAATTTGAGACGGGAACACATTTACACCGCGAATAATAAGCATATCATCTGAACGTCCCATTGGTTTAAGCATTTTAACAAGTGTTCGACCGCAAGAGCATTTTTCTCTTTTAAGAATACCAATATCACGAGTGCGATAACGCAAAAGAGGAAACGCTTCTTTTGTAATGCAAGTAAATACTAATTCGCCTTGCTCACCCTCAGGAAGAACTTTGCCTGTGTCAGGGTCAATGGTCTCAACAAGGAAATGGTCCTCATTAATATGCATACCTGTTTGTTCCATACATTCAAAAGATACGCCAGGTCCAATTATTTCGGTTAAACCATAGATGTCATAGGCTTTGCAAAGTTTCTCTTCGATTTCTTTACGCATTTCTTCTGTCCAAGGTTCTGCCCCAAAAAGACCTGCTTTAAGTTTAATATCGGATTTTGTAACGCCCATTTCTTTCATTGTTTCTGCAATAAATAAAGCATACGACGGAGTACAGCAGATAAATGTCGAACCAAAATCTTTTATAATATTTACTTGACGCTGGGTGTTGCCTGTTGAAACAGGAATAATCGTCATGCCTATTTGCTGGGCACCGTAGTGTGCACCAAAACCGCCTGTAAAAAGCCCGTAACCATATGACACATGCATATAATCATCTTTTGTTGCACCTAATGAGGTTAACGCTCTCGCAAAGCAATCACCCCAAATTTTGATGTCTTTTTGAGTGTACCCCGCAACTATTTGTTTGCCAGTTGTTCCCGAAGAAGCGTGGAGTTCGACAACTTTATCGTTTGGTACAGCGAAAAGTCCGTAAGGATAGGTTTCACGCAAATCTTGTTTTGTCAATAGTGGAAGTTTATATAAATCCTCATAAGTCTTTATATCCCCCGCTTCAATTCCGATTTCTTTCATTTTGTCGCGTTCATATTTCACATTTTCATAAACATGTGCAACTGTTTTTTGCAAACGCTCATTTTGAAGTGTTCTCAATTCGTCAACAGATATACACTCAAATTCTTTCTGCCAGTACATAGATAATATATCCTTTCTGTTATATTAAATTTTTCGCCATAAATATACATATTAAGCTTTTCGATTAACTCTATTCACATTAAACTTGTTCTAAAACTTAATAATAGACTTGAAACTCATAATTTTTTAGGTTCCACACTTTGGAATATAAATAGAAAGGGCGGGGGCAGAGAGTTTATAGTTAACAGTTAATAGTTATGGTGCTGTCGGCGGACATTTTCGCGGAGAAGTTTAACTTAATCGTTAGTTAATGATCGCGTTTTATTATTGATAATAATTACAGGCATTAGTCGCAAAACGCGGAGTTAAACTAATTTTACAATTAAACTAACTCGCGTAAACGTGACGCGAAGCGTCACCCCATAACTATTAACTTTTAACTTTCAACTATCCGACGCTTTTTTTAGTCTGAGCCACAGTAGTTACCCTTGCAACTTTCATTCATTACAACTTTCAGAAATCCTTGCAACTTTTTTAGCATAAATGATTTACAACCATTGTTCGCGAAGTTAAACTATTCATAGAATGAGAACCTGACCACATAAGTTAAAAACGTCTTAAAAGAGTATGCAAATTGGAAATAATACAGATTTGTTCTTCATAATAAGAGGAAATTTCGTAATCTTTCGAAAGGCGGCGAGAGGAGTTAAACCAAGCAAAAGTTCGCTCGACGACCCAGCGAACAGGTTGAACTTCAAATGCGTTTTTGATGCGCGGAGAAATG
>BNZF01000004.1 GCA_026000865.1 Clostridia bacterium
GTGCAAAATGGCGGACAATTTGCCTGAATTTTGCCTCCGAAATTTTTGAATGATAAATATATTTGTTTTTCATTGTCCTGCCTCCGATAACAGTATATCATTGTCTGTTATCTGTGCAAGACCCTTTGCATTTTATAGTTTTTGCAAGTAAGGAGTTCAGTCACCGACTACTCCGATAAGCGGGTCGGAACCCAGCCCCCCACCCTTTCTATTTACACTCCAAAGGGGTTCACCTAAAAAATATCACAAATAATTATGAGTTGAAGAAACATCTTTACATAAAGCTTAATACGTCAAGCGGTAATGTAATGCTCGACTGTAAAAAAGGTTGTGAAACGAAAGATATTGTCGCTTCGACAGGGCTCAAAATGTCTGATTTATTTACAAGAAACAACAATTATATTCCAACTGTTAATGTTCAGGGTTTGCAATCGGTTTCTCGCCTGTCTTAAACATTGAAAATACTCCCAAAGAAAAGAAAAAATATATTGCACGCCGTGAGCATTTTTATTATGATGAAAACGGTCAAATTTGGGGTCGAAAATATATTGCAACTGATGTAAATGGCGAAAAAGACTGCTTTTGGCACAGACTCAAAGATGGTGTTGATACACTCGGTTTGCGTGATGAAAAGCCTCCGCTTTACAACTTGCACACCCTTAAAAATGCCGACAAAATCTATATCACTGAAGGCGAAAAAGATGTCGATATGCTCATAAAACTTGGGCTTATCACCACCATTTTCCGCACGGTGCAGGTGCTAAATGGCAGACTGATTTTAACCAGTATTTTCAAAACAAAGAAGTCGTTATCCTCACGGATAACGACGATGTCGGTCGTAAACACGGTGCTGATGTTTTAAATAATCTCTCTTCGATTGCGAAAAGCGTTAAGGTTGTCGGTGCGGAACAAATATTGCCGAACGTTAAACAACACGGCGATATTTCGGATATTGCGGGGGAATTGGGTGAGGTTCAATGCTGTTGACTTCTATTAATATGGGATATGGATATCTCGTGCTTTACGTTATTTAACGTGCCGCATTGATGGTTGTAGATATAATTATTAGAAAAGAAGAAGAAAAGACTAATAAAAGTTAAAAAATGGGTCTCGACAAGATTAGAGTGGTTTTTTACGCAAAACTGACAACAAAAATTTATACAAATCATTGACCACGATTATTGAATCTAAATTCAGTTTCTTTCAGATAAATGTTAAATTTTTCTCTTGGAACACCTTTGAATTTGACGAGTCGATATTTGGCATAACCTCGCGGACCAGGCTCTGTGCCAAAAACTTTCGATGCAATTGATGTGGTTTCCGTTGCCTTTCGAGAACTCATTGTCGCTATGGTTAACTCTAAAATGTTTTTCAAAACCAAGGTCGACTAACCCGTCATACCACGCCAACCATCACTATAAATAACGCTGTCAATATCAGCACGACCTCTTATTATTTGGCTTAGTGTAGCCGATTTACAGTCAGAAACAATCTCAGTATACACTTTTCCATCGCGTTTGTAAAGTCCAAAAACAATGATTTTTAAGCCCGCTCCTCGACCACGTTTTCCTTTAACTCGGCGTGGTCCGAAGTAGCTTTCGTCAACTTCAAATTCTTCTTTTTCAGGTAGAATTGGCGATGTTTTTTCGCAAATTTCTAAAATTCTAAAACGCAATTTTTCGTAAATTTTATTAACTGTGTTTCTTGATATAGATGTTAAATTCGCCGTATCAGTAGCAGTTAAATCTGTCGCAAAAAGTCTTAAAATTTCACGGAATTTTCGCTCAGAAATTTTCATATGATAGCAATACTTGTTTTTCATTGTCCTAACCTCAATTAGAGTGTATCTTTTCACTCTTATCTTGTCAAGACCCTTGATTGATTTTTTTTACAATTAATAGTATGTTATCACTAATCTGTTAATTTTTACTGGCAATTACACGGTTATGGGGTGGTTAGTGACCGAGCATCACAACTTTTTTGTATATTATTACAAAAAGTAATAATAATTTCATATAGATTTCACAAAAATAAAAAAACTCTCGACTTTCAAAATTAAGAGTGTTCCCCTTATGGCAAGGGTGTTAGTGATATAATCCCCTGATAAATACTTTTTATGGCGATGCTCAGTGCAAATTCTAACCAAAACAAAAAAGCACCTCCCACAGGCTGGAATGTGTTGATAAGTCACAAACCAACCCATAACCGTGTAATTGACACAAACAATTAACGGCTTAGCGAGAAATGCTATCAAAGTGGTAAACTTAATGGAGTTTTCCGAGGTATCTTGAAAACTGAATATCAAAGATTGTCCGAAGAGCATACTGTGGAACTTTTTTTGAAAGTTACGCATATGTCAAGCAATTATTCATACTAATTTGCTGACACGAACCAAAAAGCTAAAGTTATACTACTCTGAAAAACCGAAATATTCGCATGATACACATCACTTACTCGGTATAAGTGCTATGAACACGACGTTTTATGTAATACAAGTTATATTTGGGAACTTGACCCAAGTCACTTAGGAACGTATTCGGTATCAATCTTCTACATAACGCCGTTTTCATTTAACGGCATGTCTTATAGCCCCACGTTAGATATAGTCCTGAACCGCCTAACCAACCGCCTAACCCGCTACATTTTTTCGGAATTAGTGGATTTGGAAGTGTTTAGTTCGTCAAGAACACGCCCAACAACATATTCCGGCTTGTTTGGCATATTGGTGTAAAATGTTATGAGCTTCAATCCAGCTTGTTTTATAATTTCTTTTACTTTTATATCTCTTGCTCGGCGAGCACTCTGCTGGTGAGAAGCATCATTTAGCTCGATGAGCAAGAGAAGATTATATTCTCTGTCAAATACGCCAAAATCTATATTGCGATACAATTCATTTTGATACCTAAATTCGCCTACTTTCTGCACAACTGTGGCAAGATTTACTTGCGGAACAACAATCAAGCCATGCTTGGCAAGCTCACGTAAAATCGCCAAAAAACCTTTCTCGTTTGGGGTGAGAAAAGGCTTGCTCTTATACTGAACACTTTTGTTGCTCTCTTCAAGAACCTCTTTTTGCTGCGTCGGTTTTTTGGTTATCGCTTGAACCACAATTACGACGGCCAACGCCACTATTGCAAAAATCCACCAATCCATAAATTATCTCCTTGCGCTAATTATATCTCCACCGTGCGAATAAATAAAGTTATCTATGAAGTAGATAATATGTCATATCCCTTATTTTAGAGAATGTCGCTTATTCACAGCATTTGAGCAGTTATCTTCGACCACATGGAAAGTCGGTCGATTCGTCAAAGCAATAAAATCTCCATTCTGAGCGATAAGACAGGACTTGGTGCAACACACAACAAGAAAACCGCAAGCGTGGTGCAAGGGCGGTTTTGCAGTTTGGGCGAAAACAGGGGATTCAACCTCATTTGCTCCGCCCAGCGACTTGCACAGAAACGCAAAATGCCCCTGATAACAGGGGTATTCACGCGGTTTGACTCTATATCAAACCTGATTTCATACTATGGCAACACACGTCACGTTTGATACAATCTCACTAATCGTTTTATTATGGTAGCTTATGCTTTTGGTGCATGCCTGCTACATCTTTTAACGATAGGTCAATTTACTTCGTTTTCTCGTGACGAATCGCTATTTGCTCATGCTATTATGAACTATTTTTATTGTATCACACTTCAGCCCCCAACTCGGCGTGAACAATCTGAACGCCATTTATAACGGTGGTCTAACAGATAAATATCAGTTCTTCGGCTCTGGCACGGCAGAGACTATTGCGACCGCTACGGCTCTTGGCAGTTGGGACGGCGGCAATGCTTCTTCCGTCTATTCGACGAGTCCTTGGGCTCGTCGGGGCGGGCAGTCGCCTATTGGCTCCGGTGCCGGCTCCTTTGCGTTCGATCGCGAGACTGGCGATGTCAATAATGGCACCTCCCACCGCACCATCCTATCCGGATACTAATATATATAGTGAGATGGGGAATAAGAATATGATTCAGTTCTAATAAACTTTGTCAATACTAATTTTGCTTATGTTTTCCACAGGGCTTAACACTAGCAATTTGACTATCGCTCTTGATTGTTATGCAGCTGTATGATACAATGTAACTGGCTCACATATCCATTTCGGTGTGAAGAGTTCTTGAGACGCCTCCCAGAGGCGTCGATTGTTTCAGCTCAGCTTTCTCTCTGATGCCTCGTATTGTTTACTCAACTTTTTTCGTGTGTAATTTTCTACATTATGAGCGGTAACGATGATGTTACCATCAATCTTACGATCTTTCTTTAATACGATTAGAAAATCGTGCTCATGCAACCATAGATATAATGCTTCACCGTCATGGCGAACGTGCCAAAAGCTTCTAACGGCAGTGTCTTTATAGTGCTCAAGGATCGGACGAATCCAGTGTAGCTTGGAGGCACGACTAAAATCAATAACTCTTACACCGCTTCCTTTTCTGGTCTCGCTTGAAATAAAATGGATAAATGAGCATTCGTAGTCCGGCGCATATTTGTCCTTATTGGTATCAACATGTACGGGTTTATCGTCCACAATAACACCAGACAAATCTAACAATGCACCGCAAAACACTTCATAAAGTTGCACGTAATTATCTGTAAGTGTGCCGCGCAAATCAAGGGTTGGTTCGAGCCAATCGGGAAGCATGGTTACTTATCCCAGCCTTCCGCATGCCACTTGAATAGATTAAACTTATCAACATTATATGGTGTTTGTGCCGTTAGCTCTTGATTCGCCAAAGTTGCGAGAAGCTCAGCAATATCTCTTTTTGCTTCTACCTTGCTATACTCGTTATTAGCCATGCCAACCGCTCCAGTGATAAGATCCGACAGTTGCATTATTAAGCTTTCATTTGAGCGAATAGGCTGGGCATCATATTGGCTGCTTGGGTTTCTATGATCCTTTGTTAGAAATTTTACCAATTCTTTGCTGCGGATATGAGACCACGAGTCCTTATAATCTACGTAGATTCTGAACTTTGCGACGTTTTGCCGAGTGATATTTGCCAGTGTCATGTACAGGGCTTTGTAATAGAACTCGCCATTGCACTTATCATAAACCACCTTGTCCTTCGGTATGATAATTGCTCGGTATTTGGCTGCTTCGTAATCAAAGAATAGGCGAATAAGATCAAGATAGTATTCCTTTTTAGATCCTGAGACTTTTGCCCATTTAATCTCACGTTTTGCAGGTATGTTGTATCTTTTCTTCAGTAGGCGGATTTTGTCTGAGAACTCTTTGACGTTTTCTTTTTCCAGCCACAAAGCACCAATAACCATGCTACTATCATTAGGGTCTATGTGCCTTGATTCGTCGGCATAGATATTGATGGTTTTTATGGTGTCTTCCATATGCACATTATACCATACGCGGGACAGGTACTATTCATGAAAACAGCCCCGATTCTTGCGTATAAACACATAAAATCGGGGTTTGTTGTTGCAGATGAAAAGCGGGATGGATGAGTCCGTTTATAAAAGCTCATCCCACAAATATGGGGTTAAACTCGGCGGCGGCTCTGGGTCTCTTCAAACCTATGGCTTGCGGATCATCCACGTAATCAATATAAACATAAACGATCCTATTGTCACCGAGAAAGTCTGGTGGCATTACGAAACTGCCACCATCTTGGTTGAATACGTAACATCCGGTGCTACCTCTGGATAAATGACGTACATAGTTCTGTTCCCACTGTTGGCCGATTAATCGAATACGATCCGCTCGCTTGCCGAGGGCACAGTAATCGTTTATACGCACAATAAAGCCAGAGGCTTTGCTCGGTACGTACTCTCTCTGGCCCTCAGTTATGTTGTCAAAAACTACCACTTTAAGCGGAGTCTCTGGCCCTACATAGACTGTTAGTGCGCATGATTCTTCTCCTGCCGTCGCGGTGACTATCGCTTTTCCGAAAGAGACGCCTTGAACAATGCCTCCTTCGCTAACGGTTGCAATGTTCAGGTCGCTAGATGACCAAACTATGTCATCGGGGCGTGTACCCTGTGGTGCTATTGTTGTGTACCACCTGCTGCCGACTGTTATTGTGATTGTCTTGGTCGTGATTGCCGCATCGTCAGACGGCCTGATTGTGTCGGTACGGATGGCAACGTTGGATGACGCTGAAATCTCTCCACCGACGACAATCATCAACGCTACGAAAAGAACGAATGCGGTGAGGACGGGGAAAGAAAGCACGCAAGCAATGATACTCTCTCTTTTATCGGTGCGGTATAGACGGTTTACAACTTCGTCAAGACTGTCGCTACTTCTATGATCGTAGTTTTTCATGGTTTTCCCTCCAAAAGTTTTGAGTTTCGGAAGAATTCCATCTGCAATATTAATGTTCACTCCGAAGGAGCGTGCATTTACATGCAAGGAACTCCTCCAAATTGCCTACAGTATATCACACTTGTGGTTAAAAGTCAATGGTTTAGCGCGTTTTATTATGCAACATGCACAACAATAGAGGTGGAGAAGTCGCAAAAAATACTTGAGACAGTGGTAACGGTTTGAGATAACAACTCACCCAACTCGGCGTAAACGACAGCAACGCTATCTATAACGGAGGTCTTGTCAACAAGCCCCGGTTCTTCGGCTCGTCCACGGCAGAGACCGTGAGCGCCGCTACGAGTGATGGCAGCTGGAATGGAGTCAGCGCTGGTTCCGTCTATTCGACGAACCCTTGGGCAATCCGAGGAGGCCAGTCGAATAGTGGATCCTATGCCGGCTCTTTTGCATTCGGTAGTACTCCTGGCGGCGTCTATGATGCTTTCGGCCACCGCACCATCCTATCCGGATACTAATATATATAGTGGATGGGAGGAGATAACGCCCACTTGATATAAAGTGAGCGCTTATTTAGATAAAGTTCTAAAGGTGCATATACCTTGTGAGATATACTGCTATTTGTTTTCCAATCTCACTCCGATTTTAGCTCCGCTTCGGAAAATAACCGTCACATCCTCTGCCGACCGCACAACCAGCAATTCTGCCGTTGCTTGCCATAGCTGCTCGTCAAAGGCACTTAGGGGGACGGATATGTCTTTTAGGATGTCGAGGAATCGCCGGGTTTTCTCTTTGAGAACTATTTGCTCTTGCCTTTCTCGGCTGACGGTCTCTAACTGTGCTTTGGCGGCATCATATCGAGCTACCAGCGCATCATGTTCCGCTTTGTAGCGTTCCTGATTCTGCGCCGTGTTGGTGTTCCCCGCAATGAGCGCCTGTGCGTCGGTCGCCGCTTCTGAACAGTCCATGTGCAAGCGGGCGGTCCGCTCGTCAAATACAACGGTGTCGGCTAATTCAATGACTTTAGCCTCGTATTCCGCAATCAATCGCTCTCTGTCAGCTACTAATTGATTGAAAGCCGACACAAAAGCGGTTTTTTATCTCATCTTCCGTGAGGTGCGGAGTCCGGCAAGTATCCTCACCTTTATATTTGTGATTGCATTGCCAAATGACACATCGGTGTTCCGTATTGGAATGCCAGACTTTACTGCCGTAAAATCCGTCGCAATCGCCGCATACAATCTTGCAGACGAACAGCCCTGAACCGCTTAACCGTTTCCCAATTGCTTTGCGTCTCTGGATTTCGCCTTGCGCTAGCTTGAAGGTTTCCGCTGAAACAATAGCAGAGTGCGAGTTCTCGACAAAATACTGCGGCACCTCGCCTTCGTTCACTTTGACTTTTTTAGTAAGGAAATCCACCGTGAATTTCTTTTGCAGGACAGCGTTTCCGGCATATTTCTCGTTTTTCAGAATACTCTGAACGGTGCTAACGCTCCACACTGGCTTACCGCCGGGTGTTGAGATACCACATTCAGTAAGGTAGGAAGCAATTTCACGGTATGTCTTCCCGTTAAGGAACATTGCGTAAATTTGCCTAATAACCTCGGCTTCGGCTTCCACGATTTGCGGTGTACCGTCTTCACCTTTGCAATAACCTAAAAAACGTTTATAAGCCATTGACACTTTGCCGTCTTGCATCCGCTTGCGTTGCCCCCACGTCACGTTTTCCGATATGGAGCGGCTTTCTTCTTGCGCCAGCGAGGACATTATGGTTATCAGAAGTTCACCCTTTGAATCCATTGTGTATATGTTTTCTTTTTCAAAGTAAACCTCGACGTCTTTTTCTTTCAGTTTGCGAACCGTGACAAGACTGTCAACGGTATTTCTGGCAAAGCGGCTGACCGATTTTGTGATAATCAGGTCGATTTTTCCATCAAGAGCGTCCGCAACCATTCGGTTGAAGTCATCACGTCCCTTGGTTCTGGTGCCACTTATCCCCTCATCGGCGTAAACCTCAACAAAAATCCAGTTTTCGTTGCTTTGTATTTGCTGTGTGTAGAAATCCACCTGTGCTTCGTAGCTATTAAGCTGCTCCTCATCATCGGTTGAGACGCGGGCATAGGCGGCTACCCGCTTCTTATCAATCGAAGCGAACGGGTTTGTCGTGCTACGACTAATAGTTACGGGTCTAACCGTAATGGTTGGCTTTACTGTCGGTTTACTGCTGTTGTCCATCTGATTTTGCTCTCCTCTCTTGGTTAAGTTTTAGTTGTCTCTCTTTGGCCGCTTGCCTCATTGCCGGTGTCCAGCTTTCGCGACGCGACTTGTGTTGCCACTGTTTTTCAATCTCGGTGCCGTCCGGTCTTACGATAATAAGTACGCCCGGCTCGGATATGAGAATTTTTGTAAAATCCGTATCCGCTATTTCCAATAACACGGATTCCGGTATCTGCCTTGAATCACAAGCTGCCTTGCCTCGTTGGTTAAATGTGCCGCATACCCATACCGCTTTTTTACCGGTGCCGTTAATTTTTCTGCGATAGTTCTTCCCACACTGTCCGCAAACGATTTTCCCGGTAAATTGGTATGGCTCCGATTTTCTTGGCGGCAGAGAATGTAACGCTGCCCGTCGGTCAAGTTCTGCTTGAACCTTTATAAAAGTATCCCTATCGATAATTGGTTCGTGACTGTTTTCCACGTAATATTGCGGCAGTTCGCCCTTGTTCATACGTTTTTTCTTGCTGATATGGTTCTCGCTGAACCATTTTTGCAGACATAGGTCGCCAACATACTTCTCGTTACGGAGCATTGTATAAATAGTGGTTTCAGTCCAACTCCCACCGCGTTTATTTGGGACATCGAGTTCCGTCAATTTTTTCATAATGGCGTTTCTACCCATACCGCTAAGAAAATCGTCAAATATCATCCTTACAACTTCGGCTTCTTCCGGCACGATTATGAACGTACCATCCACCAGTTTGTAGCCCATGATGACGGTGCTGCTCGGTCTGCCCTCTTTGAACTTACTACGTAGCCGCCACTTGACGTTCTCGCTTGCCGAACGACTTTCCTCCTGTGCATAAGAGGCGAGAATTGACAGCATCAGCTCACCGTCTCCGCTCATAGAGTGAATGTTTTCTTTTTCAAAAAACACGTCCATCCCCAGCAGTTTCAGCTCACGTACCGCTTCCAGCGTGGTAACAGTGTTCCGCGCGAATCGTGTGACTGATTTGGTAATCACCATGTCGATTTTCCCAGCCCGGCAATCTGCGAGCATTCGCTGAAATTCGGGGCGCTGGTCTTTGGTTCCCGTTTCGGCATAGTCGGGGTACACGCCCGCGAATTCCCAGTCCATCCGATTTTGTATCAGCTCGTTGTAGTAACTGACCTGAGCGGACAGCGAATGCTTCATGGCATCCGAGTCGCGGGAAACGCGTGCGTAAGCCGCCACCCGCTTCCTTCGCGGAATTTTGGGGAGCGCTTCTTGCTTTGTTATTGTTTTCATGTTGAAACTCCTTTCTTCCGGCTATTGTTTTTGACCTTATCTTCTCGCGTCATCAGACATTGTTGCTCTGAAGTCGGAAGGAGTCAAGTCTTTTAGCCGCTTTATTTCAAGGAGCCTGCGGATAACTATTTACGTTTACGGAACGCCGTAACGATTGGCAAAATAACACCCCCGCGAGCAGAACTTACGGTTTTTATTGCCATAACTCTCGAATTTTTCATCGCAATTCGCACAGATTAGACTGTATGTCGCGCTTTTATTCATTTGATCATCATTAGCCCGCCACCACTCCTGACGGCATTGGTTGCAGCAAAATGTTTTCGGCTTGCATTTAGCCTTATCCGCAAGTAGTTTCCCGCAGTTTTTGCACAGCCTCCGCTGCGCGTCGGAGCGACGGCAAAACGATTTCACTGTATTCATTGATAAACCCGTATGATCGGCGATTTGCCGATACGATTTGCCCTGCGAACGCAAGTCCTGTATGGATTGCTTTTGCTCATTATTCATATATTCGCTCTCCTTTTTCTTAAAAATATGATTTTGGTGAACCGGCTCGTATAAAACAAGCCGGTTGTGAAGCGCGTAACGCTTCTAAAGTACACTTACCCTATATCTTCTTGAGCCGGTCAACGCCATGAATTGCCGCCAGTGACGAACCGTTGTCCCACTTAATATGGATGCCCAGCGCATCATCAACGAATTGAACCGTACCCCGGTCGCCGGGTTTTAATGTGGTGTAGGGGTCATCCATCGACACCAGTTCCACGCGGCTGCCATACGGATACAATACACGCACGCAATCTAAAGCTGTCTTACTAGGAAAGCCACTATTGTGTTTCATGAACTTCTGCCTCCTCCATTGTTTCTGTTGTTTGTGTTATTTCCGTTGCTCATTGCGGCCGCTGTCCGTTTTTCCAACTGCTGTTACCGCTCAGATTACGCAGCAGGATTTTCCGCGCAGCTTTGAATTCCGGTCCGATAAATCCAAGGCGTATTAGGAACAGCCTCATAGTGAACCTATCGTTTTGAATGTCCTTTTCCTTGGCGGTGACACGCTTCTGCTCCTTTGCCATTTTGCACAGGGCGCAAATAAAGCGGGAGTAAGCGTCGGCTTCGCCGTCAATACCGTGTAATGTGAACCACGGGAAACGGAGCTTATCGTCAACCATCGCCACCGGCAAATCCTCCGCTTCTATCGCTTTTTTAATAAGCGTGGCCTTGGATTCTACCAATTTCGTTAGGTTGTCGAGCTTTTCAGGCGTGAAACCTGCAAGCGGCATTTCTATCGTTAGGATACCACGCTCACCGTTCGCCGCTTGTACTGCTTCAGTTTCAGGCGTGTCATTCGCCGTAACTCCGGCCTCGTCGCCGCATTCGAGGGCTTCTTCCAACTCCGCCACGTATCCGCGTTCTTTCAAGGTAGCCGCCAGCCGGAGTAATTCCTCGCTGTCAGTATGAGAAACGGCTCCGTTTTTGTCGATGGTGCAACTGCCAACCGCGTAAGCGAATGTGGGTGCGCCCTGATAGACCGACGGTTGCCCCAAAATCTCGCTGATTGCTCCGACAAGCGCCTTGCGCTCTGCGCCGGTTACGTTAAACTTGATGTTCATTTTACCCTTCCTTTCTTTATAAGTGGTGTGAACAGTAACCCTCATCTGTTGGCCAGAGTCAAGGGATTTCCGAGAGATTCTTGCACAAAGAGGGGCATTCTGCCACATTCCGCAGATTACTCCTCGATGGGCATATTTTCGAGAAACGCATGAACGGTCTCGAAAGCCTTTATATCATCGGATTTCTTTGGTTTGACATCCCAGCTACGGTCGTAATTCAGCACCGTCTCATGGGTAAAATAAACACCCGGCTTCTTCTTGCGCCAAACGCTCATCTTGCTGACTCGCCCGCCGTTGATGCCATATTCCGAGCCTACGTCGTAGACTTTCGCCTCAAACTTGTATCGCCCGTAGGAGCCAAACACCCAGTTGTTTTCCTTGCGCTCTATCGTGACAATCGCCATTTCACCGCCTTGGGTTTGCTCATCTTCGGCAGGGCTTACGTTGACCGAAGCCAGCGGAAACACATCGAAGTTGCCGTTGTCACCCAAAAGCTTCAGCAGTTCTGACTGTGCGGCATCCGATAAATCGCCCCAGAACAGGTCAGCCCACAAGTCGTCGTTGCGTTTTTCGATAACCATCAGTTACTCCTTCTCCGTCTTGCCCGTCATAATGAAGCGGGCGTAAGCCTTGCGGTCATCCTCGATGAAGTTCACTAATTCGTAAAACTCCATATCGAACGCAACGCGCTGAACTGTGTTCGTGTCAAGCATATTTGTTGCGCCGGTATCCCTGACCGCCAGTATTTGTTCCTTAATCGTGCTGTTCATAACTGTTTCCTCCATTTTTTTGACATTTCCGCTGCCTCGCGCAATACGTTCAAATCCTGCCCTGCGGCAATGTAGCCGTTGCGAATAGTGTTGTAGTAGCCCGAAGTCGGCGGATAAAGTCGCCGCGCGCCGTTCATAACGTACACCATTGCACGGACTTGCTTGCCGTTAATACGAACTCTCACGCTTTTCTTGCGGTACATACGGGGGTAACCCTCGTAGCGGTCGAGCGCGATTTCGTCTTCTGGCTGGATTTCCCAGACCAGAACCGGTGCCTCGCCGCCTTTGTGACGCTCAATGCTTGCCACGCCTTGAAAAATCAACCGCCAGTTACGCATAACCGCCGTTCCTACGACTTTCGCCGTGGGGCAGCGCAACGCCATTTGCTCCAGATTCATATTGGAACCGTAGGCGACATAAAGCCGCCGTTTTGCTTTAGACATTGTTTTCATCTCCTTCCCGATGATTGTCTAACCTTAAATCGTGTCCGTACCGCCACGCGGCGTTACCGTCCAAGTGCAGATACAGGTGTTCCCGGCAGCTTTTGAATTCGTCGCCGATAAACCCAATACGGTTGAGATACACTCGCATTGCGAACTTCTCGTTTTCCCCTTGAACCTTGCGGCTGCTGGCGCTTTTCTGCATCAAAGCCTGATGATTCAACGCCAGTGCAAGTACGACATACGCCCGAATTTTCCCGGCGTGAAGCTCCGAATTGAAGCCTCGAAGCTCGACCGTGTGGTTGCCTGTGAAGAAACTGTGCAAATTGAGAAAATGGTAACGGCTGTTGTGGTAATGGCGATAGCGGTCTTCGTGATACCCTGCATACCAGATGGTTTCAATCTGCGCAAAACCCTTGGGTTTTGCTGTATTCATCTTCTCCACCAGATACGCGTCCATTTTCTTACAATATTGCATCCGTTCCGACGCGATTTGCAGTGCCTTGTAAAACAAATCGTTGTGGCTCGCGATGATGTTGACGAAATTGCGGATACTGCGCGGTGTGTGGTTAGCTCCGTCCAAGTGGACATGAATCCCGCAGGGTTTGTTGGCAAAACCTCCCGCTTTGCGTAACCGCCGCACCAACTCCTGCACCGTTTTGATGTCCTCGTAGTAGGTAAGAATTGGGCTGACCAACTCCACGCTGTAGTCGCTTCCGGCAGATACAATCCGGCGGCCGTCTTTGCGCTGACGCTCAATGCTGCCGTCGCTCACGAACTTCCATATTCGTCCGTCCGTTGCGGTGATACAGTGCGTGTCGTAACTGTCGTGGATTCTGTTAACGCTGCTGCCGAAATACTCCGCCGCCACGTTTGCCGCTTTCTCGCGGGTGATGCCGGTAAACTCGACTTCAATGCCGAATTTGTTGCTAAACAATTAAACTCGCCTCCCTTGAAGTGGGCGCAAAGCGCGTTCCTCCGAGGGAGGGCTACCGCGACCGCGCGATAACTTCACGCGCCGCAGCCCCTGTGTGTCTGTGTTGCCTAACTAACTGCTAAGAAAAATCACCTCCGTCATCATTTGTTAAAATGCATCTTTTCCCAAGCTCCGTTTTTTCGAGGGCTTGATTTATTTATCCGTTTGACCGTATAATTTGGTCAAGCCCTCGAAACTGATTGTTAAGGTGCTATTGTTGTCAGGGGGATAATTTTTATGGCATGGTATCCCCCTTTCCGCCTACCATCATGCCGCCTCCTGTTCCGCCCGTGTCGCCGCCACAGTCGCCTCGTGTGCGCTTTTCAGACGCAGTCCGAGTGCATGTACTACGTTCACCGTAACGGCGTTTCCGGCCTGTTTATAGGCTTGAGTATCGGAGTCCACAGACAGGAGCTTGTCGATTTGCTGTTCGTCAAAGCCTTGCAATCGGAAGCATTCCCTCGGCATCAGGCGGCGGATATGCCCCGTCAAAGTTACCACTCCTTGTTGACTGCCTGTATCTATCGTATTAGCGATACTCTTACCCACCCGTCCGCGCTTTTGGTTTTGGGCGGCGTAGCTCAAATTAACGGAATCGCCGGGGACGGCTTCTTTATAGCCACGCTTGGTCGCCTCTTTAATGTGCAGAACCGCGTTTTGCGTGTGGCGGCGGTTCAGCCCCTTGTAGTCGCTGGCAAGAAGCGCGTAAGCAACGTCAATCTCACCCCTTATACCATCCTTATAATCAAGCCCAACGGCGTACAAACCGGTTTTACCACCGAGACCGCCGGACTTCGCCAACAGCGTTTTCGCCAACCCCGCCGGGTCATACACCCGCGAATCCTGCCGCCCGCCTACGATTTGTATAAGAGTTTTTGGGTTTGCGCATCTGATAGGTAATATTTGTCCGGCGCATCCTCGATTAAGATATCCGACAATATACACCCTGCGTCTTGACTGGGGTACGCCGAAATCCTTACTGTTAAGCACCTGCCATTCGCAGCAGTACCCCAATTCGCAAAGCGCGTTGAGGATTGCAGCAAACGTCCGCCCTTCGTCGTGCGACAGCAAGCCCGGCACGTTTTCAAGCAAAAGATACGTAGGTCGCTTCGCCTTAACCACTCGGGCAATCTCAAAGAAGAGAGTCCCTCGCGGGTCGGCAAACCCCTCCCTCCGGCCAGCGATTGAAAACGCCTGACAAGGGAAGCCCCCGACAAGCAGGTCGAAATCTGGCATTGTTGCTGTGTTGATTGTTCTTGCGTCTTCATAAAAAACCTCGCTTTCGTTTAAGTTATATACCGCCCGATACGCCCGGTCGGCGTGTTTGTCAATTTCGCAGTGACCGATACACTTGTAGCCCTCTGCGCGTTCCAGTCCGGCGCGGAAACCGCCGATTCCAGCGAACATATCAAAAAATCTAATTGGTTGATTCATTTTTCGTCTCCTTTCTTTTCGCCCAGCGCTCCCGCCCCATTGCGGACGAGCGTTTCAAATTCCGTTGGCATAATCACTACAAAAATGCCTTTGCTTTTTTCGGAAATTTCCCGGCAATCGTCTATATATTGCTTTAGCTTGTTTTCTCGGTTTTCGCTGTAAGCCAGCCACACCACCAGCGGAAACACTTCGTGTTGCTTCTGCTCCGCTCCGCTTGCGCAATAATGCGTGTATCGGCGGCATTTGTCTAAAACAACGGACGGTGACTCGGTGTTCATGTCCACTTCTATAAACCAGCTGTCCTCATATTCGCCATTAGCGGTCACGGCGAACATATCCGGTTTCATCGAGGCGGGTTTGCCGTCCTCGCCGGTGTAAGGCCGCCAACACTCCGGCTCCATCTCGGTCTTCAGGAGCTCCAGATGATTCTGCCTGCATATTTCTGTCAGCTGAACATAGGTTTCGGATACTTCCAGCGTGTGCTTCATAAAATTAAGCGACGGCTCGAACGAGCGCTTGCGCTGTGTGTTTTCCGTATTGCGCAAGTTAAGCAGGTTTCCGCCCGATTCGGTCAAAGTCCATGCGTATGAGCCGCTTCCAGCTCTGACCCCACCGATACGGCGTTCCAGTGCATCTGCCATACCGAAGTCCCGAAGTTTTACCATAACCCGGCTTGCCGCCCTAAGCCCCGCAGTCTCGGTTTTGCTGTCGGTAAAGTGAAGTCGCCGTATTTGCCCCGTGAGAAGATAGCGGCACTTTTCCAGTGAGCGGAGGACGGCTTTGTCACGCTCTGAAAGCAGTCGGTCAAGTTCCTCCAACCGCCGCTTGGCAATATACTTACCTCTCATAGCGACACCTCCGCTGGATGGCTCCCGTCGTCCACACGCAAAACGAAACAAGAGGAGTGCGTTAGGGAGTCATTTCCGAATTTCGAGCCGATTGCCGGCTGTTGGCGGGCTTCACGACTCCCGTGGTCATCGTGGACGGTCGGGCGAATCGTCATTGATTTTATATTTATACTCATGCTTTTTTCCTCCTCCCGACCGTCCCCAAGCCGATTTCGGGTTCGTTTTCGGCGCGGCGCTCGGCCAGTAACGCTAAATATTCTTGCTCAACCTCAGCGCCGGACTTGCCGTAACGAGCTGCCACCTTGTTTCGAATAACGGCCGCGTTATTCAGCGGGTCTCCCATCGGGAGCGTTTTCCCCGATATCCAGCCGGTATTTCTGCCCTCGCTGTTAAAGGACGCATAGACCTGATAGCGCGGTAGCGCTTTAAAATCTTCGTAAGTCAGCCCCGGTGCCATCGCCGCCATCGCTTTCGCATCGTCCGCAGAATCAAGACCGAAAACTATCTTATTGCGCGCGTTGGCATCAACTCCCGCTTGTATTTTTTCCGGCAGCTGTTTACGGAATTGGTGCGCGAGCGTCAGCCCCACGCCCAACCCGCGAGCCTGCGCCAGCGCATCGGATAAGTCTGTCGGCAAAGCCAGATAGTCCTGCAGCTCATCGATGAATATCGATACCAGTCTTCTCCGTTCCGAGGGAATATTTGCGCGGGAGAGCGCCAGCGTCCACGTTAGCCCCACAATCAAAGAACCGAGCAGTTTTGCGCTTTCTGAGCCAATCAGCCCCTTATTAAGCGGCACCAGAACGATGCGCGGTTTTGTGAACAAATCCATCAAATCGAATTTCGGGTCGCTTTGACCGAGTACATTCCGAAGCCCCGGCCGAAAAAGAAATTGTTGTATCTTGTTTAATGCCGGCGCGATTTCCTGACGTTGTTCACTCCCTTTCATGGCTTCGAAGGTTTCCCAAAACAGCTCCAAGCCAATTTTGTCCGTAATACCGCTTGTAATCTTTTTGCGGAAGTTTTCGTTTGTTAGCAAGGTGGGCAACCAGAGCAGTGACGCTCCCTCTATTTGCACCAACGTGAGCAACGCGGCGGATATAACGCTCTGCGATCGTATGCCCCAGTTCTCTTTGAAAACCTCCTGAAAAACCGCCAACACCGCGTCGGCTATCAGCCCCTGATTATATTGGTTCTTGAAAGCCAGCGGGTTAAACCCCACGGGGCATGGCGACGACGGGTCAATAATAACGACATCGTCTAATCTGTGTTTCGGGATGCGTTCAAGGACATCTCTTGCGAGATCCGCCTTGGGGTCAATCACGAGAACCGACCGTCCCGCGTAGATGTCGCTTAGAATCAGGTGCAGCATAGCTGTCGATTTTCCCGATCCTGTCGGACCGATCAGCAGAGTATGCTCCTTGGAATCCTGCGGCGATATGCTGAGTTTTGTTTTACCATCAAGACTGACGGCAAAAGTGCGGGCATTTACCGGGTAAGGGTTGTGATACCAATCCGGAGGCATGATTTGCTTCGGGTAAAGTCCCGTAACCCCCGGCAATTCGGCGTCTCCCGCCGGTAACAGCATAAAGTTCACAAGTTCTTTCACTGACAGCCGCAGCGTGAAATGCCACGGTATTTTGGCGACATTCAAATCCTCCGGTTTTTCCTTTACCGCGTGAATGTTCACACCCGCGCTTCGGAGCGTTCTGAGCGCCGATAACAACGACAAAATGTGTCCCTGCGCTTTATCCATGCTGCCGGCCGCGCCCAAACGGACGACGGTCTGAAAACTGGCGCAAGAAAACTTTTCCTTGACGGCGGCTTTTGATTCTGCCGAAGCTTCTCTTACATCGCCGAGGGCGATGTTCACCCAAGACGCGTGCGGGTCAGGGAGGTTGTATGGGGTAGGCCGCGGGGCAAAAGCCTCCCCCAATACTATTTGCAACACCAACTGCTCCCGTCCTTTTGGCTGCATCAGCGCCGCCAGCCCCGCCCGCACAACCGCTTCCGTTATATCCGTCTTCAAAGACAGAATAGGTTTTGTGATTTTTAACTGCGCGGCTTCGTTGACCGTTGTCCTCGCGTCCGGCGACACTTCATAGAACCTGATGTCGCCATGAGCCCTCATAACATCGGTAATCATTCGCTTAAACTGCCGGTCAACACCGAGGTAGTAGTTCACCCGCCCTTCACCTCCACGCGCTTCAAATACCAGTGGCGTCTGCGGTATATGCGAGGTCAAGTGGGTCAGCATATCCATCACTTTTTCCGGCTCAAATGGCCGCTGCCAGTCAAACCGAAGCCACGCCATTTCATTAAACGGTGTCCGTTTCATAGGCAGTTCCTCCATGTCCGCTTCAACCGCCGATTCACCAGCGGGGCGTATTCTTCCGCCAATTTATAACGATTAGGACGGCAAGGACGATAGTGTCGATAATCGTCCCTATAGTACCGAGCAGCAGCAAAATCGAAAGCCCAGTTATAACGCCGGCAATTATGACCCCGATGCTGCACAGAAGAAGAAAAACCATCCCCGCTATCCTTGAGGACATGCTCGTCTCCCGCCTGTTCATCCAGACAAACCATATCCTGTCGAACAAATTCATCCATTAACAACTCCTTCCTCTTCAACTTTTTGCGATACCTTTGCGGAATAATCGGGAACCGGGTAACCCGGAATCTCAACATCCGATTCAATTTGGTTTCCCCAAGCGTCCCAACCGGGCTGCCGTCGCCTTGCGAACAGTTCGAGGTACGGTCCTGGCGAACAGCGCTCAATCACGGAATACAGTTCCTCCGGTTTGTGGCTGTGGTCTTGCCGCGGGAAAAACCCCCAATTCGGCTGCGCGTTAAAAAGGATTGGTGCTTTGCCTTTCGTGCCTAACAGGACATGCTCGGTAGCGTTTCGGAGGTATACGCCGAGCCCCATGCGCGGTTTAATCCACGAAAAGGTACTGCGCGGAGTAAATCCCCAAGCCCGTAAAACGTCAAAGCCGGGTTCCAATGTGGCATTCGTCACCCACAGCCAGCAGTGGGCGTTTTCTTCTGCCAGATCTGCCACCGGCATGGCTTTGATACGGTCGAGTGTCATTAGCTGGTAGTGGTTACCCGCACCGCGCGCACCTTTCTGCTCCAAATCCCATGGTGGGTCGGCTAAAATTGTTGCGTATTTCTGCGTTTGTGGCATAGTTGTTGCTCCCTTCTTCTATTTATTTTGTTAAAACACACTATCTATTGACTTTCAAGCCGAAATGTGTTCAAGACTTGTTCCGATTCGACGACAGTCAACAGAGGTCAAGGCACAAATTGTGCTGACACAAAACGGTATGCTACAAAATATTTTGCCTACGTTTGCAAGCGTTTTCGAGGGCGGTTTTGGCAAGGGCATAAGGTCGCTCCGGTAGGTTCCCATGCCCCGCCAACCGCGCACTAATCAGCACCGGCGATTAACTTTGTCGAGAATGTCGTTCAGGTTCGGGGTCACGCTGCCCCTCCGTTGCCGAGCGGTTTCTTGAAATATCTCGCCCACGGCTTGGAAATAGTCGTTTTGTATGGTGGCGCAGGTGTTTTCTATACGTCGCTGAATACTTTTGGGACTTTCCGCTCTGTTAACTATCAGATAAGTCACAAGGGCGACGATTCCGCATAGGACTATAAACCCCAAAACGCACAGAGTCGCAATCTCTTCCGCTCTCATTACCACCACCTCGCTTCGGCAATCTTTTGCGCGGAACTGGAGGCGTAAGTGTTCACGATATGCCTGCAGGGAGCCTCCGAACTCGGCACCATTTGGGCAGCTTGGTCGACGATTGCCGACAGCGCGACCGTATTGAGTATAACGTCAGAAGCTACTCTGGCCTTTGCACGTTCCTGCACCGCCACAACCGCCACCCGCTTTTCCGCTTTGCGAGCCAAACGGTTATTTGCCGGTTCCAGTGCGATGGGCGACAGCGAGGATAAGGACAAATTGGAAACCGAAGTGTTACCGGTTTCAGGAGCGTAAATCTCGCCTTGGGGTTCGTAATATTCTTGATTCATAGTAAAATCTCCTTTTTATTAGTTTTGGTTTTGATTTGGGCTGTCTTGTCCTGTGACGCTTCTGTTTGTCTATGCCGCGTCACCTCACAATCTGGCTATGCGCGCCGAGGTTGACTGGGAATACACCGTCACGATGTCATTCAACGGTTGGGTCGCGCTGGGCACTTTTTCTGCCGCGTAATTCGCAAGAGCGGTCAAGAAATCCGCGTTCTCAAGCGCGACTTCGGCAAGATGCTCCCGATAGGCTTCAGACTGCCCCGCTTTCTTGCGGCGTTTAGCGGTTCTCTTGGCACAATGGCCGCAAGCTCTGCCAGACGGGAATACGTCCGGTGTGGGTTGTGCGGGCGGTGTGGCGTCGACCGTGTCAACGGAATCGCCGTGTAGTTCGTTTTCGGTCATGCGTGAATCCTCCTTTTCGTTTTAACTTTTAGCGCTGTGTGTCTTGCTTATTGCCAAGCCCGCAGTGCACGCCTCTGCGAGCTCAACGTCTATCACCTCCTACTGCGGCTTGTGTTTGCGTCGGCCTGTGACCGGCTTGCCGCTGTTCTTGTAGATATAATAGCATAAAAGATTTTGCAAAACCGTGTTCGGAAAGGCATCGGAAGGTCTCCGATTTAATGACAAGCATTTATAAGGGATTTAGACATGTATAACGGAAACGATCAGCGAAAATGAAATCAAAATTGACGTTGGCAATTGCTTTTTTGGTAAAACTATGCTATAATTAAAGAAAATTCATTTTCTTGCGAGGGGGTGGCTTTAATGCCAGAGCGACCAATATGTGCGAATAATCTGCGAGAGAATTTGAAGGATTTGCGACGACATGGCTTCGCAAGAGAAATTGACGGAGCAGACACGTTACTCTCAGCGATGAAGTGCCGCGATGCATCCCCTGCAAAAAAGGTTTCTTATTTTCTAACTCTTGTTAAGGCGTATATCGACGACCCTTGCGATGTCGAAATACTTCTTGCGTCCATGGGGTTATTGGAAGGATACGAGAGTATCCGAGGGGTGAATAACCGTCGCCTCAAATACTATGAAAACGGATACCCGGAAGGCACTTGGAAGATTCCCGTGGACTCGTTGCGTGATATAGAAGACCGCGTAATGGAGAAGCTTATATCAAGAACTTTAACGGCTAGAGATTTGCCCGCTGTTTTAGCGAGACTACCGGAGAATTCGAAGCTTCCCACGCCTCAATATTATCAAAAAAAGCGAAAGACCGTGACCGAACCCGAATCCATGACTATGACAAAGGCCGACGGCGAAGCAATCGAGGAGCGGATAACAGATGAGGCGCAGAGCATTGTTGAAATGATAAACGCGCGAACCGAAACAATCGGCGCAAAAATCCTTGAGGAATTGCACAATTCGAATAAAGAACAAGATACCTCGCAGGCTGTCGGTGATTATCCGTTTTTCATCGCGTCCTCTTTCTGGTTCTCGCGCATTTCATCAAAAAGCAAAAAGAACCAAGTTCTGTACCGAAACGGGTATGGCGAGAATGACGCGGTTGTTGTAGTTGGCAAAATGGGACACGGTCGGTTTGCGGTGATTTCAAGTGAATATGTGTTTATGGGGAATCCCTCTAACTCGTTGAACGACGTACCACAGGCGCAAAACGACATGCTTGTGAATTTGTTACAAAATCTCGGCAGCGACTTTAATAAGAAAAAGGTTGGGCTATCGTGCGGACACTGTGAGCGCGTCACCGCTGACAACTTCAACCCGGTTATAAGGCAACATCTTTCCCTTTTAGGCGTCAGTGCGGCCGCTTGTCCGCTTAACGAAATAAATAGCTGCGATATTTTTATTGTGGGAGCGCCTTTGGAGCCGTTTAATTCAGACGAACAGGACTCGCTTGAAGCATTTGTTTTAGATGGCGGACGCGTTATTTTTTGCGGCTGCGGGAGCTATTGGGTTACCGCCGACGACGAAAATGGCATGAAGCGTAAAGTGGAGGACTATCCCATAAACATGCTCGCAAAAACATTCGGATTTAGAATAGAGGCTGATTGTGCCAGCAAATACATTATGTACGCAGAGAAAAAGAACGCGCTTTTCTTTACGCCGATTTTTCACGTTAACGGAATATATGCCAAATCGGGCGACGAGCAATCAAATTCCGTAATAAGCAACGCTCTTGCAGGCAATAGCGACGCGCAAAGGGCATTGGCGGAATGTTATCGAAGTGGAAACGGAGTACCAAAAAACTACGATTACGCGCTATATTGGTATAAGATGTCGGCCTTTGCCAGTAACGCCTTAAGCCAATATTATCTTGGTCTTTGCTATTGCGATTCTTTTGCGAACGGAATATATACAAACCATCGTCTTTATAAGATATGGCTAGCGCTGTCCGCCAAAAACAATGAACTGCGGGCGTTAAGCCAACTCGGTGTTGATACGTATTATGGATACAACGGCATGACAAAAGACGAGCAAAAAGGAGCCGAAGTAATAAAACGCGCGGCGCTGCAAGGCCGCCATAACGCACAGTATCATCTTGGCAAGATATATTTAGAGCGAGGTAGCTATAAAGAAGCCGGAGAATGGCTTTTTAAAGCGTGCAGCGGCGATAACGTCCGGACCAGAGCGGAGGCTCACTACCAATTGGCTTTTTTGTTAAGGGACGGCAAAAGTTTTGAGGAAGACATCCCAACTGCGGTTCATCATCTCCTGTTATCCGCCAAGGAGGGCAATAAAAAAGCGATAGCGGTCTTGGGGCAACCCGAAAACGGCTTCTGGGATTATGACGACCACGAAATATTTGAGAAATTAGTTAGCGACGAAAGCGATATCACACAGATATTAAGAGATTTAAGGCGTAATAACAATAAGGGCGAAGAGTGAAAGTCTGAGCAACAATCAGAATGTCGCAATTATGGAATATGTGCAAAAAAAGAACCGCCCTAGCTTATTTGCTAAGGCGGTTTTGGTGCTTACTTATTATCGTTTTGCGGTTCGTTCGTAGTGGTAATGTCTAAAACTCTTGCGTGGCGGCAGCGATTGCTTTGTTTTGGGGACATCAAAAAAAGCGAGTTTACTCTCCACTTCTTCTAACGACTTAACACTAAATCGGCGAATATGCAGCATACCGTCTCCGCTGGTATAACAATCAATCAAATCGCCGAGAGTTTCAATACCGGCAAGCGACAGGTTATGATATACAAAAGTAGATAGTTCCAAGGAGTTCAATGGCCTATCCCGGTCTGAACCGAGTTCAGTAAAGCTTGGGAGTTCCTCACCACTTATAGTTGTTTCGTCGAGACAACCCATGAGCGTTATCCCGCCGGTGACCAGACAGAAGTCGTTGATAAAGTTATAGAATCTCTCATCAAGTTTAGGCGGGAGGATATGATATTTATCCTTGATGTATTCGCGCCATTCGTCCAGTTCGAAGCGGTTCTTGCGGGCGGTTAGGTGGGGTACGTCGTAGTAGAGCTGACTCTCACATTCATCGTTGTCGTACACGAACCGCAATTCTTTTTCTTGCAGACAGAACGCAAAGAAATACAGCAACGAATCACCATAAAACTTGGTTAGCTCAAAGATAAGCTCCCCGTCGGCATTTCGTTCCGGTATTCCGTTGTCAGAAAACTGAAACCTTGCACACAAGCTGAAACAGTAAACCCAAAACGGGGTATGGGAGTATTCACCTATATCGTCCGCGTGGTCGTTGATAACTTGCTTCTCAATGTCTTCGCCTGCTCCTTTCGTTCTTGTCAGTATCCGCATGATACGGATTGCCTCATCAATTGCTTCTTGTTTTACTTCACGCAACATATTCGTTTGCCTCCTTCAGAAAATAAAATTCCCTGCGGAGACATACGTCAGCCACAGGACAAAGTGTCTCCGTAAAAACAAGACATTTTGTCCTGCGGCTGGTTTAGTAAGCTATAAAAGTTCTACGTTTTTATCGTCATATATGCGGAGAGTACCTCAGCATAACCCCATTATATCACACTTATGCTAAAAAGTCAATGATTTACAGTTATTTCATGTGCAAAATCAACAAATCCTGATGAATCTGACGCATTGTACAGTGCCTAAAAGCATACAATGCTATGAGTCCAGCAACTTACTTAACGCAATCAGCCGAGATTTTTCTGCAAGCGTCACGCTTTCATGATTATAACAGGATAATTTTGACAATAATTTATTTAGGCGCTGCGAAAGGGCAGATCCTCTTTTTACCCGATTTAGCAAGCAAAACGGATAGAATGCGGAACTGTCCTTAGGGAGAAACCGAGATTATATGTTAAAAGGAGAGAAAAAGTATGGTAATGAAAAAATCAAAGCAAGAAGACGCGTCGTTTCTCTGCTTCTTATAGCAAGCATAATAACGACTGGTATGCCGACTATGTCGGTGTTAGCGTTTGGTGGTTCAGAACCGGACATTGGCTGGTACACTGTCAATCCAAGCGCGGCGGAGCTTGTTATCACCACAGCCAATCAGTTGCCAGGCTTGGCAAGCATAGTCAATAACGCCCCCGATGATACAGCGGAGATGTACGATAATCCCGGCCTCGAGTTTTCTGATGATTTTGCCGATAAGACCATCAATCTCGGACGTGACATTGATTTGGTCTCTTACGGCGCGGATTAGAGCATAGTTAAACACCTCTGGATCAAAATCATCATTTGCTACGCGCATAAAATAACTTGCTGACCAAATCTGCAAAAGAACTATTGCTATTAGGGCGTTGAAGCGTGAGAATCTCAAGCATTATAGAAAAATGTGAAACAAAGCCAAGCGCAGGCTTTTAACACTCTTTACATGTTTTAACCCCGCATGCAACACGCACACGAGGTTAAAAACAGTTGTCTCAATCAAGCACGAAGCCCATTTCATCCAGCTCATCGACATACAAGTTCCAGACACCAAAGCCCAAGTCAGAGTCAACAAACCTCACTGCATTCGCCTCCGAATCCCAATAGGCGTTGGTAACATGCTCCTCGCCTGCCATGCAGCCCACGGAGTTTAGCAACTTAAAGCCCATCGCAACCATCAAGAACTGCACTGCCTCGGAGCGTGGCACACAACTGCCACCTGCGCTTGCGTTAAAGTCAGCGAAGTTAAACCCTGGACGCCACAAACCGATAAACTCCTCAAACCGTCCGTTCTCTACTACGTGTTTGATGATGGCGGTCTTTTGGTAGTCCGTTTTGCCTTTGTAGGACAGCCCGTTGGCTGCAACGTAGGCATCAACCCACTCCTGAATCGGCTTCATCCGCAGGTCATAAAACAGCACACCGTCTATCGTGTTATCCGGGTCTTTCTGGTTCGCGATAATCTCAGCCGCCGATTTCCACGTCTTTCCGATTGCCGCCATACCCGCCTTAAACTCCGCCGCATTCTTGGCCGTCGCATAAATCGGGTACTTCTTCACGTTCGGGTCGTTCATGTCGTAGGCGCGCCCGGTCTGCTTGGGCGGGTCTTCCGCCTTGGGAGTTGTCGTTGGTTCCGGTGTGTCGGGTTGCGTTGGCGTAGTCGTGGGCTGCTCTGTCGGCTTTTGCGTCTCGGTCGGTTTCTGCTCTGACTTCTGGCTTGCGGTCGGCTTTTGGGTTTCTGCGGGTTTGGATGTTTCGACGGGTTTTGTCGTTCCCGCAGGCTTTGGCGATGCCGTAGCCTTCGGAGCGTCCGCCTTTGGCGGCTCACTAGCCGATAGAACCTCTTTTGGCGGCTCGGTCTTCGGTTCTGTCGATTGTTCGGTTGGCGCTTCCGTTACGTTTTCGCTCGGCTTTTCGCTCGCGGGCGGTGTGCTGGCAGTCACCTCGACTGCCGGTTCGGGGGTGCTTGTTGGTGGATCCGTGCTACTGCCCCCTTGCGTGTTCTTATTACACGCCGAGAGCGTCACAAGCATCACAAACGCCAACAGCAGGGGTAGAAATCTCGGTCTCTTTTCGGTCTTTTTCATGGTATTTTCCTCCTTGTTTTCTGAACCCGCAAAACAGCAAGCATCGCTTTTTTGCTTAAACAACTGTTTTTTAAGGTTCGATTAACTAATAATGCGAATCACGAGTAAAAAATCGACAAACGGTACAAAAGCTGATAAAGTGAATGAATGACAAAAGACATCCAACTTATCGAACTGTATTGCACCGTCTGTCACCATTACAATGGCACACTGGCGGCAGAAGCACAACGCTTGAGCAACAATTTCCGTCCCGAATTTACAGACGAGGAGTGCATAACGACATACCTTTTCGGGATAGCAGAGGGGAAATTCGGAGTTCGGGAGACGTATAACTTCATCAAAGAATACTGGGCGGACTGGTTTCCAAAGATGCCAAGCTATCAGAACTACAATCGCCGGACTAATCTTCTTGCGGAGTCGTTTCAGACTCTTTATGCCTTGCTCATCAGCGAGGCGGGAAGTGAAACGGACATTTTGACGCATTTGATAGATTCTATGCCAATCATCGTAGCAAACAACAAACGAAGCGGGAGCGCAAAAACAGCGTCCGAACTGTGTGATAAGGGCAACTGTGCGTCCAAAGGGATGTACTACTATGGTGTGAAGCTGCATGTGCTCGGGCAATCGCAGCACCATCTTCTTCCGAAGGTCCGCATGGCGCTTGTTACGTCCGCTTCCGAAAATGACATTACTGTTGCAAAGGAATGGCTTGCCGATGTGCATAATCTCGATCTTTTCGCTGACAAAGCCTATGCCAGCGAGCCGTGGGCGAAGGAGCTGGACGAGCGGGGCGTTACCCTCTTTACGCCGATAAAGCTGAAAAAAGGGCAAGATTCCTTGGATTCTTGGGATAGACTGTTTTCTTCAGCCGTTTCCAGCGTCAGGCAGGCTATCGAATCCTTCTTTAGTTGGATTCAGGCTAAAACTCGTATCCAGTCGGCCTCCCGCGTTCGCTCTTCTAACGGACTTATCGCTTTTATCTTCGCCAGACTTGCTTCTTTGGCTTTTTTTAACTCGTGATTCGCATTAATAATAAAGTAGAAAATCCTCAAAATGCAAGCATAAGCGGAATTATTGGTCTTACTCCACAATCAATTTAGCACCTCGCCGTTAGGCGTAATCACCGAAAAGAGCGTTCGCCGTCGATACCGTAGCCGTCCAGTTTGTTGGGTAGGTCTTCCTTCAACCGTTTGCCGGTTTCAAAATTGGTGTCGAAGGCTTCGACAAAGGCAAGCTTGCTGAATAAATTGTGTAGCTTTTTGTTTCATACAATGGTCATCTCCCGAAATTATATTTGTTGATTATATTGCTATTGCCCTTCCCCCAATTTCTCGCTGATGGTTCGCATTTCTTCAATCGTTGTCGCCTTGTCCGCCATCGCCATAGTGTCCCAGAGCTTCTGGGCAAAACTGTGCCAGATGCCATAGTTATTATCTACGCTGCCAAAAGGATCGTCGGTGCTCCAGCAAGTTACGCGCTCGTCGGTTTCCTCATACGTGTACCACGCCTCAATAACCACCGCGTCCAAGTTGTTGCCATGTAGTTCGGCAGGTGACACATGGACAAAAACGCCAACCGAAATTGCGCCATTGTTCCACACCAAACTTCCGTGGCCGCCCATATCAAACGCCGTCCAGACTGCGCTTTCTCGCGTTCCTTGGAACGTGAAGTTGCTGTTTTTCGCCACAACCGCGTCGTAAAAATCGCCGAACTTAATCCAACCATTTGACATGTCCGGATACTCTCCGGCTTTCATATCGCTGTCGTGGAAGTTAGGTTTGTTACCGCCAAGTGTCGCCGGATCAACCGGTTCTTCCGGCTCCGCCGGTACGGTGTCCTTGTTAAACGTGAACTGCGTGTCGCCGAGCCAGATATTGCCGTCGGCGTCCATCCACGGGTCGTCGCTGGCGTCAAACCTGCCATAGAACTGATGGCCTTCGGGGATTTCATAACGAGCTTGAGTGGTTGGTGCTGGCGTAGAGGTTGAGGGTGATTCTTCTGAAACGTCCGAGGGGTCTGGGGGCGTTGTCGCCTCACTCGTTGGTGATGCGCTATTGTCTGTGGTAACTGTCATTGTTTCAGTTTTGGCGCATCCTGCAAAACAAAGTGTCACCACGAAAGCCAATGCCAGCAGAATAATTGCGCGATTTTTCATAATTATCCGTCCTTGTCGATTGTTTGGCACTAAATTGTGCGGCGCGTTCACATATTACGGCCATCCATATATTTCAGCCAAAAAATTTCTCAAAAATAGATTTCTTCTTCGGTTGTTCAGGTTTTGGCTGAAGAACAGTCTGTAAAAGGTCGTTCAAATTCGATACTTGCACAGGTTGAGCTTGCCCTATAGTCGGCGGCTTGACCGACGCTTGCGTGGTGCCGGTTTGTATTGTGTGGGTTTGCGATTCCTGGTAAGGATTATAGACATTTTCAACCCAAGGGTTTCCCCCATTGTTAGTAATTGCATTTGATGAGTACGGTTGCCCATTAACTAACTGTTGGGCTATACGTTGCTTCTCGTCTTCATTATCTGTCTCTACAAATCGCTTGAAAAGTTCGGATTGGTTTGGCTGTGACATAACATTGTCCTCCTCGATCTATTTTTTTATTGCCGTATTAAATGATAATATGAACTGCCGTAGCTATCACCGCTCTCTTCATAAAGTTCTATCTCATCTTTGCCAAGTAGTCGAACCGTATAAACGATATTGCCGCCGGCCAGGTGCGAGGCATTTAAGGTGTAATGCCCATTTCCATCGGCTTTTGATGAAATCGTCCAGCTTCCATCGGGGCCGCCCTCAAAGCCGAACAGCATCGGCCCAACCGCACCATTGGCGTTAAACGACAATATCGTTCCGTTATCGCTTTTCCACATCCCCGCCATGCTAAATGAGCTGGTATAAGTGCTTGCCGGAATAACCTTCTCAACCGGCGCTTCGCTCGGAATATTGATTGATTCTATGATTATCTTACAGTCAAGGCTGATATAGCCGGTTTTCGCCTTGATAAAGCCGCTGCTAATATCGCCAAAAGCCACATCGTTCCCAATAGCGCTGAGATCGTCATGCCCCGGTCTGAGGATGGTTCCATCGGGGCTAACCACCAAGCGACCGCCGTTTATTTTGGCGAAAACATAACCGTGGCTGGATTCGTTAATGTCAACGCCATCGGTTTTTAGCGGTTCATACAGTCGCTTGCCGGTTTTGTCTATCGCTGTGACGTAGGTTGCGCCGTCCACACCTTTTACGCTCATCACCGCGTAACCGCCACGGAATGGAGCTCCAGCAAACTCCCGCCCATCGTATTCTGGAAAGGTGATAAGATTGCCCGATAGATCACAATAGCCCATGCCGCGGCTGTAATAATTGTCGTTATATACAATCTGCCCCTCGGTTAGAGGAAAACCGCCAGTAAAATACATGCTTTCGCTATGTGGCCCGGCAATATCATATGGAGCAAATTTGTATATTTCTTTATTGCTGAAATCACCGCTCAAATAAGCGGAGGACATGACAAAAGCGCCGCTGTCGCAGGAAATCAGTGTAGAACCATTATTGAACCCACCGTAAAAATTGAGGTTCAGAAGTACACCATTAAAATACGACACTCCGTCCTTGCTTTTCAGTGCCAACGCCTTATCTTCCCGCACACTGTATAATCCTTTACCCATCAGCGACACAATCCCGTCGCCCGCATGCCATATGATGTCGTAATATTCTTCTTTTGTTATTTTGTAGTAATTCGTCTTTACCAGTTCGGTTATCTCTAGGTCGGGGCGCACTTTCAGTTCGTTTTTAACGTTTCCATTCTCATCAATCGTGCCTAAAAGCCACTCGTTTTTATCAAAGTTAGCAACATGCTCGGTAACAATAAAATGTCCGTCCGCATAGCCCAGCAGCACATAATTGTTTGGCTTATCAGAAGTTGCACCGGAAGTGTCGAAGTTTGAGCTTGTAATGTTCCCAGCGCGGTCGATGATAAACCAAGTGTAATCCGGGTCACCTTTGACAAGGCAATACGAGAATCCATCCTCGAATTGGGAGCAGTATAGAATATCCATGTCTGTGTGAAACAGCACGTTGCCGGTGTTGTCAATCAACGCTGTTGATAAAGGATTGTTTCCACCATACTTAACCCAAGCTCTGTCTTCGGAGAAAGGAGCAAGGCTTTGAAACGGGTATGTTATATAGACCACCTCGGGGGCAGTTTGACCTGTGGCTTCATCGCCCTGCTGTGCGATTACGGAGGGCGGTTGCGTGATTGTATTGCCCTGTGGATTGCCGTAACCAGAATCGGTGCTTCTATCGCTTGTAGGCTTACTGCAGGCGGCAAGGTTTGCCGCCAATCCAACGGCGATAATCAGCGCGGAAATCTTCCTCAGTTTCATGTTAACACCTCTTTAATCAATGGGTTTGAACGCGAGTTCGGCGGCTTCCCTTGCCCGATTTTGCTGTTCAAGCAGTCGTTGCCGACGATGCGGTTCCGCTTCATTTATATATAGGTCACTGACATGCTCCATCCACGAACCTTCACGAAAAACATAAAACGTATCATGACCGGAATCGGAATCGTGCCAGTCCATAACAACCGCCCCGTGTTTCTTGTCCTCGACTTTACAGCCTATACAAGTACGGTTGATTGAAACCCGCTCGTCCTCATACTTATAGTCCGTGCCGATGTACTTACCGCCGAGTTCTTCTACGATACATTTGCAATAGTTCAATGCAGTAACCCGCTTTGTATGAATATGCCAAAGCTCTTCACGACGCAGTTTTTCTTCCTCGGCAACACGTTTCGATTCGCGTTCCACCTTGCTTTTAAATAACCAACCCAAAGCTTTCTCCTCCCGTACAAACGCCCCTTGCAAAAAGGTGTGATTTGTTGCGTAGTATTTTTTTGCCGTGCCGCACCCTGTGGCACGGCTTTTTTATGTGGTTTTGCCGTACAAACGCCCCTTGCAAAAAGGTACAGTTTGTTGCGTAGCTAAAACCATCTCAAACTTTATTATAACACGACTTTGCGTTAATTTCAAGCACCTTTTGTAAAAATATTTTCGATAGTTATCTGTCAGAGCGACAGCTTGACGGTTACCAATCGCTCGGTAAGCCAATCCAGCCATCATTTATAATAGTAGAAAAGCCGTAAGGGAGGATATTTTTATGCCAAAAAGTCAACGCCAAGCCTCAAAGCGTAAACCGGAGACGTTCGGTTATGTCCGCGTCTCGACCAAAGAGCAGAACATCGACCGCCAGATTATCGCGCTGGAACCATACGCTATACCGCAGGAGAACATATTCGTCGATGAAAAATCCGGCAAGGATTTCGACCGCCCGAAATACAAGCGGCTGCTGCGCAAGCTGCGAGCGGGAGATTTGCTGTATATCAAGTCCATAGACCGTCTCGGACGCGACTACGGGGAAATCATTGAGCAGTGGCGGCATATAACGCGGGAGAAAGGCGTGGACATCAAAGTTCTGGATATGCCGATGCTGGACACAACCTACTGCAAGGATTTACTTGGCACTTTTATCTCGGATTTGGTGTTGCAAGTCCTGTCCTTTTCGGCGCAGCTTGAGCGGGAGAACATTCTCCAACGCCAAGCCGAGGGTATTGCCGCAGCAAAAGCTAAAGGTGTGGCATTCGGGCGTAGGGTAGTGACAATACCGGAGGATTTCGAGGATATTTACCGGCGGTGGCGAAACAAGGAACTGTCCAACGAACAGGCGGCGGCGCTCTGCGGGTTCAGCGTGAGAACCCTGTACACCTTAACGGCGGAGCGGCGGGCGCGGGAGGGTCTTTAGCTTCATCCTCTTTCGAAAGTAATCTTGACAGTACGTTCTTTTTAAGGATAGCACATAGCAAGTTCTCTCCTCCCATCCACTATATATATTACTATCCGGATAGGATGGTGCGGTGGGATGTCTCATCATAGACGCCGCCAGTAACACCAGAGACCGCAAAGGAGCCGGCATTGGATCCATTAATCGAAGGGCCACCCCGAGCAGCCCAAGGGTGCGTCGAGATGACGGAATGAGCGTGGTCCGCATTCCAGCTGCAGCAGTTTGAGTTGTTGGTGCTGGAAGCCACTTCTACCGTGGAACTACCAAAGAAAGAGGTCTTACCAGCAAGACCACCATTGATGATGGCGTTATTGTTGTTCACGCCGAGTTGGGGTCTTGGGCTGTTACCTCTCAGTTATCCCATACGCCGCACCATCAAGCTCGATACTAATATGTATAGTGCCGGAAAGCATTTTTCCCATATCCCAATTCTAACGCGCTAACGCTTTTGGTGCATCCGATGAGCATCTTTTAACGAAAGGTTAGCGATTCGTCACGACAAGTAATTTTTGGTGCATCCGGGCTTTATCAGTGCTCCCAAATGAATGAATCCCGCCTCGTAACGAGCCGTGACAGGTTGCCCATCATCTCTCTTGACAAGCAAAAGCCCCTATGAATAGGGGCTTTTGGCTACATCACGTTTGTATCAAACCTGACGTCTTAATATGCTTGCGGCGACAGGATTTGAACCTATGACCTCCGGGTTATGAGCCCGACGAGCTACCAAACTGCTCTACACCGCAAGAACATTATATCATGCTTTTAAACTTTGTCAAGTAATTTTTAAAAAAATTTTTAATAATTTTATAAATGCGGATAAATTATAATAATCAAAAAATATCTTCGATAAATACTATCACCTAGAATAGAGCAATATGTAAAAACAAATGTTGCTATCACAAGAAGATTTCTGAGTAAAAATTCTGCGAAATTTTAAAGCTTTTTGCTACCGACTTAACAGTCAGTGACATGACAAAATTAACAGTAATTTCTATAAATACAGTTAATAAGATTTAAGAAGACATTTTTGTGAATGGTTGAGAACCGCAATACATTTCTTGCTAACTCTATACATTTGGCTCTTGACTAGGACAAAGTGAAATGATGCACTGTTAAAAAGTTATACAATACCAGTTATCCTCAAAATGTGAAACCTCAGGATATACATATTTCATGAGTATCTCTCTATATATTTTGTGATATTTGACTAAAAAAATCATTCTTCATAGTTTAATTCTAAAAAAATCATTGTCAGTGACCTGCCTTATATCTATATTAGCGGAAAATGGAATTATATTTGTCTGCTGACATAGCTTTCGCACAGGTAAATTTGAATCGTCAACATTGATTATATAGAAATTCCACTTGACATATAGATGTGGGGTTCTCGCCGCACGGCGAGGAATCGTGCCAAAGGCACACTCGGAATTGCGTATGCAACAAGGTTTCGACGTACGCCACACTGCGTATACGCCGTGTTTGAAATTTTCAAGCAAATTTTAAGTAAATCTGTTATAATATATCAAAATTAAACATCCTGAGCTTGAATATCAACAAATAATACTTGGATTAATAAACTCAGAGTTGGCGAGATAGTTATTCTCAAAAAAACAACGACACATTTTGTACTGCTGGTATATATTGGGCGATTAGAATTATAAAAGGGTAAAAATATAAAAAGCATCAGCTCATTACCATAATATTAATCATAACTTTTTATTGATTTATACTTATAAATCTTCATCAATTTTTTGATTTTATATTGGCTTTTTTTGGAATATGAATACAGGTTCTAAGGCAAAAAATTAATGTCAAGTAACACTTTTTCAAAAAAATTATATTATATAACATAAAACGTAGAAAAAAAAGACGTTTTAAGTTCAAAAAGAAGGAGTGTTACGAGATGTACGGAAATTCTCTTTTCGGTGGTAGCAACATATGTTCTTGGATTATATTCTTAATCCTTCTATACTTGTTGCTTCAAAATCTTCCTAAGGTGGAAGGTATCAACAACGGTTGCGGCTGCTAATTATCATTCGGGAGCATGCCCAGAGTACTTAGACCGCGGCAATATCCCCCTCTTTTACGAGAGGGGGAAAGTTTTTTTATGCAACATTATCTAAGCCAGAATGATTATATTTTGATTTTGAAGGAAATAGAATGATTCCATGTCTAAAACTTAAAATGAATAATAGACCTGTTCTAAAATCCCATTCTATGAATAGTTTAACTTGGAAATATTGAGGTTATTCTCTCTAAAAAATGGGGCGAGATACTGTAACAATCCACTGGACTGTTGCTTGTACTGTCGCACCCCACCCCTCCTCTAGATTTTTTAACATTGTGCAATGCAAAAAAAGATAGATTATTAAGTTTTAGAACAAGTCTAATAAGTAAGTTCAGGTATAGTAAACTAAAAATACTTTTTCTATAAATACAAGTTCTTAAAACAGTCGCATGTTCGCTACACAAGAGCACTGAAAAATATTAATTGTTAAAACCATCGCTAAATGCAGAAATCTTTGTCATAGTATATTTTACTACACTTTTAATTTCTATCCTAGAAATACGTTTGTTGGACAAATTGCCAATACCTGTGAGATTGATGATGTCATTCAAATCTTCACCGCCATACCCATAATATTGACAAAAATTGCTTTTCGTTCTTCTTTGAGAATATTTTGAGTGAAAATCTAAGGCTTGATTTGGGTTTGAAAGATATTGCCTGTCCAAATCATAATGCTTATGACGAGAAATGTTTTTTGCTGTCGCAAAAGTATTTGTAAGATTATATGCATTATAATTATCGTCAATATCTGACATGTGAAAATGTGAAATCAAATTTGAATAGTCTTGTTCCTGCCCAAAAGCATAGCAATCTTCCGCTGTTTTATTGTAAGTTACAGGTGAAGCTTTTTGGGAAACCATAACTGTGTTTGGACCGCTAATATACGGATAACGTCCATAAACTTTATAGCAGTAATTCACTATCCCCTCCCACATACTGTCGTGTATTTTAACATAAATATAGTTTGTGCCACTTGTATTATTTTCGTGGGCAACATTCGGTATTGTGATATAATTATCCATAAGTTGGTTAAAAGTTATGCCACTGTATAACCCAGGAGTAATTTCATTTTGTGTCAGCAAAGATGTAAATCCTCTGGATTTTATTGTAAATAATTGCTTGTCCGCATTTCTTTCATGTTTTGCACTAACAATTATTCCATCATGAATGAGTTTACCGTCAATAGTAAGTTTCGCCCTTACTGGATTTTCAATAGTACTATAATAATAACTGATTGTCAATTCAGTATAAGGGGTATAGACATCTTTTACAAAATAAAAACTATGCGGTTGAAGAAGTGTGAAAGTCCCACCAGTTTGAACAATAATATTAAAATTAATAGTCATTGCGTTACACCTCCGAGGACTAAAAATGTCAATTCATATTCAACAAGTTGCTTTGTAATATTCTCTTGATATTTAAATCCGATTAGCGAAGAATTAGTATAATTGATGCCGCCTATTGACAAGGTATTGAAGTTATTTCCTACCATATCGTTGCGAAGTGCGGCAGGGTTCATCTGCGTACATTCTTCAAAAAAACCTTTTATAATAAGTTCAAAAGGAGGTATCCCCTGCTTTTCTACCATAAAATTCACACCAAGTGTGTCCATTATCTTCATTTTTTGAAAAATATTGCAAGAATAACTTTCAAGCCAAAAATTTTTATTTTCATAGGTAATACAATAACCTGTTTTTTGTGTGTTAATCGTACCCATATTTATCCCTCCTTTATATTTTTTAAGACCTATTATTTAACTATTTTAATGAAACAGAGTTACAATACAACTCCATCAGCCTTTATAAGAACATTGCACAGTAAATTCACATTTGACAACATTACGCTTAAAGTTTGAATTATATATAACAGGCGGTATGTGCAAACTTACTAAATTAAGCGAAGTTTCCGCTATTGGCGTGAGAATTTTTGTGTCAATAAAATCAAGTATATTAGCATATTGCTGTTCTTTCTTTGCATAAACCGTAAAACCAATCGTCAAATTCATCGGTAATATACCAATATTTTGTACTATCAATCTCTCTTGCCCTTTTATTGTAACAATGCTGAATACACCAAAAATTTCGTCATCAATGTTTTCAAATTGCTGATGTTGATATTCAGTATATACATGGTTACTGCTGCCAACTAACAAAGATTTAACCGCGTTAAGCGTGTTAGATAAAACACCCATATTTTTTCACCCCTATCAAATAATAGACTTATCCTAAAACTCATAATGCGAATCACCCTTTGAAATTTGCTATATTAAACGATTTGGCTAAAATTAAGGTGCGTAAAGTGCCTATATAGGTTTAGCCGAGAAATTATAATAATTTTTAAAAAATGGGTTGCGGGAATTCGCCTTATATAGACAGTTGCCTTTAAACGCTATTTTAACAAAATTATTAAAAATGTGTCAACTTTACTATGTTTTATCTAAATGAAATTATAGATTTTAAAAAAGTGATTCGCATTCATAATTATTTGTGAGTTTTTTAGGTTAGCCCATGGAACATAAATAAAAAAACGAGATTGCGGAGCGGATCACCGCTTATCTTAGGCTCTGCCTCAGAACGCCTTCCTTAAAAAAACTATAAAAAATAAATTTCAAGACAGTCCTAATTTATAATTGAAAATTTTGATTTGTAAATAGATAGACATGTTCTAAAACATATGATGATAGTCGCAAATAGTATTAATATCTTTCGGTGCGGTTGGCCCCATATAATGGACAGTAGGGATACGGAGGCGGGCCCCGCAACCCCGCTATTCTATTTACGAAAATTTTATAAATAATTATGCGTTTCAGGACAAGTCTAATGTGTTTTTTGCGTATGATTTCCAGTTAAAAAATACCATAAACATTATTTGCGAATATCACCAAACATATTGCTATTAATTTTAATGACAGTGGCTAGTGTTTAAAAATTCCCAAGTAAATCAGGTAATAGCCACCGCACACATTTTTATCTTATTTGTGAAAATCAAATAAATTTCAGAAATTTTAAGAATAGGTCTAACAGTTAATTTGCACAAAATATATGGAATATAAGGCAAATTTCCCGCAGTTACAACATAATCAACTAATACCCACAAAACTAAATAAATCGTCCTTTAAAAGACTTCGGATTGACTTCATATATTCGTCCAATAATGATTTAGCAAAGTGAAATTGCTGACCACCATTATGGGTTTCATTAATTTTACCTGCTGGTGTAAAAGCAATTTTATCTTTTGCGGCAACAATTTGAGTATATCTAAAATTTGCGATTGCAGCAATGACAAAAGGTAAACGTTCGTCCTCTAAATCCGCGTCTTCTTTAAGCATTTCAGAGAGTTCACGAATTGCATTTCCAATAATCGGAGTGTAAACAATAGCATCATTTGTTCCCGAAAAAAGGATAAACAAAGGTTCAACTTGTGAAACAGTCATTACTAACTCCTCCCATCTTAAAAGAATTTTGTTCAACTAATTGAGATTTTAGGTTTGGTTTAACGGATTTTATCAATTCCTTTTTTACTTCTGATAACTCCTCAAAAGATAATTTTTCAACTGTTGTCTCAATAAATTTAGCATAAGAATTATTATTAACAGCACAAAGTTTTAAAACATCTTTTCGCATTTCACTGGTAAAAAGAGCGAGCCATTCGCTTTGCTCAGCGATTTTATCATTGAGATTTTTGATAGTCTCGTCATAGTCAAATTCTTTTATATCACAGGAATTTTTATGGCAATGTTCACAACACTCACTATCACTTTCAGTAAATCTTTTAACAACACCTGCCTCGGGTTGAGCAGGAACAGCAACAAAACTCCACTCATAAGCGTCTTTGATATCATCAAGAATTACAAAACATTTCTTATTGCCATAATAATTGCCTTTAACATGAACACAAGAACGTTTTTTTCTGTCAATTCCGCAAACGGAACAGATATGCTTGCTTGCGGAACAGGAAATGCTGACTTCTTTTTTAATACCACCGTCAATTTCTTTAATTAAGTCGGCGTTGCTGTCCGTCCTAACCATATATGCCGATGCTTTAAGATATTTATATATTTCGCTGCTTTTGTTTTTCTTAGTCGTAATAACTATTTCAGTATCAAAAATACGTGCAGTCTGATTAGAACCCTTTGTGTCGTGGTCAAAAATACCTGTTTTGCCAATAAATAAACCTTTAAGAGTTTCAAGTGCTTCATTTGAAAAACACTCTGTATCTCTGTCAATATCATTATCGCAAAGTATTACATCAAAAATATAAACCTCGTCAAGGGAATGTTCACGTCTGGTAAAAGCATTTAATTTTAATAATTTTTCTTGCATAATTAACTCTCTTTCTTGTTTCTGATAATTTCTTTGATTTTTTTATAAAAAAAACTTCTCAGCTTAATATCACTTTTGAGACTATATAACAATTTTCGTTTTTATAGACTATTATAATATGGGCGTGCTACCCACCCTTATAGACAGCGAGGCATGCCTCGCAATCATTTGTATATTTTTGTTAATATATAAGTCAATATAATTTATAAAAAGTCAAATTGCTATATATGCGAATCACCCTTTGAAATTTGTTATATTAAACGATTTTGCCAAAATTAAAGTGCGTAAAGTGCCTATATAAGATATAGCCGAGAAATTGTAATAATTTAAAAAATGGGTTGCAGGGATTCGCCCCACCTTATATAGACAATTGCCTTTAAACGCTATTTTAACAAGACTATTAAATTTACTATGTTTTATCTAATGAAATTAATAGATTTTTAAAAGGTGATTCGCATTATATAAAAGAGTGTAAGTTTTAACATAATACCATCCTAAAATTCATAATTATTTGTGAGATTTTTAGGTTATAATAGAAATGTTCTAAAACTTAATAATTTATCTTTTTTGGGGGATTAACCTAACGTTAAAAAATAAAGATGGAGGTCGGGGAGTTTATAGTTAAAAGTGTATAGTTGATAGGTATCACCTGCGTTTCGCGTAATAGTTTTATCGTGCAGTTAGTTAACCCACATGGGCAATTATTAATAATAGTTACAAATATAACAGATTTCAAACACGGCGTATACGCCGTATGAAGTCTGTCGGAGACCTTGTTTCATACGCAATTCCGAGCGTGCATTTGGCACGCTCCCTCGCTGTACGGGAGGGCCCAACATCTATATGTTAAGTGGAATTGCTATATCAGTAGCAAAAAACGCGAGGTTAAACTAACAGCTCATTAACTTTAAACTATGCTCTATACGCGGTAGTCTCTGCACCCCCGCTAAAATTATAAAAAACTATGCTGACGGAACCATAACAATTGCTCTTGAAGGATAGAGAACATTAACATTTGCAGATACAGAATAGGTAAGTGCGTCCATTTGTGTGTCAATTAACTTATCTGTATCAACAATAATATCTGAACCTTTTACAAGCTCCAAAGCACATCTTCTGTCAATACCAAGGATTTTATTGTGTGTCCAGCTCTTAACAAAAACAATTTCAGGACCAAAAGGAAGAACAATTCTGCCTTTTTCATTAATTTTGCAATCTTTGATTTCTTCCATTGAAGTAACTGCCCCAACTAATATTGTTGGTATCAAAATACTTGTAATATGATTGGAAGAACCATATAGTGTAAGAAAATCCGAATATTGAAGTGTTGTTCCTTCATAATGTGCAGGGTTAGTTGGTGCAAGTGTTAATTTTGCAATAAGATTGCCTAACAAAGAAACACCTGTATTTCTGCCGAAAGTACTAAGGAAAACCTTGAATGTGTCTAAATTCTGGCAACGCAAAAACTCATATGACGTTTTTATTGTTGCACCGTATTTTTCCAACGGAATTGGCGTGGTATTTTCCATAATGGTTGCACCTGCAAATGTCGCTCCTTGTGCAACAGCTGAACCCCAACCGCTGGTTGATGTCATTAAAGGGGGATTATAATTTATTCCTTTTACTTTTGTTGTGGTCGCAAAAATATCATAAACAATTTCTGAATTAAATGCCTCGCTCAGTGTTCTTTTAACAAACTCTGGAAAAAGAACTGCACTCTCAGAACTTGTAAAGAATTTTTCAACTTTATCACAGTCAGGACCTGCAACTTTAATATCAAAGCGTTTCAACTGACGCTCAAAAGAATCTAATCCCTCATATGCCGTGCCAACATAATTTTCAGAAGGGTCTAGCTCTTCAAGTCTTTGCGAAAATGATTTATTGGAAAGATTGTACATTGATTTTTCTAATTTAATTGTATCAAACATAATTTTTTACTTCCTTTTTTAGTCCTCAAATTGTTTTGAGGATTTGTAATTCTTACTGCTCTTCTTTTATTTTAATAAATTTGCTACCTTACTGGCTTTGGCGTAAATGATTGCAACCATGGGGGATTTTGTAAACATACAGAACGCGTTGTCTAACTCCTGATTTAGTTAAACTATGTCGCGAAAATGCCACAGCGGGGGCTCCACGCGGTTTTGGCATGAAAGATTGCAACCACTGTGTTTTAGTATACTGGGAAACAGGTTTGTCATAAGAGATTGCAAACACTGTTTTTTTAGCCTATTAGGGAACAGCTTTGACGTAAAGTGTAGCTATTTTAAACTGTAAAACGCGTTGTCTAACTCCTGATTTAGTTAAACTATGTCGCGTAAAAATCCATCGGCGAAGCCGACACCACACCTATTCACTATTACCTATTAACTATTACCTGACCCGCACCTATTCACTATTGCTTTCCTCTGTCAATTGCAGCTCACTTTCAATCTTTAACGCTTGTGCTTTTTTAAGCCTTGCCTCTGCAAGTTGAACTTCATCTTGTAAGTTAATGGTATCCCATTGTACTCTCAACGCGGATTTAACGCCATTCAGTTTCAAAAAAACATCGCATATTTGTTTTATAACAGGTACTAATTGTCTGCGGTAATATTCGAGTTCAGTTGTTAAAATATCTGTTTGCTGTGAGGACATACGCTCTGTCGTTGACCAGTTTAGTCCAAGCAGAAACGGAGGTATCGAGAGTTTTGAGAGTAATTGCTCTAAAATTTGACGAACTGGTGTTGAAGTATCAATCAGTTGATTGTCAGAACCGATTACCTTAATATCCACGTCACCTGTTGCGATAAAATCTCTAATCTCTCCGCCTTGTGAGGCTCTCATTCCTGCCGACCATTCTTGTGCAATTTGCTGTGCCCTGTCTTTTGTAAACATTCTTTCCGAGCCATCTGTTGGTGGTTTATAGATTACCGCGTATCTGACATTGCCTGTACGCTCATAATTTTGACCGATGCATTGATAAATTTTCAGCAAAATTCTGCTTAGGGAGGGTAACCCTTTCAAAACAGAATGACCATAAACTTGTCCGCTTTGAGGGTTCAACGGCGTAAATAAAATGCGTTCGGGATTTGGCAGAGGATAACGTTTATTATCTACCCTTTTGTAAAAGTTTTTTTCAAGAGGATTATTTCCCTTTATGACTTCAACATCAGAAGTTTTCGCGTTATAAAGTCCACCGAATTGCAGATTATCACTATCTATCAGCATTTCACCCACAGCATTGCCATAGGTTATTAAACTGTCAAGATAGGTATCGATAAAAGTTGTAAGCCCTTTTCCGCTGTACCCAACAGTTACATTTTCACAAAAATCATCGAGTAAATCCTGAACACGCACATTGCTTGCAATAACTCTAAAACCACCTGTCAAGCGAATAATTTTAGAAATTGCGGCATCAATTACAGGTACTCGTTCTCTTAATCCCTCATAAAAACTATTTTCAACACCAATATCCGCAAATTCATAGTAATCGCCATATGGGTCAGTTGGTCTTGCTGTTTGAATTATAACTTGCTCCTGTTTTGTGGTTATCGTGCCTGATTTTTTTAATTTGTTTTTTTTGAGTATACTCATTTTTTCACCACCTTCTGAAAGGAAACATCTTTCACATATACATCAAAAATCACGTTTTTAAACACAAAAGCGTATAGCGATAGAAAACATTTGCGTCAAGTGTGTTCCAAAATGTAACCGTTTTTGTTCATATACTACACATATCATGACAAAAAAACATCGTTTTGCACAATAGACTTGTTCTAAAACCCATTTTTTTATAATTTTTGCAAATAAGTGGTTCGGTGGAATCCCCAGATAAGCGGGACTTCGCCCCATAGTATTCCTCTTGCTTTTTTTTACATTAGAATAATCCAAAAAAGATATTACTATTAAGTTTTAGAACTAATCTAATTAAATAAAATGAAACAAAATATAGCAATTTAGTTCAAAATTCATTCTTAGTTTATTACAATTATATAGTATATAAATTTAAAATTCATTCTTAGTTTATTCCAATTTATATGTTACAATTATATTTAAGATATATTACATAAAGCAAACGCATTAAGTTAGACAAATACCATACTCTTTAATAGACCTGTTCTAAAACCTTATTCCATAAATAGTTTAACTGTAAATATTGAGGTCGTTCTCTCTAAAAAATGGGCTTCGCCCCACACTCGTCTTTATTTTTTTAACTTTAAAACAAATATAAAGAAGCTAATATAAAATAAATCTCCATATCTATTGGTATAACTGTGACTTTCTTCCAAATAATATCTAATAAAATATTTTAAGGATAAAAAACTACATCCAAAAAACTCCAATCCTCAAATATTACAAAACAGTAACAAATAGCCTCTTTAAATGACTAATTTTGTGTAGAAAGAGTTAAAATTCATTATTTTAATTGATTTTATATGCTTAAAGTGTATAATGTAATAGGCATTAAAATTAAAATCATAAACATAAACAGCGAGTGTAAATCAATATATGTTTTTATGAGTTGCAAAAAATTAAAAATTTTTAAATAAATATTTTCCAGCATAACATAGTTTCACTTTTAAAGAGGCTTATTCATTAACTTAATAATATGTTAAATAGTAGGTTAGTGGACAGGCCTAATATAAATTTTAAATATAAACTGTTCAAATGGAGGAATAAAAAAATGGGTTATGCAAGACGACTGCCTGTGTATTTATTAATAGATTGTTCTGGTTCAATGGCGGGTGAGCCAATTGAAGCTGTTAAACAAGGAATAAAAGCATTATTAACAGAACTTAAATCTGACCCGCAAGCACTTGAAACTGCGTACCTCTCGCTTATAACATTCCACTCACATGCTGAACAACTCGAACCTCTAACAGAAATTATGAAGTTTGAAGAATATGATAATTTTGAAGCAAAAGGTGCAACCGCATTAGGTGCGGCATTAAATCTTTTGCTTGAAAAAATTGACACAGAAGTCACAAAATCAACCAAAACTCAAAAAGGTGACTGGCGTCCGTTAGTGTTCTTGATAACAGATGGTATTCCCACTGATATTGCAACTTTCACAGGTGCAGTACGTGATTTACGCGAAGCAAAAGTTGCCAACATAGTAGCATGTGCGGCAGGTGCAAACGCTGACACAATGTATCTGAAACAAATAACAGATAATGTAATTATGATGAATAACCTCACCGCAGGTGACCTCGCACAGTTCTTTGCTTGGGTAAGCGGTTCAATCAAAATGTCATCCAAATCCCTCGACAGCAAAGCAGGAGCAGGGCTCGAACTGCCTCCTCCACCCGCTGGATTTGTTATCGTACCGTAAGCGAGGACCCCGCTGATATTTCGCGACGTGGAGTCCCCGCTGGCATTTCGCGGCGAGGATCCACCGCTGGCATTTCGCGAGTTATTTTAACTTAATTGCCAATTTAACATCGCGTTTTAATAGTTAAAATAACTGTTTCCTCAGTGTACTGACGCTCAATGGTTGCAATTTCTACAAACAAAAAAAGTTGCAGTGGCTCTTAAAATGTGCAATGATTAAAAACTGCAAAGGTAAATATGAAGTGCTCAAAATAAAAAAATAAAAGAACGTGAGGAGAAAAAACAATGAATAAAACATCATATGTTTCAAAAGTAATGTTTAGTGATTGTGACCAAAAAGGAAGATATAAACTCTCCTCAGCGTTAAAGGTAGCGTCTGAAATTGCAGGTTTTGACTATACCGTTAAAGGATATTCGCATGAATTTTTGCTTTCAAAAGACATGTTATTTCTCGTTTCAAAGGTTTCGTTGAAAATTTTTACTTTCCTACAGGCTTATCAAAATTATAAAATTAGGACTTGGGAAAATGGTAAAAAAGGCGTTTTATTTGTACGTGGATTTGAAATACTTGATGAAAACGGCGAACTGATGATACAAGGTATTTCGGGGTGGGCATTGATAAATCCTCGGTCAGGTAAAGTCTATAAACCTATCGAATTCCCATATCCGCAAGAGCAACTTAATGAAACTTTTGAATGTAAACCTTTGGGTAAAATACAGCACTCCGAATTAACACAATTAGGCGAAAGAACTGTACGATATTCAGATTTAGACCAAAATAATCATGTTAACAATGCTGTTTATTCAGACATTGCTGTTGACGTTTTGCCAAATAAATATTATGACGAAACTCTTGATAATTTCAGAGTGACCTATCATACTGCCGCAATATTAGGAGACACAATAACACTTTTCGGTGCTGAAACAGAGGACGGATATGTTGTGGTTGGATATATCAATGAAAAAGCTTGTTTTGAAACCGAATTTACTTTTGTAGATTAAATCCTGTTGTATTTTTAATACAGCATTTATACTTGTTGATTAAATGAGGTGGAAAGTGTCCGATATAACGAAACAAACCGCACAAATGTGGAAATATATATCTGCCCCGTCTACTCCCGAACCACATTCAGAATATGACAGTCAATATGCTGTTTTGCCAGGTTGTAAAGTTATAGCGGCAAGAGTTCGTGGCAAAAAACATAAACACGACGGCTCAAATTGTGACGATTGGTTTGAAATTGGGTTTGTTGACGACTGGACGATAATAGCAGTTGCAGACGGTGCTGGGAGTAAAAAGTTTTCAAGAATTGGTGCGAAAGTTGCCTCACAAACTGCTATCAATTACATAATCTCATCTTTAAGCGAATTTACAAGTTATAAAGATGTTTTAATTTCAGACTTGAAAAAGCCAATTAATTCCACCGAATATTCAAAAGTATGCAGTTATTTGGCAAATATACTGCAAAATTCGTTTTCTATTGCAACAAAAGAAATTGAAAAAGAATATAAAAAACGCAAAGAAAAACCTGAATTTCCCGCAAATCTTGAATTTTCAGATTTTTCAACGACTTTAATATTAACACTCGTAATACCTTTGGATATTAACGAAAAATTGGTAATCACAGTTCAAGTTGGTGACGGTGCAGCTATTGCTTTTGATACAAAATCTGGATATGAAAAAGCGGTAAAGGTTTTAAGCAACAGCGATGATAAGAGCAAATTTGCAGGCGAAACAGAATTTATTACTTCTGTTAATGTACTTAATGCAAACGAATTAATGCTTAGAACAAAGGTTTACAGAGGCCGTGCTGATTTTGTAATGCTAATGACAGACGGTGTTTCGGACGACTATTTTCCTTATGAAGAAGAATGCAAACGGCTTTATCTTGACTTGTTGGCGAATATGGTCATAACCAATCGCAAAAAAGTTACCGATACAAATATCACACGTTTTATTCCCCGTCCTGTGTCATATCCTTGGGTCAACGACCCAAAAACTAAAATCGCTTTACAATATGTAAATAAAATGTGCCAGTCTTTGGGCAAACCTCTTTCGTTTTTTTGGAATAACCAAGGAGTTCTTTCGTATTATACAAGATATATTTCAACGGTAAATGTCAAAGATAAAGGCGAAAGATTGTTAATGTGGCTCGACAACTATGTTGAGCGTGGTAGTTTTGATGACAGAACTCTTGTGATTTTAGAGTTTTAATGTTAATTACCTGTATTAAAATTAATGATTATTTGTGATATTTTTAGGTGAAACCTATGGAGTATAAATAAAACAACGGTGTTGTGTGACAGGGTGAAACCCAAAACTCTCTTGCTTACAAAAAAACTATAAAAAGTAAGTTTTAGTATATGTCTAATAGAAAATTTAAAACAATAATGCGAAAATTGCAGATATTTTTTTGCTCCAATATATGACAGATAGGACGTGACAACATTGGTTGAAAGATACCAAATTCACAACTCAAAAATAAGAGAACTCGCCCGAAATTATATCAAGGACGAGAAATTTAAAAATGTTAAAAACATCTATGGTATTCCAAAAGGTGGTATACCTTTTGCGGTAACGTTGGCTAATTTTTCGCATTTGCCGTTAATCTTAAAGGCTTCTGATATTACCAATTCAACTCTTGTGGTAGATGATATTTTGGACAGTGGCGGAACTTTACTTCGGTTTAACGAACTGCGATTGGCAAAAGATATTCACCCAATTTACGGTGTAATTATCACTAAAATCAGCAATGATAATATCGAGGCAAGAAAACTCGTCACCTTCCCTGGATATGAAAGAGAAGCAGAGGAATGGTGCGTTTTCCCTTGGGAGGACGATAGAAATGTTGTCAAAAAACTTGATAATACCGAATTGGAATAAAAAAAGATTGACAAAACTCGACAAATAAATTAGAATATTAAGGTCTTGCGTTATGCAAGATAAATATTTAGTCTTGCGGAAATGTAAGGCGGTCTTCCTCCGAACTCATCTTTACTGAAAGGAGGTTACTTCTATGAATATAAGTAGTATGTTTGAGATATTAGTAGTGGCAGCAGAGATATTGTTAATGCTACCGCCCGCTATATTGAGTATTATCGAAATCATCAACAAAAAGAAGTCCGCCAACTCGTAGCATACAAATAGCCGAGTCAGCGGACGAAAATCAAGACAAAATCTTGAAAAATAATCAGCAGGATTAGTGAGGTACCGCATTTTCCGCAGACCTCCTTATAATTATACTCCCCAAAAAACATTTGTCAATAGAAAAATGATATTTTTTCATAACTATATTATTAGACTTGTTCTAAAAAACTTTCTATTAATAGTTTAACTTAGAAATAGCGAGTAAACGTTACTCAATAAAAAACAGGAATTCCCACACCTCCCGTTGTTCTATGTATACTCCAAGGGTTATACTCCAAAGTGCAAAACCTAAAAGTTTCACAAATAATTACGAGTTTTAATACAGTTATATTATAAAAAGACAATTTTTAAATTAATTAACTAATAGAAAAACAAAATTTATGTTAAAACAAGCGACTTTAACCAACGGACAAATTTTAGATTATGAAGAAGTAAGTAACCCTCCAAGAGGGTCAATGAAATATACCTATTTTGCACCAGATAAATCATATGTAATACAGTTTTTTAATAATAAAAATGACATTACCGAAGAGCTAATGGAACGCCTTAAAGCGATTGTTGGAAAATATAACCCAACTATTGCAGAAAATAATGGCGGAGCGGTCGGCAATGACGAAAACACAGCAAAATATTTTGCACAAAAATTCTGTTGGCCAGTATCAATTGTCAAAGAACCCGAATTTGGGATTGTTTGTCCTGCATATCCAAAAAATTTTCACTTCGGAGTTGACGCTTCAAAGCATTTACCATTACGCGGAGCAGACAAAAAAAGTAAATGGTTCACATCAAAAAATCGCCGTTATCTTAACATAAACGAGTTGGGCAATTTCAAAACAATGCTTGAAATTTCGCTCGATGTCTCCACCGCAGTCAGACGTCTGCACCAAGCGGGATTGGCACATTCTGACCTTTCAAGCAACAATGTTCTCATCGACCCAAAAACAGGAACTGCCGTTGTGATTGACATTGACAGCCTTGTTGTACCTGGAATTTTCCACCCTGCTGTTGCTGGAACACGCAACTACATCGCCCCCGAGGTTTTGGAAACTTCTGAACTTGAACTAAAAAACCCCGAACGCAAATTGCCGTCTGTTGCGACCGATTTGCACGCTTTGGCAGTGTTGATATATGAATATATTTTTTTTCGTCACCCTTTAATCGGCCCTAAAATTTTCTCAACAGAATCTGCTGAAATGGACGATTTTTTGGCAATGGGAAAAGAGGCTTTATTCATAGAACACCCTACCGACACCTCAAATCGCCCAGAAGATTTGGCAATAACTATTAAACAAACAGGTGTATATCTGGAAGAATTATTCTTAAAAGCGTTTGTGGACGGCTTGCATAACCCGTCTGCGAGACCAACCGCAATGGAATGGGAAAGAGCTTTGCTTCACACACTTGAACAACTTCATAAATGTGAATATGACGATTGCTTAGCAAAATGGTATATTCTAAGTGACCCAAAACATCCAATTTGTCCTTTTTGTGGTGTCAAAAGTTTTTCACGAGAAGTTGTTAGATTACATTTAATGTCACCAATTAGAGGACAAACAGGTCAGTTTTATGAAACAAACGTCATCAACATTCACAACAATATGCCTCTATATAAACGTCATGTTTACACTAATTGTTATAAAAACGAAAAATCTGAAGATGATATTTTGGCAACAATTACCAAACTTGACGGTCGTTGGTATCTTGTGAACAAAAACATACCGAATATGTACTCACCAAAAGGCAATAAAGTTCACCATTCAGGTGCGATAGCACTTGACCATAACACTATTTTTATGTTATCAAAAAGTGAAAACGGGTATTGTGCGGAATGCGAAATAATAAATGTATAAAAAAAATCCGTTAGTTTTTAGCTAACGGATTTTAATTTACTAATTTTCAATTAATTCTTTAAGCGACTTAATTAACTGTCTCTTATAAAGTGCAACATCTTTGCTGTCAATAATTGAATCTTGATTTACATCAAAAACACCACGGAAATTATTTGTCACAGGTGATGCATTTTGCACTATTTTCAAAACCTCAACCAGACGGCTCATGTTGTCAATTTTGAAATTATATTCGTTCGCAACATTAACTGTCTCTATTGAAGAACCATCGAAAGCACCAAAATTTACAACCGCATTGGGATTTTCAATGTCAATAGTTGTTAAATCAGTACAACCTATAAAAGCATTTTTTTCGATTAACTCAATGTTCTCATCAGCGGCAACAAAAATCAATTTTTTACAATCTTTGAAAGCATTTTCTCTGATAATTTTTGTGCCACTCAGATTAACAGTCCAAAGTTCAGGCAAATTATCGAAAAACCCACCTTTAATTTCGGTAATTCCTTTGCCAAGGGTTAAGTTTGCCAAAACCGACAGCTCAAAATTTTCCAATACGCTCATATCAGTAATGCCGTCACCCAAAGTTAAATCAGTAATTTGACAATTCAAAAACGCTTTTTCGTCGATATATTTAACATTATCGCCAACCGAAAGGTCGGTCAAACCGCTGTTTGCGAAAGCATATTCGCCAATAAAAACAAGCGATGTCGGCAAATCCAAACTCGAAAGACTTTTAGCGTTATAAAAAGCATAATGCCCAATCTCTGTCACGCCTTCATAAAAAATAATCTCCGCAAGTGAAATATTGCCATAAAACGCATTGTCAGCGATAATCTCAACGCTCGCTGGAATTTCGATTAATCCCAAAGCACACCCATAAAAAGTTGCAGTTTTGATTTCTTTTAAACCGTTCGATAGAGTGACATTTGCAAGGTTTTCGCACCCCTCAAACGCCTGCTCGCCTATAAATATTACACTATCTGGTATTTCAACAGTTTCCAAACCAGTGCAATATTGAAAAGCTTTTACTCCAATTTTTTCAAGAGTTTGCGGGAAAGTTATAACACTCAAACTCGTGCAGTCTTTGAATGCCTCCTCGGAAATTTCCAAAACGCCCTCAGACAAAGTCAGCACTCTTAAAGCCGAAAAACCGTCAAAAGTTGACGCGGTAATTTTTGTAATACTACCACCGATTGTGACGTCTTCGAGAATTTCTTTGTTAAGGTCAGATATAAAATTCAAGTTTTTAATACCCGCACCGATGTACAAAATCGTCGGCTGACAACCATAAAATGCCTCTTTACCTATTGACGTAATCCCATCGCCGATTGTGATATTATCAACGCTGACGCAACCATAAAACGCCTTGTCGCCGATTGAAGTAATGCTGTCCGTCAAAAAAAGTTCGGGCAAAAGTTCACAGCCATAAAAAGACTCTGCGGGAACAGTCGTCAACGAGTCTGAAAACTCAACATATTCCAAATTTGCACAGTTTTTGAAACAACCAATGCCAATTTGTTTTACATTATTAGGAATTGTGAACGTTGACGAGAGATTTGTGCAGTCTAAAAATGCGTAATCACCAATTGTTGTGAGATTTTCGTTAGTCACAAATTCTGTTAATTCAATACAATTCGCGAAAGCATAACTCCCAATTGATGTCAAATTTTCATTGCAAGTCACCGCAGTGAGCAGAGTATTTGAAAAAGCATATTTCCCAATTTTATTGAGATAAATTGGCAAATCAATATTCTCAATCGCTGTATTATAAAACGCATAGTCACCAATAGTTTCGATATTATTTCCTAAGTAAATTTCTGTCAGTGCTGTTGCATTTCTGAAAAAATTTGCAGGAATTTCACTAATCCCATCGCCTATTTCAACATACAGCAAATTTGCTTTTGAAATGGAAACAAAAGGTGTAAGAGTTGTCAAGCCATTACCAATTCTGATGCTTTCAACTTTATTACAATCTTGGAAAGTAAGCGAGTCAAACGCACCAGTCGGCTTATCTTGATTATATGTCTGAGTAATTTTCTCCGGAATGTAAATTTCTCTCAAATTACTACATTTATAAAAAGCCGACTGCCCCAATTGTTCAAGTGTATCTGGAATTTGAACAGTTTCCAGTTTCGTGCAACCATAAAAAGCGTAATCCTTGATATATCGCAGTTGGGATGGCAAAATCACACTCTCCAAATTCGTGCAACCTTGAAAAGTTGACGCTTCAAGCGTCCTAATCATCTCGGGCAAAATGACCGAAGTAATTTTCGTGTTGTTATGAAAAACGCTTCCAAAAGCAATAACTTCATAACTATTGCCGTCCGTACCGTCAACAAAATCAGGGACAAAAATGTCCGTTTCTGTGCCGTTATATTTGGTAATTTTAGCTGTAAACATCTGTGCATTTACAACATCAAAAGTCCATTCTCCGTCGTCACTCACAGCCGCGAACGGTTCAACATCGCCAACCTTAAAAAAGAACGCCGCAAATAAAACTACACAAACGCAAAGTAATTTTTTCATTTTAACCTCTTTTCATTTAATACTCTGTTTTTTTGCAAAATTTTATACATAATATTATACACCTGAAAATAGAACTTGTCAACAAAAAAAAGCAGGCAATGCCTGCCTATATTTTTGTTCAAATCAAAACTAATCGCCCGCGTCCATAAACTATCAATTAATTTAATCTATGTAGCGAGCAGGTAATGCCTGCCTATATTTTTGCGACATATTTAAGTTTGACATCGCATTCTAATCTCTTTTGAGAACAGTGTTTTATATATACAACACTATACACCCGAAAATAGAACTTGTCAACAAAAAAGGCAGGCATTGCCCACAAAATATTTCCCAAGAAATTTTCCTCTAAAAAAAGAACTTCCCTCTAAAAAAACTCCCCTCTCTTTCGAGAGGGGTAATGTTAAATCATTAACAATAGGAGTTAGACAGTAGGTGCCACGATTTCTAAAACATTAGAGAAAACAGAAGGAACAGGACTAGGTTTGCCAGCAGTACCCTCTTTACCAGCAGTACCATCAGCAGCTTTAACAGCAAAACGAATAGCAACTTTGTCGTCATTTGAAACAGCATTACCAAGACCTAAAACTTTTAAATCATTGGAAAGTGCAGTAGCGGTTGTTGCAGTTGCTGTGTAATCGTTTCTTTGTACAGTTGCAGCACTCCAATCGATACTTGCAACATCACCTGTATAAACAACCCACTCAACATTATATACTGTGCCTTTTTTCAAGCCTGAGATTACTTCTTTATCAGTATCAAGGGTAAGAACAGGAGCAGCAAGTGCTGCAGGTTGTTTAGCAACTTCAAGAGCAACCTCAACAGATTTTGAGTTATTTGCTCCTTGCTCAACATAGAAAATTACTTTTGTTTTTGCAGTTGTGCTCAAAGTGATTGCAAGAGGAGTCGTTTTATCAAGTGGTCCAACAACACTATCGCCAACTTTTACTTGGAATGTTGTATTTTCTTGCCCAGTATATTTAACTTCATTAGTTGTTCCGTCAAAAGTAAAGTCAGTCTTTGCAATTGCAGCTCTTGGCTTAATTGAAGCTGGTTTAACACCAGAAGCTTGCTCAGCATCTTTTTGTGCCTTAGCGTCAGCATTAGCACCTTTGTAACGGAACTCGTATTGCCATTCCTCTACTGCAACAGCTGTTTGACCTTTTGCAACAGCGGTTTTTGTGCCAGCAGCAGGAACAAGTTTCTTTGCATTAGCATCAAGTTCATTTTCAGTAAAGGTAACAGCAGACCAAGCAGACCATTTGACTTCTGCGGGGTCACCAGTTTTGTTTACGATAAATTTATTAACACGATATTCAATTGTTCTGTTAGCAACAGCATTTGCAAGAGTAAATTTCTCTGTTGCTGCATCATAAGTTACATCAGGAGCGGCAGTGACATCAGAAGAAACTTCGATTACAGTTGCAGCTGACGCACGTTTTGCAGTTGTTGCAGCAGTACGAACAGCGACTTTTGTGATGTTACCTTTACTACCGAGAACATCAGCAAGACCTTGGTTGCTAGCAGTAAAAGCTGTCCATATGATGCCGTTAGCATTTGCTTCATAACCAGGATTTTCACCGTTTGAGTCATCACCATCATTATCTACACTATTGTAAAGTGCATATTCTTGTTTAGCAGTTGTGCCTTTGAAAGTGTTAGCAACATAGTTGAAAGACGCTTTCGGAGCAACAGCTTTTGGTGCATATGCAATTTTCTTGAATTGTGAAACAGCCTCTGTGCCATCAGTTTTGTATTTACCAACTTGAAGAGTTTCTGCTTGTTCAAAGCTGTTGTTTGTAGAAGTACCAAATGGCCAAGGTGAATAACCTGTAACCGGAGACCCAGTAGCAGTAGCCGAAGTAGATTCAGCCTGAGCAACTACATCGCCCTCAGCATTAAGGAATACATATCTATAATCCGCATCAATTTTCAAATAGAAAGTGTTGTTGAACGGGCTATAAATAACGTCTGCTGTGATGTCGCCAATTTTAGAACCTGCGGGAATACCTAACTCAGGAACACCAGGTGCATTAGCCTCAACTACCACAGGAATTTTCGCCAAGTATGTCGGAGCAGCGTTGCGTGAGGTTAATGTGAGTTTTTCTACTGTTGTGCTTGCAGCAGTAACGTCATCGCCCGCACCGCGTACATAAAGTGTTACAGGGTTATCCGTCACACCTTTGTCTTTTGCAATGATTGCTGAAACATTGATTCTGTCTTCGCCACTAGTAGTATAAGACGCGTTTCTCCAACCCTTTGTTGCAGCTTTTGACCACTCATATATTCCGCTGTTTTTCAAAACAACGTAATCCGCTTTGCCGTTTAAAGAATAGCTAACACTATAAGCAGTGTCTGCTAATTCGGCTGGACTATCTGCTGCACCTGATGGCAGAAATAAACTTGTTGCACCAAGAGACAATGCGAGAATAGCTGTTGTAGAAGCCAGTATCGCTTTTTTTCTTAGAGAAATCTTCCTTGATTTCCCTTTTTGAATTGTGTCCATTATTGAACCTCCAATTTTGTTGTTTTGTTGCAAAATATTTTTGAAATCCCTCTTCTAAAAATATTAAGCCCAAAACCATTATCTTGTTAGAGCAGAGAAAAAGTCCCGTATTTCCCTACTACTATTCGTATGTCAACGTACGTTATCGTTATCTATGAGCATAGCCCTCTCCTGCAGTCAAGGGTTATGCTTTTCAACAGACACATACGAGATAGCCGAAATATTTTTTACATTGCACATTATAACTGATTTGAAAAGCATTTGCAAACAATTTCTAAGATTTTACACAAAGTTCACAATTACGGCGGGGAACCCCCGCTGGTATTTTCGCGACATAGTTTAATTTAACCGATAGTGCAATTTCGCGAGCAACAGGTAACGCCCACATGCTTTTTAGCGACACGGGCAACGCCCGTCTATGTTTTCGGCGGGGAACCCCCCGCTGGTATTTTCGCGACATAGTTTAATCTTATTCATATTTTAACATCGCGAGCAAAAAGTTTATCAACGCGTGAAATTACGAAAATTAAGTTAACATTTCCCTTAAAAAGGAAAATATTTAACCTTTAAATTCAAATTACTCATCATTTTAAATCACTCTGTTTATATTATCGTAATTTATCCAAGAAAATAAATAGTTTTTTGTGTGAAATATTTATACATTTCGTATATGATTTTTAAAATTATACTTGTTTAGTGGAATATGTTAAATATAAAACGTTTAAAGTAAAAAAACATAAAGAAAAAAGTCATAATTACCCTTAGCTGACTTTTTCAGGGTGGTTTTCACATACAACAATAAAACAAGAAAAAGGGAGTTTTAATAATGCACACACCCAAAAAGCGAAATAGTTTAACTTAATTATAAGTTTAACGTCGCGAGCGGACAATGCCAGCTCGCGAAAGAGAAGGGAAGGTTTTATGATAAATTAATCTCAGTGGAAAAATAAATGTCTGTATTTTTCAATATTATTTTCAACTGCTATGGACAAAATAATATTACAAAGCAACACTTCATAAACACAATGCTTTGTAAATAAGTGTAGAAAAAGAGTGAATTAGTTTATGTGTTTTGAAAAAATATATTCTATGTTGATGCAAATGCTCGGAGGATTTGGTGGCAGTAACTGCGGCTAAATCCATTAACGAGACTAACCCTGCATATTTTTAGCAATTTTTCTTTTTAAATTGCAAATAAAAAATAAGGAGCGACGATTGTCACTCCTTATTCTATTTTTCTATTAATAAAAATTATTATAAATGCCAAATGCTGTCAAAATAATTAGTCACCGCTCTGTCTGCGGGGAATATTCCCGCGTTAGAAATATTCACCAAGGACTTTTGATTCCATTTATGCTTGTTTTTGTAAAGCACAGACGTAATATCCTGAGCATTAAAGTCTCATAAATGCCAAATATTCTCTGAATATTCAGTTACCGCTCTATCTGCGGAGAAAATTCCTGCATTTGCAATATTCGCCAATGACATTTGATTCCATTTATGCTCATCTTTGTAAAAAGCAGAAGCAATATTTTGAGCATTTTTGTAGGCATCAAAATCCGCAAGAACCATATATGGGTCTTTGTTTTTCAAAGAATTTGAAATATCCTCAAATTTTGTGCCGTTAATACCAGATATAAGCAAATCAACAGCTTTTTTAATTATCGGATTATTGTTATACCAATCGACAGGGTGATAGCCGTTTGCTCTGAGTTGTTCAACCTCAGGGGTTTTCATACCAAAAATTATGATATTATCATCACCAACAGACTGTTTAATTTCAACATTTGCACCGTCAAGTGTACCGATTGTAATTGCACCGTTGAGCATGAGTTTCATGTTACCAGTACCGCTTGCTTCTGTTCCCGCAAGTGAAATTTGTTCTGAAATTTCAGAAGCAGGCATAAGCAATTCAGAAAGAGTTACACGGTAATCTTCGAGGAAATATATAGCTAATTTGTCTGCAATTTTTTTGTTTTTACGAATTTCTTCACCCAAAGACCAAATTGCTTTAATGATTTGTTTTGCAAGATAATAACCGGGAGCAGCTTTTGCAGCAAAAATATAAGTTTTTGGAACAAAATCAGCATTGGGATTTTCAAGCAAATATTGATATTGTTGAATGATATTCAAAAGATTAAGATGTTGACGTTTATATTCATGCAAGCGTTTAACTTGCACGTCAAAAATACTGTCGCAGTCAATTTTGATATTTGAAACTTGTTTTACATATTTTGCAAAACGCACTTTATTATCTTTTTTAATATCACCTAATTTGCCAAGGACTTCTGAGTTATTCTTAAAATCATTGAATTTAGCAAGTTCAGAAGCATTACGAAGAAATTTATCACCGATTGTACTTTTAAGCAGATTGGTTAATTCGGGGTTAGACTGATATAACCAACGGCGATAAGCAATACCGTTTGTGACATTTGTGAATTTATCTTTCACAACGGAATACTCGTTACTGAAAACACTCTCTTTAATAATTTCAGAGTGCAAAGCAGAAACACCGTTGACATGGTGACAAGTCGCAACACAAAGTCTTGCCATATGAATAAGGTTATCTTTTATAATGCTCATATTTGAAACTTTATCAGCATCGCCGTTTGTTAGTTCCATAAGTTTCGCACAATAGCGATTATTAACTTCAACTATAATTGAGAATATACGTGGCAAAACAGATTTGAGCAGGTTTATATCCCATTTTTCGAGAGCCTCAGCCATAACCGTATGGTTGGTATAAGCAAAAGTTCTCTCGCAAATACTCCAAGCAACGTCCCAACTATATCCGCAGTCGTCGAGAAGTATTCTCATAAGTTCGGGAATAGCAAGAGTTGGGTGAGTATCGTTAATATGGATTGCAACTTTATCAGCAAGGTTTTCAAGTGTTCCGTACACATTCATATGCGAGTTAACGATATCGCCGATACTCGCTGCACACATGAAGTATTGTTGACGTAAACGCAAAGATTTACCTTCAAGGTGATTGTCATTAGGATATAAAACTTTTGAAATCGCGTTAGCAATTGAATTTTGACCAAGTGCTTTTGCATAATCTCCCTGATTAAAAAGAGCCATATCAAAAGTTGGAGATTTTGCCTGCCAAAGTCTTAAAACACTAACACCATCACTGTCGTAACCAGATACATACATATCATAAGGAATAGCGGTTACGGTTGAGTAGTTAACATGAGAAAGGTGGTGGTATCCACTATCCCAATATTCTTGCAGTTCGCCCTCAAAATGCACATCAATTGACATTTCAGGTTTAGGGTCAAGCCAAACATTACCGCCTGGCAACCAGTTATCTGGCAATTCTGTCTGCCAACCCTCTTCAATTTTTTGTTGGAAAATACCATATTCATAACAGATTGAATAACCTGTTGCGGGGTTTTCGGTTGTTGCAAGACCGTCTAAATAACAAGCAGCAAGACGTCCCAAACCGCCGTTACCAAGTCCAGCATCGGGTTCATAATTATAAACCTTATCAAGATTAACACCAAAATCATTCAGCACACTTCTGACATCTTCAACCATTTCAAGGTTATAAAGACTTGTTTTAAGTGAACGTCCCATCAGAAATTCCATTGACAAATAGAAAATTTGCTTTTGACCAACCGAATGAACTTTATTAATAAAACTCTGTCGTTTCTCTTTCAAAATTTCAACAACAACGCCCGAAATTGCCTTATAAATTTGCAAGTCACTTGCACCTTCTGGCTCGATATTGAAATCCTGTAAAAGTAGTTGTTTGAAACGATTTTTGATATATTCTCTACTCTTTCTCATCTTCTCTCCTACCCCTTTTTTTATTTTGTTTTTCTATTTTGTGCACTTTATAACTTCTCACTGCAACTTTTCGGTATTTGTGATTTTCAATTACTTTTGCAACCCTGAGCAACCATAAATAATTCATACTCATTACTTTTGCAACCATAAACAATCCCTTATGGCTATATAAGCAACCATTAATAATTTAGACTATTGTACACCTATATATGCTTATTATCAAGTCATACTTGTAAAAAAATTGTTAAATTTTAAATTTCAGCAACTGTAAACTCACAATATTAACCGTAAACCAAAAATACCCCCTACCGGAATTGAACCGATAACTAATCCTTAGGAGGGACTTGTTATATCCATTTTAACTAAGGAGGCAACGGTTAGTTTACAGTTGAAAGTGTAAAGTTTATAGTTTGGTTATTCATCGTGTTAATAGTATTCTGCAACTTAATCCTATCTAACAGGTAATTATTAATAGTATTTCGCAAATTAATTCTATCTGACAGCTAGTTATTCATAGTGTTAATCGTATTTTGCAACTTACTATCACCTTGCCGTTAATTGTGCAAATTATACTTTTTTGTGCTTTGCGACCGACTATCGGTTAAATGAAAGTACAGAGTTAGTTGCTCATAGTTACACTATTCACAACTAACTATTATCTATATACCAACACAATTTTCATAAATTGCAAATCAAACAACTATTAGCTGTTAATGCGAATCACCCTTTAAAATTTGCAATAGAACTGAACTCCTAAAACTTATTTTTTATAGTTTTTGTAAATAAGGGGGTGCGGGGTTACGCCCCGATAAGCGGGCAGAGCCCGCACCCCCGTTGTAATATTTATACTATACTATACTATTAAAAAATAGCTTTTAAAAGGTGATTCGCATTGTTAATTATTAAAGACAAGCTTTTCTTGACAAATTAATACGACCTTGTTTGTCAATTTCAACAATCATCGCCTTAAACTCGTCACCGATTTTGCAGAAATCTTCAACTTTTTCAACACGTTCTTTATCCAATTTTGAAACATGAACTAACCCCTCTTTACCAGGAGCAAATTCAACAAACGCACCGAATGTCATAATACGAACAACTTTACAATTGAAAACTTGTCCGAGTTCAGGGTCAGAAACAATCGCTTTAACAGTATCAAGAGCGTTCTGTGCACCAACTTTATTAATACCCGCGATGAATACATTGCCACCGTCAGCTTCTTCAACAATTTCAATACGAACATTATTATCAGACTGGATTTTTTGAATGACTTTACCGCCTTGACCAATAACTTCACGAATTTTTTCAGACGGAATTTTTATTTGCAACATTTTAGGTGCAAATTCAGAAACATCATCACGAGGTTTATCAATGGCTTTAAGCATAATTTCATCAAGGATATAGAGACGAGCCTTGCGTGTTTTCTCAAACGCCTCGCGTATAATATCCATTGACAAACCGTCAACTTTAATGTCAACTTGAATTGCAGTGATACCTTTATGAGTACCTCCAACTTTAAAGTCCATATCGCCATAGAAATCCTCTAAGCCCTGAATATCTACCATAGTGTTATATGAACCGTCAGGCATAACAATCAAACCACAAGAAATACCAGCAACAGGTGCATCTATCGGCACACCCGCATCCATTAACGCGAGAGTTGAACCGCAAATTGACCCCTGTGAAGTTGAACCGTTTGAAGAAAGAACTTCTGAAACCAAACGCAAAGCATATGGAAAATCTTCAATTGACGGCAAAACAGCCTCTAACGCACGTTCAGCCAATGCTCCGTGACCAATTTCACGTCTGCCAGGACCTCTTGACGGACGAGTTTCACCAACAGAATATGACGGAAAATTATAGTGGTGCATATATCTTTTGGAAATGTCCTCGTCAAGCCCGTCAATACGCTGTGCATCGCCAATTGTGCCAAGTGTACAAATAGTAAGAACTTGTGTTTGACCTCTTGTAAAAAGTCCAGAACCGTGAACACGAGGGAGAACGGCAACTTCTGCCGCTAACGAACGAATATCATCAATACCGCGTCCGTCAACGCGTTTCCCCTCAAACAACCATTCTCTCACAATTTTCTTTTGAACTTTATAGATAACTTCACCTAAAACAGAAGCGGAATATTTTTGACCATCTCCGTCAGAATTTTCACCATATTTAGCCGCAATAGCGTCTTTAATAGGTTGCAAACGGCTCTCACGCACGTTTTTATCGTCTGTGTCAAGAGCAACTTTAACTTGCTCAACAAACTCATTATAAACAGCATCAAATAAATCGTGGTCAATTTCTTGACTTTCAAATTCAAATTTAGTTTTGCCGATTTGTGATTGTATATCAGCTATAAAAGCAACGATTTTCTTGATTTCTTCATGACCAAGTTCAATTGCTTTAATCATAATATCTTCGGGAACTTGTTTTGCTCCTGCCTCAATCATAACGACTTTATCAGCAGACGCTGCAAGTGTTAATTCAAGCTCATTTGTTGCACGCTGTTCAAGTGTCGGGTTGATTACAAGTTCACCGTCAACCAACCCAACGGAAACACCGCTGATAGGTCCGTTCCAAGGAATATCAGAAACAGAAACGGCAATAGAAGCCGCAATCAGACCTGTAATTTCGGGTGAGCAATCAGGGTCAACAGACAAAACAGTAACAACGATAGTAACGTCATTACGCATATCTTTCGGGAAAAGCGGGCGAAATGGTCTGTCAATGCAACGTGAAGTCAGCACAGCTTTTTCAGAGGGTTTTCCCTCTCTTTTCATAAATGAGCCAGGTATCTTACCAATAGAATAAAGTCTTTCTTCATAATCAACTGACAGCGGAAAAAAATCAATTCCTTCTCTCGGTTTAGCAGCTGCGGTTACATTTGCCATTACAACTGTATCACCATATCTCACCCAACAAGAACCATTAGATAGCTCGCAAGTTTTGCCTGTTTCAACAGACAGTTTTCTACCTCCAAAGGTAGTTTCAAAGACTTTTTTATTTTCAAACATTTTTTTAATTTCCTTTTTTATTTTGAAGGTTCTTTGCTTCACAGCAAAATTAGAACCTTGACGTAGATTTATAGTAATCAGAAAGTAACTTTTTTTGTTGCAACTTTACTAAAACCATTTATAATTACAATTTTCTCACATTACATATAAACACTACTACTTATAAACTTCTACTGACGGAAATAAATAACAAATAACAATAGACATTTTTATTTTGTGCATTTTCGCTCAACCTTTGCACTTTTTTTTGCTTTGTGCATTTTCGCTCAACCTTTGCACTTTTTTTTGCTTTGTGCAATTTCACTTGGTCTTTGCACACTCTGTTATCGCAAATTCTAAGAGCATAATACTATTTTGAGTAACTGTCTACTCTTATTTATTATTTATTCCGTCACATAATCAAGGCAATAGTGACAGCAATAACTATCACTATTACCTTACTAGACCTGAACTTATTTTTTATAGTTTTTTTGGAAAGGATGTCAGACACCATACCTGCTAACTATTACCTAACTCTTCGCCCGCGTGAATATACTAACTGCACAATTAAATTGTGACGCGAATCACTGGCAGTATTACCTGTAAGCTATGACGCGAAGCACAGGCAAGTGTACCTGTAAAATTATTTTCTTATGCCAAGTTTTTCAATAATCGTGCGATATCTTGTAATCTCTGTTTTCGCAAGATAATTCAAGAGGTTACGTCTGTGACCAACCATTTTCAAAAGTCCTCTGCGAGAATGGTGGTCTTTTTTGTGAATTTTGAGATGTTCTGTCAAATCATTAATTCTCTTTGTAAGAATTGCGATTTGAACTTCTGGTGAACCTGTGTCTTTGTCGTGAAGCTTATTTGCTTCAATTACTGCTGTTTTTTCGTCTTTCAAAAGCATTGCTTTTCTCCTTAAATTTTCTAGTCACATAGTAAAAGGTCGCTTAATCCCTAAACCAAGTAACAGTCTGGCAGGCAATGCCTGCCTATTTTTTGCGACATAGTTTAACTGTTTAACTAAATCGTTAGTTTACTTCACGCGGGCAACATTGTAACCATGGACAAAATTCGTTTTAACTTTTGTTTTATGATTTTTTTGCAACTATTTTAGTAATTTACGCCACAACTACTCAAAATATTTGCTAACATATTACAAACACCATAAACAAACCTTGCTATTTTACCACAGAAAATATAGTTTGTAAACAATTTTTCTAAATTTTTATTTAATTGTAATTTTATTGTACTTGATTATTTATTTGACGGTGATATAATTTTAGTGTAAAGACCTGTCCTAAAACTTAGTTTTATTGTTTTTTTATAAATGAAAACAAAGTGGTGGACAGACACCATCCTTTATTAGCTACTAATTATTAGCTAACTGCCCATCGCTTGAATATGCTAACCGCACAGTCAAACTATGGCACGAAAATGCCAGCGGGGAATCCCCGCCAGGAAGGTGTTACCCGCCCGCCACGTGAGTTAGCTAACCATATAGTTAAACTGTATCGCGAAGTATATGCGGGAAGGCTCTTGCCAGTGGCTGAATCAGAGCCTTGTCATAGCGTTTACGCGTAGACGGGACACGAAGTGTTTGCCCGCCGTGAAAACACCAGCGTGGGCTCCCCGCCCGCCAGGCAGGTGTTACCTGCTAGATTATTGGAGGTATAAAATGTTACAGATAATAAAATTCAAAATTTGCGGTGAAGAGTATATTATAAAATCGGAAGAAAATCCGTCTTATATTATCGCATTAGCACGCAGACTTGAAGTGAAAATAAATGAGGTTGTGGATAAATATCGTCTTTCACAACACAAAGCGGCTATTATGATTGGTCATGCTTTGCTTGCCGACCTTGATATGGCAAATAAAGATGTTGAAAATTTACGCAAACAAATTCAAGGATATGTTCATGAAGCAGGCAGAGCAAAAAATGAACGAGACGATGCTCTGCGTGAACTTGATTCTGTCAGAGCAGAACTAGAAATGCTTAAACATTCCGAAGAACTTAAAAATCTCGCAGATAAATTATAGTAAATATTATTATAATAACCCTCTGCAAATAGTTAATAGATTATAGTTATGGTGCTGCGGGCGACATTTACGCGAGAGGTTTGATTGTATGATTAGCTCACTGTCGCGTTTTGCGACTGTTACCTATAATTATATCAATAATAAAACGCGACCAAGAAACAACGATTAAGTTAAACTAACTTGCGTAAACGTCCGCCGTCAGGCGGACACCATAACTATTAACTATAAACTCACTCCATAACTGTTAACTGTTAACTATTAACTCTCCGACAGGCAAGTCTAATAAAGCCAAATTTGCAAAAATGCAAAAGATAATCGACAAGAAAAATTAATATTGCATATGGAGAGAAAAAAATGAGCAAAATTTCCAAAGGCATAATTCTGACGGTTTTAATTATTGCGGCACTACTGCTTGGAAAAGCTCTTGCAAGTGTGTGTGCAACTTCCATACCATTTTTGGCAAAAACCGCAGAGTTTGGATTTTCGCCCACAACATTCAAATTAGTCGGCAATTCTCTAACATTAGGTTTAGAATTTAGCATAAATGTCTCACAAGTTTTATTCTTAGGAATAGCCGTTTGGTTCTATCCGAAAGCATTAAAAGCATTTTCTGCTTAAATTTTTCACTAAAAACTTGACATTGAAACAGTTCCTTGTTAAAATGACTACGCGTTGCACCATTTGTACTCTTTAAAATCACGAATACAATCCGTGTTTCATGTGATTTAGGTGTTTTTTGCATCATTTTTACTATGTAAAATATAGCTATATGTTCAATAGACCTGAATTTACTTTAATAATTATAGTTTTTTTGTAAGTGCAGGGGCACCGGAGAGTTTATAGTTAAAAGTGTAGAGTTGAAAGTATGTATTCCTTTTTAAGCCCATAAAACGCGACAGTAAACTAACTGTTTGGTTAACTATACCGCGAAAAAACGTCCGTCCGCAGGTCGCGACACAATAACTATACACTTTCAACTGTAAACTCTCCGCCCCTGCCCTTTCTATTTATATTCCAAAGTGTGGAATATAAAAAATTATGAGTTCAGGTCTAATATATTCTAATAAAAGCATAGCATTATTTTACTGTGTAAAACAAAGAAGAGTATACGCGGGCAGTAGCCTATTTTAAGGAGCTGTTTTTATTATGAAAAAAACAGAGAAAATTGTATTGTTAGGCGTTTTAACCGCGATTGTATTCGTTTTACAAATCGTTGTTGCTCCTATCAAACTCGGCACATTCGCAATTACCTTGGTCTTGATACCCGTTGTAATTGGGGCATCTCTCTGCGGAGTATACGCAGGAACTTGGTTAGGTTTTGTCTTTGGCATAGCAGTTTTAGTCAGCGGTGACGCTGCAGCGTTCTTACAAATTAACACCCTTGCAACAGTTTTTGTCGTTTTAGCAAAAGGCACTTTGGCAGGTTTTGCGTCAGGTCTAGTTTATAAACTTCTTGCCCAAAAAAACAAACTCGCTGCGGTATTTAGTTCGGCTGTCGTTTGCCCTCTCATTAATACAGGAATATTTCTGCTTGGCTCTTACCTTTTCTTCCTTGACACCATCAAAGAATGGGCAGGCGGTGCTAACGCAACAACATTCATATTCACAGTTTTAATCGGTGCAAACTTCTTTTTTGAACTAGGAGCCAATCTAATTTTTGCTCCTGCAATTGCCAAAATAATTAATATTGGTTTTAAAACATTTAGCAAGAAAAGAGCCTAGCGGGCAGGTAACACCTTTTGTTCTGCATTTTGCTCAACTCAGCGACTCGGGCGGACAATGCCAGCATATACTATCCTTGGCTGGCATTTTCGCATCATAATTTAACTATACTGTCAGCTAACTCACGTGAACAAGCGGGCAAACACTTCGTCGTGTCCCGTCTACGCGTAAACGCTACGACAAGGCACTGATTCTGCCACTGGCAGGAGCCTTCCCGCATATACTTCACGTCATAGTTTAACTATACGGTTAGCTGACTCACGCGGGCGGGTAAAACCTTTTTGTTCTGCTTGTTCTGCATTTTGCTCAACTTAGCAACTCACGCGGACGGGCGGGCACTTCGTGTCCCGTCTACGCGTAAACGCTACGACAAGGCACTGATTCTGCCACTGGCAGGAGCCTTCCCGCATATACTTCACGTCATAGTTTAACTATACGGTTAGCTGACTTACGCGGGCGGGTAACACCTTTTTGTTCTGCTTGTTCTGCATTTTGCTCAACTCAGCAACTCGGGCGAGCAATGCCAGCATATACTAACCCACGCTGACATTTTCTCGATACAGTTTAACTGTATGGTTATTAAATTATGCGAACAGTTCGTTAATAGTTTCTCGGTGCTACTTTCAACTATAAACTATTAACCATAAACTATCCGTCCCCCTTTTGATTTTTTTTAACGTTAGAATAATCAAAAATTTTAGAACAAGTCTATAAAACTAATCGCAATAACAAGGAACCAAATATGATACTGACAGTTGATGTTGGCAATTCCAATATAGTAATCGGGTGTTTTGCACCAGACAATAACACTCCTATGTTTGTTGAACGGATTACAACTGCTCCTAATAATACTGTTTTGGAATACGTCGTTTCTTTTAAAACAATTCTTGAACTCTATGGGTTAAGTCAAGAAAAAATCAGCGGTGTGATTATTTCTTCCGTTGTTCCAAAATTAAACTCCACGCTCTCGTCAGCCCTTGAAAAGCTGACGAGACGTGTTCCTTTGCTTGTTGGTGCGGGAATAAAAACAGGTCTGAATATTGCGATTGATAATCCTGCTCAGCTTGGTGCAGATTTAGTATGCGGAGGGGTTGCGGCACTTCATGACTATACTGTTCCATGCATAATTTTTGACTTAGGCACAGCAACAACTATCAGCGTTATTGACAAAAACAAAAATTTTCTCGGCGGAATGATTTATCCGGGCGTAAATATATCTCTTAATGCTCTTGCAAGTCGAGCTTCACTTTTGCCTGATATTGATTTGGACAAGCCAAAACGTCTAATCGGCACAAATACAATTGACAGTATGAAAAGCGGGTTGCTTTACGGTACCGCCTCACTCATTGATGGATTTATTGAACGCATTGAGACAGATTTAGGTTACAAATGCACAACAATTGCAACGGGCGGTATTGCAAATAAAATCGTACCATATTGCAAAAAAGAAGTCATTCTTGACGATACTCTTATTCTCAACGGAATACTCTATATCTATAAAAAGAACATATGACAGAGAAAATCGCAATAGCAATTGCATTTTTAATAATTGTAATATTAGGATTTGCAATAGTTTTTCTTAAAAAAGAGGATGATTTTGAAATACTACCGATGATAACAGATACTGTTACAGAAAATGTTACTTCTTTAACTACCGCAAAACCTAAAACAACAACTAAAAATGCCATTTCTAAAACTACTACTGCTAAAATTACTACAACATCTAAAACGATATATTCCATTGATTTGAATACTGCAACTTATGAGGACTTTTTGCAACTTGGCATAACTTCTGAATTAGCATTAGCCTGCATAGAACTACGCGGAAAAATTTATTATTTCAGCAATGTGCTTGAACTGCTTTATGCAGACGGAATGACAAACGAAATCTATCGCCGTATCAAAGATTATTGCTATGTTGGTTCAATCAGTGAAAATTTCTGTTCTTAAAATTTCTCACTAAAAACCTTAATTAAAAGCGTATCTATTATCTCTATAAAAAATCACATAATCTCTCATAATTCTCTCGCCATAAGGAAAAGTCCTTAGGGCTGTTTATTCTTTTTTAACAGTCCATGATTGCACATACTGTCGCGTAAATAAAAGTATATGGTGGAACCTGTACGTAACAGTCCATAGTTGCACATACTGTTGTGTAAATAACAGTATATGGGGAAAAACCTACACGTAATAGTCCATGATTGCACATACTGTCGCGTAGATAAAAGTATATGGGGAAAAACCTATACGTAACAGTCCATGATTGCACATACTGTCGCGTAAATAGAAGTATATGGGTAAACCTACACGTAACAGTTTACGGGTGCTCGTATTTTGTTGTACTTCACACACCTCTTTGTAAAATTTGTAATAATTAAACAAATAATTAAGAGGTTTCATAAACACACAATAATAAAATTTTTAACATTTATTTGTGGTATTTTTCATAAGCGTTGATAATATCTTGCACTAATTTATGCCGAACAACGTCTTTGTCACTAAATCTGTGAAATTTCAAATCATCAATATCTTGCAGTATTTTAGTTGCTTCAAGTAGACCGGATTTTTTTGATGGGGGCAAGTCTATTTGTGTAATATCACCAGTAATCACCATTTTCGAGTTGTTCCCAAGACGTGTTAAAAACATTTTGAACTGTTCGTTGGTTGAGTTTTGAGCTTCATCAAGTATTATAAAAGCGTCTTCAAGAGTACGCCCTCTCATATAGGCTAGGGGAGCAACTTCGATTGTGCCGCGGTCCATATGCCTTTTAAAGCCCTCACTGCCGAACATATCAAGCAGAGCGTCATATAAAGGCCGCAAATAAGGGTCGATTTTATCTTGCAAGTCACCTGGCAAAAAACCAAGATTTTCACCTGCCTCAACAGCAGGGCGAGTAAGAATTATTTTTTGGACTTGTTTTGCTCTGAACGCTTTAACCGCCATTGCAACCGCGAGATAAGTTTTGCCTGTTCCCGCAGGTCCAATTCCCAAAACGATAGTGTTTTTTGCGATAGCGTCTATATATTGTTTTTGTCCGAGTGTTTTAGGTTTTATAACTTTTCCCGTGGCAGTTAAACAAATATTATCTGTTAATTCAATTAATTTGTTTTCTTCACCAGCTGAAACAAGATTGACTGCATTTCGTATTTGTTGTTCGGAAATATGCTCGTTGTTTAGTGCCATTTTTGCGATGATTTGTAACGCTTTACTTGCAATTTCGGCGTTGTCTCCAATAATTTTCAGACTTGAACCCCTCACTAAAATAGTTACATCATAGTGTTTCTGTAAAATATTTAAATTTTTGTCACTGTTCCCAACAATTTCTGTGATTTTATTAATATCGTTAATTTCGATTGTTTTTTCAAGCATTAGAAATCAATCAACCCCTTTCATTTTATGTAGTGTTATATATTAGACTTGTTCTAAAACTTAATAATGCGAATCGCCCTTTAAAATTTGCAATAGAACTGAATTCCTAAAACTTATTTTTTTACAGTTTTTTGCAAGTAGGGGGACGGGAGCTGCCCGTCGATAAGCAGGCAGAGCCCGCAACCCCGCTGTAATATTTATACTATACTATTAAAAAACAGGCTTTAAAAGGTGATTCGCATTAATAATCTATCTTTTTTAGATTATTTTAACGTTAAAAAATAAAGAGGGTGTGGGGTACCGACCCGCTTCTTAGAGAAAAACATCCTCACTATTTCAAAGTTAAACTATTCATAAAACGGGTTTTAGAACAGGTCTATTTTCTTTATGTATTTCCTTTTTAAAAAAAATCTTTGTGAATTTTCGTTAAACTTTTTATCAGCTTATTGACGAAAAAATTGTATTGTTAGATTTAAAATTTGTAAATATGTACTGTTAAAAAAGAATAAACAGCACTAA